>CANQQG010000009.1 GCA_947625875.1 uncultured Lachnospiraceae bacterium
CGTTTACCCCGGAAATAGCGGATTCCTTAGTTGACAAAAATAAACAAAATGCTATAATGAATTTGTGTGAATTTATGCAGTTTTTTGTTTAAAGAAAAATCGTTCAATTACTACGAATTTTAAGGGTGGGGGGGGTATTGCAATGAACGAGGAAAAACAAAAACATATATTGTCGGCTTTAGATGAGTATATAAATAAAGTGTACATACTGGTCTTGTTGTTGGTGCCTGGAGCCTGCGAGTGTGCGGGAATCTGTTATACTTTTTCAAAAGTGATGGGCTGGTTGCCTTCTGTAAGTTGGGTGGCATTAGGCGTCTTCGATATAACGTGCCTGATGTATTTGGCGATAGGAATATTTTTTATTAAGACTGGGATTGTGGATGGTTATGTCCTGCCGAAAAAATTAAAGCAGGGGCAGATTTTTTTAGTGGTGATCATGTTTATCCAGTTCAATTTTATAGTTTACATGATTCCGGCAACCGATTTCTGGGGATTTGCTTTTTTCTTTGTTATTTTAACCTCATTCTTTTTAGATTATAAAATGGTAGCGGTGGCAGCAGTTGAAATCGGAGCATCAATTATTGCGTCATGGTTTTTGTATGGTAAAATCCATTTGCCGACAAAAGACGGATATTTTGCGGTAAATATGTTGGATAGGTCGGTATGCGTTGCGTTGTCGTTATCAACAATTGTTTTGCTGACTTATTTATTAAACCGTTTTTTGGTCAATGCGAAAAAAAGCGAGATGGATCGCAATAACGAAAAAGTTCTGAATGTTTTAACCTCTGTTAAGAATCTGTCGGACAAACTGCAGAACGCGGGCGAATCTCTTTCGCAGATTTCAGAAAGCGAGAGCGCATCGGCGGAGGAGCTTGCGACTACCAACGACCAGCTCGCGGAAAACAGCAATCTTCTGATTGAAAAAACGGATGAGAGCATGGCGAATCTCGGAGAGCTGCACGAATGGGCGGGCGTCGTTGCGGACAGCGTGGAAAAAGTCGAGGCAAGCTCCCGGGAGCTGTTGGAACAGTCCGCGGCAAACCAGAAGCTGTTGGGCAACCTGCAGGCGATCAACAGCGAAGTGTCGGAATCCATGAAGCAGACGACGGAGTTTGCGCAGAAATTATCCGCCGCCGTACAGGAGATCGGCGTCACGCTCAACCTGATCAGCGATATCTCAGATTCCACCAATCTGCTTGCGCTGAACGCTTCCATTGAAGCGGCGAGGGCGGGCGAAGCGGGACGGGGGTTTTCCGTCGTGGCGACCGAGGTCGGAAACCTTGCAAACAGCACCCGCCAGTCTCTGGAAGAAGTCAAAGTGATTATTGAGCGGGTGCAGAACAACGTAAAAGAGATTAACGGCCAGATTGACGAAAATGCTTCCAAGCTGGCTACGCAGAACGAATACTTTGCAGATGTATTTGACGGCATGAAAGGCATGGCGGAGCTTCTGACGGCTTCTGTGAATGCAGTCAACACGATGGGCGAAGCGCACACGAAGCAGGCGGAAGTTATCCGGAAAACGGTGTCGATTAACCAGGACATCGCTGAGAGCATCAAGAACGAAAACGAGCAGTTCTGCTCGATCAATGAGATGGCGAAAAACAATGCAAGCGATACTGCGGAGGTTACAATGCAGGCGAACGCCATCAACAATCTGGTGGAAGAAATGAGCCAACTGCTGAAAAATTAGGAAAGGGCGTTCAAAACACTTGATTTTTCCGCAAGGGATAATTATAATGTATTATCAGAAAGAAAGTCGCGGTGGACTCGTTTCACCGCGGCTTTATACATTACAGGAGGTATGGATATGAAATTATACAGCAAAGGCGTGTATCTGATAAACGGTACGGAATTAGTGGAAGACAATGCAGATGCAGCCACAATCCTCAAAAACAGGACAGGAGAAGAGATAACGGCGGACGGGGCAAGGAAGCAGACAATTGCCTATGGCATTCTGAAGGCGCATAATACTTCCGGAAACATGGAAAAGCTCCAGATCAAATTTGACAAGCTGACGTCCCACGACATTACATTTGTGGGGATTATCCAGACGGCGCGCGCGTCAGGGCTGGAAAAATTCCCGATCCCGTATGTGCTTACAAACTGCCACAACAGTCTGTGCGCGGTCGGCGGCACGATCAATGAGGACGACCATATGTTTGGCCTGTCGTGCGCCAAGCGTTACGGCGGCGTGTATGTGCCGCCCCATCAGGCGGTCATTCACCAGTATGCAAGGGAGATGCTTTCCGGCGGCGGGAAGATGATCCTCGGATCGGATTCCCACACCCGTTACGGCGCGCTGGGCACAATGGCGATGGGCGAAGGCGGGCCGGAGCTGGTAAAACAGCTTTTAAGCCAGACCTATGACATCGACATGCCGGGCATTGTCGGCGTTTACCTGACCGGAAAGCCGCAGAAGGGCGTCGGGCCGCAGGACGTTGCGATCGCGCTCATAAAAGAAGTGTTCGCAAACGGATACGTAAAAAATAAAGTTATGGAATTTGTGGGGCCGGGCGTTGAGAACCTGAGCGTGGATTTCCGTATCGGCGTGGACGTTATGACGACGGAGACGACCTGCCTTTCTTCGATCTGGAAAACAGACGCGCAGGTAAAGGAGTTTTATGAGATTCATGGCAGGGGCGGCGATTATGCGGAGTTAAATCCGGGGAAGGCCGCGTATTACGATGGCATGATCGAGCTGGACCTGAGCGCAATAAAACCGATGATCGCCATGCCGTTCCACCCAAGCAACGCCTATACGATCGAAGAATTAAATGCAAACTTAACGGATATCCTTGCCGATTGCGAGAAAAAGGCGCAGGTGAGCTTTAACGGCGCGGCAGACCTGAACCTGAAAGAAAAAATCCGGGACGGAAAGTTCTATGTGGATCAGGGCATTATCGCAGGCTGCGCGGGCGGCGGATTTGAAAATATCTGTGACGCCGCGGATATCCTGGACGGCGCGAGCATTGGCGCGGATGCGTTTACGTTAAGCGTCTACCCGGCAAGTATGCCGATCTACATGGAGCTTGTGCGCAATGGCGCGGCGGCAAAGATCATGGCGACCGGCGCGGTCATGAAGACGGCGTTCTGCGGGCCGTGCTTCGGCGCGGGGGACACGCCTGCAAATAACGGGTTTTCCATCCGTCATTCGACGCGCAACTTCCCGAACCGCGAGGGATCGAAGGTGCAGAACGGGCAGATCGCTTCCGTTGCGTTGATGGACGCGCGTTCCATCGCGGCGACGGCTGCAAGGAAAGGCTGCCTGACGGCGGCGACGGATGTGGATGCAAACTTCACGAAGCCGAAATATTTCTTTGATAAGACGATTTATGAAAACCGCGTCTTTGACAGCCATGGCGTCGCCGATCCGACCGTAGAGGTAAAGCTCGGGCCAAACATCAAGGACTGGCCGAAGATGGCGGAGCTGACGGACAACCTGCTTTTGAAAGTCGTTTCTGAGATCCACGATCCGGTGACGACGACGGATGAGCTGATCCCGTCAGGCGAGACGTCCTCTTACCGTTCCAATCCGCTTGGGCTTGCCGAGTTTACGCTTTCGAGGAAGGATCCGGCATACGTGGGGCGCGCAAAGGAAGTGCAGAGAGCGGAAAAGGTAAGAGAAGACGGCGGTCATCCATATGATGCGCTGCCGGAGTTAAAAGACGCGGTTGACGTTATCCTGACGAAATTTCCGGACGCGAACGAAAGAAATACAGGCATCGGAAGCACGATCTTTGCGGTAAAGCCGGGCGACGGCTCCGCGCGCGAGCAGGCGGCGTCCTGCCAGAAGGTGCTTGGCGGCTGGGCGAATATCGCGCATGAATACGCGACAAAGAGGTACCGTTCAAACCTGATCAACTGGGGTATGCTGCCGTTTCTCATTCCGGAGGGCGAGCTGCCGTTTGCAAACGGGGATTACCTGTTTGTGCCGGGCATCCGGAAGGCGGTAGAGGAAAAGGCGCAGGACATCGCCGTATATGCCGTTAAGGATGGCGCATTAAAGGAGTTCCACATGACATTGGGCGACCTGACGGATGACGAGCGTGAAATAATTTTAAAAGGATGTTTAATTAACTTTAACAGGAAATAAATGTGTGATATAATATAACGGTAAACATCGTTGTCAATTCCCGGAGCGCCGGAAAACGGCGCCCGGGGTTTTTGCATAGGGACATGGGAGAGAAAACAGGGAGCGGAGGCGTATGGAAAACAAATATACAGAAAATGGAGATAAGAAAAATAAATATAGCCGCCAAATGGACGGGAACGGGAAAAGACAGGGGCAAAACGGGCGCAAGAAGACATGGGACAGAGCCGCAAAACAGGGGTCGGACTGGAATATCCGCCCGTATCTGGCGGTCGGGCTCACGATTTTTCTTGTATTCTGCTGCTGTATTTTTGTGATCTGTATGCTGTTCCGCTTTCAGGTCGTCCGGGGCGTTCTGCGGGACATTGTGAAGGTCTCCGAGCCGATCATATACGGGCTTGTCATCGGGTACCTGATCAATCCGATCATGAAATTTTTCGAGCGGCTGATACAAAAGCTGGATAAAAACGGGAATTACCGCAAAATGATCCGGACGGTTTCGAGCATTCTGGCCGTTTTGGTCTTTTTGCTGATCATAGCGTTTATTTTGTATCTGATTATCCCGCAGCTGATCCGAAGCGTTATGGGGCTGATTGATACGCTTCCGGCGCAGATCAACAGCTTTATCGTGCATATGGACGACTGGCAGTTTGGCAATCCGGCGATATCAGAGCAGATTGAAAAATACCTGATGATGGGCGCGGATCTGCTGGAAAACTGGCTGACGGATTCGCTGCTGCCGCAGACAAAGAGCTATATCGCCTCGATTACAAGCGGCGTTCTGAATGTGCTGGTCGCGCTGAAAAATATCGTCATCGGCCTGATCGTCTCGATTTATGTGATGTGCGAAAAGGAAAACTTTGAGGGGCAGGCGAAGAAGATCATTTTTGCCGTATTCCCGCCGCGCCATTCAAACGTGCTGATTCAGGTGTTCCATGCGGGCAATGAGATTTTTGGCGGGTTCATCAAAGGCAAACTGCTTGATTCCATGATCATAGGCATTATCTGCTATGTCGTGCTTTCGATTATTAAAATGCCGTATGCGCTGCTGGTCAGCGTGATTGTGGGCGTTACGAACGTGATCCCGTTTTTCGGCCCGTTTATCGGCGGCATTCCATGCGCCTTTTTGATTTTGCTTGCCGATCCGCTGTATGCGCTGTATTTTATTATTTTTATCGTGATCCTGCAGCAGGTGGACGGCAATATCATCGGGCCGAAGATTTTAGGGGATTCTACGGGGCTGTCGTCGTTTTGGGTTATTTTTTCCATTATCGTGGCGAGCGGGCTGTTCGGCGTGCCGGGTATGCTGTTCGGGTGCCCTGCGTTTGCGGTGATCTATTATATTATAGATAAGTTTATCCACTATTTGCTCCGCAAAAAAGCAATGCCGCTGGATACGAAAGTCTACGTGGAGGCGACGGGCGTGGAGCCGCAGGGCGGGAAGCTGCGGTATGGCATATACGAGGATGAAGTGATGGAAAAAGAGAAATAACAATCGTTTTTGCACTTGTCCGAAATCATTTCCTATGGTAAACTAATATTGGATTTTTGTTTTCACAAATAGGGGAACCACCCTTGAGAGATAGATGGTGACAAGCGTGGATAAGTACGAGTTTAAGTTAAAGATTGATGAAATGAAGGCGCTGGTCGGGACCGGCAACTATGAGGCGGCCGCCGAGATCGCGGAAACGATCAACTGGCGGAAAGTGCGGAACCTGAATGCGATGACGCTTGCAGGTGAGGTATTTGAACAGGTCGGACGTTATGAGGAGAGTAAGGAAATTCTCCTGATGGCGTACGACAAGTCCCCGATCGGGCGCAACATTATATACCGTCTGGCGGAGATCGCCATTAAGACGAAAAACTTTGATGAAGCAAAAGAATATTATGATGAATTTGTAGATATCGCGCCGCATGATAATTTAAAGTATGTCTTAAAATATAAGATGACGGCGGCGCAGGGGCTTCCGTTTTCAGAGCAGATACAGATTCTGGAAGAATTAAAAGAGCAGGAGTATTCGGAAGAGTGGGCGTACGAGCTGGCCTATCTGTATCACCGGAACGGGCAGCCGGATAAGTGCGTGGAAGCGTGTGACGAGCTGATTCTCTGGTTCGGCGACGGCATTTATGTCGAAAAAGCGCTGGAGTTAAAAATGCACTATCAGCCTCTGAGCAGGCAGCAGGAGCAAAAATACCGGACGTTCCGCCAGAGAAGGGCGGGCGTGATCGAGGTAAAGCCGGATGATTTCCTGGAATCCGGCGAGATCATCAACGAAACGGTCTCGATACCGTCTGTCGTCATGAATTCCGGCGTGTATAATACGGCGAACCTGCAGCAGGAACTGAAAAAAGGGATGGAGCAGATCATCAACGCGCGGGAAAAAGAAGACGTTTCCGATGCGATGGACAGCATCAAAAAGCTGGTAGAGGAAATCCCGTATCTGTCCCTGCCGGAAGAGGACGCAAAGGCGGCGGCCGTCCGCCAGATCACCGCGGAGATCGCGCTGGACGACGAGATTGATAAACAGCTGGACCAGAGCATGGCAAAAATCCTGCACGAAGAGCCGGCTCCGTCTGCGGAAGCGGACGGGGAAGGGGAAACGGCAGGCCGCAATACCCATCCGATGAGCATTGAAGAGATCCTTGCGGATTGGGAAAAGACCAAGCAGGCGACGCGTGATGTTTTGCGCGAGGCGGAAGAACGCAAGCTCGAATCTGCAAAGGAACGCGCCCTGGAGGAGGCCGAGGGGCTGATGGACCGGCTGATGAGCATTATGCCGCAGCTTACCGCAGGCGTCACGTCAAAGGAACTGCTGGAACAGGAGTACCTGCAGGGGACGGGACTGCTGGACGGGGACGGGACGCTTCCGGCGGAAAATGGCGCGGAGGAAAATGCGTTTCCGGAGGATGGCGCAGAAGAGCCTGCGGGGGATGATAGAGAAAATAACACAGAGAATGGCATAGAAAGTGACATAGAAAGTAACATAGAAGAGGCCGGGCGCATCGTCGCCGGGATGAATCAGCTCATGCAGGAGCAGATCGACAGCCTGACCGCGCTGCAGACTTCACAGGCGGGACAGCCGCAGGAGCCGACAAGGGAATTGCCGGAGCTGCCGCCGGAAGCGGACGGGGCGTATGCGGAGGCCGCGCTCAGTGAAGCGGAAGATGCGTCGGCGGAGCAGGCCGCAGAAGCGGACGGGGAGCAGGCAGGCGACGTGGCGGAAGAGGCCGGCGGGAATGCCGTATATAATACAGAAGCGCAGAGCGTTAACGCAAACGCTGAAGAAATAGAAGAAACAGGGGAGCAGGAAGTCGATACCGATGATTCGGGCATGGCGGAAGGAGCAGGATATCCGGAAATGGACGCGGGGGACGTCGCCGGGAATCAGGCGGAAAATTCCCTGCCGGGCCCGCAGGAAGTTTTTCGAGATCTTCCGCAGGAGTATGAAGAAACGCCGCAGCAGGCCGCGGCAGAAGAAGCCGCGCCTGATCTCCCGCAAACGGGAGAGGAGGCTGTTTTGGAACATAATACAAACGATGAAAAGGAGGAAACAGAGGAGTTATCAGAAGAAGACATGGCATCGGCGGCCCTGGCGGGCGGTTTTTATGAGACGCATCCGCCGGAATACGCAGCGCCGCCTGCAGGCATCCAGTCAAGGAAGCTGACGCCGGAGCAGAAGCAGATTTTTTCTTATTTTGTGCCGATCGCCGGGATGGAAGCGCAGATCTGCAATTTACTGGCAGGCGTGTCAAGGCATCTGCAGTGGGATAAGAATGCACTGACCGGCAATATTATAATAGAGGGCATGGAAGGCAGCGGGAAAACAGTTCTGACGATGGATATTATCAAAGTCCTGCAGAAAGAATTGAAACGCCCGTCCGGAAAGACAGGCAAGATCAATGCGGCCGCCCTGAATGAAAAGGATATACGGGCGCTTATGGAGAAGGTGAGCGGCGGATGCCTGATTGTGGAATCGGCGGGAAAGATCACAAGGGAAACTGCGGTGAACCTGTCCGCATATATGGAGCGGGACCGTTCCGGGACGCTTTACATATTGGAGGATACAAGGCAGGGCATCCAGAAAGCGTTGGACCGCGACAGTTCGTTAGCTGCAAAGTTTACGGAAAAGATATCCATTCCGGTATTTACAAGTGACGAACTGGTTGCTTTTGGAAAAGCCTATGCGAATGATCTGGACTATGACATTGACGAAATGGGCATTCTCGCGCTGTATAAACGGATCAGCGCCATACAGTCGCCCGGCCATGTGACGACGCTTACGGAAGTGAAAGACATTGTGGACGACGCCATTGACCATGCGGAAAAAGGTTCTTTGAAAAAAGTATTTGGATTGCTGACATCGACCAGGTACAATGACGATAATTACGTAATATTACGAGAGAAGGATTTTGAAGAAGCAGAATAAAAAAGCAGTTATGAGATCACAACAGGAGGGGTAAACAAAATGAGGAATATTACAGAACTTGATATGTATTTGTTTGGGCAGGGAACGCATTATGATATTTACAAAAAAATGGGCGCCCATGCCATTACGGTACGGAAAAAAGAAGGCGTTGTATTTGACGTCTGGGCGCCGCATGCCGCGCATGTATGGGTGATCGGGACATTTAACAACTGGGATGAGACGAGCAATGAGATGGAACGTCTTGAACCGTTGGAAATGGGCATTTACGAGCTGTTCGTGCCGGGCGCGAAGATTGGCGATCTGTACAAATTTCTGATCGAAACGCCGGACGGGAAGAAACTGTATAAGTCCGATCCGTTTGCGAATTTTGCGGAAGTAAGGCCGGGGACGGCGTCTCAGGTCGTGGATATTTCTGATTTCAAGTGGACGGATAAGCAGTGGATGGATGCGCGCGCGGCATCCGATCCGTATGAAAAGCCGATGGCGATCTATGAGGTGCATATCGGTTCCTGGAAACGCCATCCGGGCAGGGAGGACGAGGGATTTTATTCTTACCGCGAGGTTGCGAAATCACTGACCGAGTATGTAAAGGAAATGGGTTATACGCATGTCGAGCTGATGGGCATTTCCGAGTATCCGTTTGACGGCTCCTGGGGCTATCAGGTGACGGGGTATTATGCGCCGACTTCGCGGTATGGCACGCCGGACGATTTTGCGTATCTTGTAAATTATCTGCACAAAAACAAGATCGGCGTTATTTTGGACTGGGTTCCGGCGCATTTCCCGAGAGATGCGCATGGGCTTGCTGACTTTGACGGCTGCCCGCTGTATGAGTATCCGGATCCAAGGATGGGCGAGCATCCGGACTGGGGCACCAAGATTTTCAACTATGGCATGTCAGAGGTAAAGAACTTCCTGATCGGCAGCGCCCTGATGTGGATAGAGCATTACCATATTGACGGGCTGCGCGTGGACGCGGTTGCCTCCATGCTGTATCTTGATTATGGCAAGCAGGACGGCCAGTGGGTTGCAAATAAATATGGCGATAATAAGAATCTTGACGCGATCGAGTTTTTCAAACATATCAATACGGTTATCATCGGCAGGAATCCGGGCGCGGTCATGATCGCGGAAGAGTCCACCGCGTGGCCGAAGGTGACGGGCAAGGTAGAGGAAGACGGGCTGAATTTCAGCTTTAAGTGGAACATGGGCTGGATGCATGATTTCCTGGATTACATGAAGCAGGATCCGCTGTTCCGCAAGGGCAACCACAATAAGATGACGTTTGCCATGAGCTATAATGAAGCGGAAAAATATATCCTTGTGCTCTCTCATGATGAAGTGGTTCACCTGAAATGTTCGATGCTGAATAAAATGCCGGGACTTGGCAGGGATAAGTTCCGCAATCTTCTCGTGGGGTATGCGTTCTTTATGGGGCACCCGGGCAAGAAGCTCCTGTTCATGGGACAGGATTTTGCGCAGCTGAGGGAATGGAGCGAGGAGCGTGAGCTTGACTGGTTCCTGCTCGCGGAGGACAGCCACAGGCAGGTGCAGGATTTTTACAGAGAATTGCTGCACATATACCGCAAATATCCGGCAATGTATGAGCTTGACCACTCGTGGGAGGGCTTTGAATGGATCAATGCAAATGACGGCGACCGCAGTATTTTCAGTTTTGTGCGCAAGAGCAAAAATGGTAAGAGAAACCTGCTGTTCATCTGCAATTTCACGCCGGTCGAAAGGGAGGATTACCGCGTCGGCGTTCCGACAAGGGGCGTGTATAAGCTGATTTTAAGCAGTGATGAAGAGCGTTTCGGCGGGACGGGCAAGCCAAGAGCGGCGTCTTATAAGGCGGTGAAATCCGAGTGCGACGACAGGCCGTATTCTTTTGCGTATCCGCTTCCGGCATATGGCGTGGCTGTTTTTGAATATAATGATAAGACGGAAAAGGAAAAATAAAATTTCATGAGTGAGAAGCAGCGCAGCTGCATGAGGAAATCGTTTGTAAAAATATCCCGCAGGCCGTATGGTCTGTGGGATATTTTTTATGAGGCGGTGTGTGTCTGTTTAATCCGCTGTTCGCTCTCGATGCAATTGTATTAAGTTTTTGCCAAAAAACGCCGACATATGTTAGAGAAGCGCAGGGAAGCGGCAGTGAGAACAAAAGCGGAATGCAGGGATGCGGGTATTATGTATGGAAGGCGGGACAGGCGGAATGAGGATAGACGGGGCAAATTTACTGGACGGGATCGCAGGCAATGCAGGACAGGAGCAGATTGCATTTGGGACGGTATCTACCGTCGAAACGAGAAAGTCGAAACAGGCGGAGGCTTTGTCAGAAAGCGATCCGGTCGCCGAGGTCATTTATCAGAATCCGGCGCAGCAGGAGAAAAAAGAAGGAACGATGGAAGACGTCATGCAGCAGGCGCAGAATCTGGATGTGACGCAGAAGAAAAATGAAATGGTCGTGGCGTCCAACAGCGCAACGCCGCAGGATTGCAAAAAGATGGAAGAGGACGGGTTTTCCCTGCCGGATACGGAGATAGAAACGGTTGTAACGGAAACGGATAAGATTAAAATGCAGCTTGCAAAGGCGGGCGTGGATATCAGTTATTTTGGGGACAGCCTGAACGCGGAGCAGTTGGAAGAGGTGTTTGGCAGCGCTGCGGTTGTACAGCAGCTTCTTCACAGCATGGCGGAGAACGACCTGCCATTGACGGCGGAAAATGCGGCGGATATTAAAAAAGCGGCGCAGCAGTTGGGCGAGCTTGGCGCGTTAAGCGACGGGGCGGTGAAATATCTGCTGGATAACGCTCTGCAGCCGACGATTTCCAATGTTTATAAAGCGCAGTATAGCGGCAGTGCGGTCTATACGGCAAAAGTATCCGGCGAAATGGTTTTTTCTGATGCGATGGATACGCAGATGCGGCGCATTATCGCGGAGGCCGGACTTTTGGCGGATGAACAGACGCTGTCGGACTGCCAATGGCTTGTGCAGAATGGCGTTCCGCTTACGGCGGATAACCTGAATGATATGCAGCAGTTGAAAGAGCTGGCATTTCCGGTCGATGAAGCAAAAGCCGCCGCTGCGATGGCGGATGCGCTTGCGGCGGGGAAACGGCCGCAGGACGCAATGCTTGTGGAAGGGTATTCGATGAGGGAGCAGGCGCAGCGCGCCGTAGATACTGTCCTGCAGGCGACCGATGAAGATCTCGCGTATGTGGTTTCCGAGGGAGAGCCGGTCACGCTGGAAAATCTGAGACGGGCGCATAATTTGAGAGAAGCGGGCGCGTTTACCAAAGAGCAGGAACGGGCTGTGCAGGAACTTACGGCAACGGCGGCAGAACAGGCGGAAAATGCGGCGGGAGATGAAAATGCAGCAGAGCCGATGGAAGGAAATGCCGTCGGAAATGAAAATGTCGCGGCGCCGGCGGAAGGAAATGCCGTTGGAAATGAAAATGCGGCGCCTGTGAAAAATGCAGAAAATGACGAAAGAGCGGATGCGCAGTCTGAAAAGAGGGAAAAGCAGAATCAGAATGCGCGTTATACGGATAAACAGCTTGTCATGATTACCGCGCGCAGGCAGTTAGAGGAAGTGCGCCTGATCATGACGGTGGACGCAGGCTTTTTTATGCTGAAGATGGGCGTTTCCATTCAGACGGAATCCATGGAAAGCCTGATCACAGAACTGCGTCAGATAGAAGAGAATTATTATAAAGACCTGCTCGTACAGGGCGGCGCAGAGGCAAGCGGTGCGAATGTCGCGGCATTTGCGGATACAACGGAAAAGATTGAGCAGTTAAAGATGATGCCCGCGTATGCGCTTGGCGTAAAAACGGCGGATGTGTCCACGCTTTCGGGGCTGTATGAAGCGGGAAGCGAGATGCAGCAGGATTTCGAGCAGGCGAAGGAACGTTATGAAACCATGCAGACGCAGGTGCGTAAAGATCTGGGCGACTCCATTCAGAAAGCGTTCCGGAACGCGGACGATATTTTAAAGGATCTGGAAATGGACGTGACGGCGGAAAATGAACGCGCCGTCCGCATTCTCGGCTATAACCATACTGAGATCACGCGGGAAACCGTAATTCAGATGAAGGCGGCTGACCAGCAGGTGCAGCTGGCGTTTGGCAACCTGACTCCGGCTGTTGTGCGGGAGATGATCCGCCGGGGCGTGAACCCGCTGGACATGGATATCAGGCAGCTGAACGAAACGGCGCGGGAAATAAAGGAAGATCTGCACATGGATGCGCCGGAGGATAAATACAGCGCATATTTATATAAATTGGAACAAAACCGCGACATTACGGAAGAGGAGCGCAGCGCTTATGTGGGCATTTACCGCCTGATGCATCAGGTGGCGGAGTCTGACGGGGCGGCGGTTGGCGCGCTGGTCAATCAGGGCGCGGAGCTTACGATGCGCAACCTTTTAACGGCGGTGCGTTCGGAGCGTCATGGGAAGGTTGATATTTCGGTAGACGACGGCTTCGGGGAACGGGAAGGCGGCGGATATCAGGATTCGATTACAGAGCAGATTGAGGCGGCTTATCAGAGCCGGTGCATAGATCAGGCGCTGCGGGAGCTGACTCCGGAACGGCTGCGCGGCGTTATGGAGCAGCCGGATTGGGAAAATATGACGCCGGAGCAGTTTTTGGAGCGGCTGCAGGAGTCGCCGGATGATGTGCAGGCCGAAGAGGCCTATTACAGGCAGCAGTTAGAACAGCTTTCCCAGGCGGGGCAGGCTTCGGAAGCGGTTTACGAGGCGTTGGAGCGGTTTGACCTGCCGGATACGGTGACGAATGTGCTTGCGATGGCGGAGTTTATCCAGAACCGCAATGGCGCGTACCGGAGATTTTTTGCGCGGGATAATGGAAGGACGCCGGATTCGGAGAAAACGGCCGACCGCTACAGAGAGCCGGAGGACGGCGAAATTGATTTTGAAGCGGTAAAGCAGGATCTGCTGGAGCGTTTCAGCGAAAACCTGAAAAAGCCGCAGGAACTTGGAAAGGCAATGGCGGAACTGGCGGAATGCGCGGAGCATTGTATGCGCACGATGATCATAGAGCAGGATGTTTCCAGCCTTGATATCCGCCAGCTGAAATTGATGAATGCGCAGATTGCGATGGGAACGAAGATGGCTTCGGAGGAATGTTTCTCGCTGCCGATCGTAGTGGACGGGCAGGTGACGAACGTTACGCTGAGAGTGGTGCGCGATAAAAATGAAAAAGGGCTTGTAAATATTTCGCTTGAAACGGCGCGTTTTGGCAGGATTGGCGCGGAGTTTACGGCAAAGAAGGACGGGATTTCAGGCTATGTCGTATCAGATTCCAATGCGTCGAAAGATGCGCTGCAGCGGCAGTCGGAGGCGATTGCGGAGGCGCTGCGCGGGGAAGAGGATCTGGAGACGGACATTCATTTTGTGACAAGCCATGAGCTGGACCTGAACCGTTTTTCGCAGGGAGGCGGAAAAAGCGAAGAGCCGGAGTCGGAAGCAGTGCGCGAGGTGCAGACCAGACGGCTTTATGGCATGGCGGAAGGGTTTATCCGCGTGTTGCAGCAGATGTAAAATATTATTATTGTAGAGCAATAAGAGATATGTTATAATCGCAAAAGAGCAATCGTGTTACAGGGTGCGTTGACCTCATTCGAAAGAGAATGGGGGTGATGCTATGAAAAAGAGAAAACATAAGAAACACAAGATTCATATTTCTCTTATGGAGTTGCTGACATTTGGCATATTCCTTCTGGCATTGCTTACATTCGTGTTTACGTTTTGTAAGTAGCCTTACATAGCAAAAGCCACCCTGAACTTGACGGGACGGGTGGCATTGCTATCATTATCCTGGTCAACCACTTGTGGGCGGTTGCTCTTTTTGTGTCTTATAATATAGCATATCTTGGGTTTGATTGCAATAGCTTTCAGGCAATGTCGGCGGAAGAAAAAGATAGGAAAAGGAATGCGGACGCCCAAAGGGATGTAAATCGGGCGGTTGCAAAAAAATACGTTACGGCAGTTATGGATAAACGGTTTTTGTCCGAAATATAAAAAAGAGATGTACGGTAGAATAAATAAAAGATGAGGTGTCAGAAATGAGGATAAATCAGAATATATCAGCGGTTTTGGCGAATGACCAGCTGCTCAGAAATGAAAACAGCGTGGCGGAATCTGTCAGGAAATTATCTTCCGGCATGAAATTTAACAGCGCGAAAGATAACCCGTCCGGCGTGGCGATTTCTTATAAAATGCAGGCGCAGATCAACGCATTGACGAGAGCGTCAGCCAATACGACAGATGGCATCAGCATTGTGCAGACAATTGACGGGGCGATGGGCGAGACGACAGAGATTATCCAGAGAATCAATGAATTGTGTGTGCAGGCGGCGAATGGGTTAAATTCGGAGAGTGACCTTGAAGCGATTCAGATGGAGATCGGCTCCCTGAAGGATGAGATTAACCGGATTGCAGCGGATACGGAGTTTAATGGGAAGACGCTGCTGGATGGGTCGCTTGACCGCAGGACGTATGTGACGGCAGATAAAATAGACGGAACAGGCATTGAGAGTATTTATGATGAGGTGGATAATGTTGTTGTTTCGGATGAGGTGCAGGCGGGGGATTATACTGTAAAAGTAGAGCAGACACAGAAACGTGCGGAATATGTAACAAAAAATAATCCGCAAACAACGAATACGGAAATTACAGAAGATCAGGAGGGCGTTATTGAGATTAATGGCGCTGAGGTAAAGATTACGGCTGGAATGGATGCACAAGAAGTATTTGAGGCAATCCGTAATATTGCAGAACAGGGAAAGGTGACTGTTTTTGCTTATAATAAAGCTGCTGGTTTGGATCCAACGAAATATGATACACAGGGATATACAAAGGTGCCAAATGGATATCAGAATCTGGGTGATCCGCTCGTATTTTTGTCAGAAGATTCGGGTTCTAATGCAGAGCTGAATATAACCTGTACAGATGAGGATCTGGCAAATCTGCTTGGGTTGCCGTATACGCCGGCTGAAAAAGATGAAGAAGGAAAAGATGTTTATAAACCTAAAACTTACGTCGGTGAAGATGCAAAAGTAACGCTTGAAAGAGGAGATGGCAGTTTATTTACAGAACAGGCGACGGTGAAAGCGAGCGGAAACCAGATCACGATTACGGACAGAAACGGGTTTGAGATGAATTTTAAACTGGAGAATGTACTGCAGTCCAGGATAAAGGCACATACAGATGACGCGGGAAAAGATCTTGGAACATACGCCGAAGTAGACATCCATGTCACCGACATGGGCACATTACAGCTCCAGGTAGGCGCAAACGAGGATCAGGAAATTGACGTTCGGGTTCCAAAGATCACGACAAAAACACTCTACATTGATGACCTTGACGTAACCAAAGAGGACGGCGGCACAGAAGGCATTCGCCAGATCGACAAAGCCCTTACGATCGTATCTGCGGCGCGGGCAAAAATGGGCGCATACCAGAACCGTCTGGAATATACGCAGTCGAGCCTGAATGCGACGATTGAGGATATGACGACGGCGATTTCCCGTCTGTCAGACGTAGATATGGCGGAAGAGATGACTACGTATACAAATGCCAACGTATTGGATCAGGCGTCTATTTCCGTACTGACACAGGCGAATGATCTGCCGCAGCAGGTATTGTCTTTGCTGCAGAGATAAATACGATGGCAGCGCTGAAAGTTTACGCCGGGGCGTACGCATCTGGCTTACGGGTATAGAATAAAGGGAGCGGGCGGCGGTTATGACGAGTGAGCAGAAGCGGGATTTTACAAGAAGGGTTACGAACGCAAACCGGAGCGGGCTGATGCTGATCAAGTTTGAAATATTGTTTGTGTACATGGAGGACGCGTGTGCGGCGTTTGCCGCTGATGACAGCGAGGGCTTTAAAGCGGCGGTGCGCAGCGCGGATAACGTATTAAAAAGCTTTGAGGAAACGCTGGATTTTACATATGAGATGTCGGGACGGCTTTATGCATTATATGATTTTCACCGCAGGCAGCTTGCAAAGGCGCTGATGCGCCATTCGACAGAGGAAATTGAGGAAAGCAGGCGTTTATTAAAACAGATGTACGAAACCTTTTCAGAAGTTGCGAAACAGGATCAGTCCGCGCCGTTGATGAGACATGCGCAGCAGGTTTATGCGGGCATGACTTATGGAAAAGGCGATCTGAACGAAAATATAGATATTACAGAGCCATCAAGAGGCTTTCTGGCGTGACTGCCGGAAAGCCTTTTCCTCTACTCGATTTTGATGTATTCAAAGGATTTTACGCGGGTGAGCAGGAATTTATACCGCATCTGCATGGCGTTTACTTCGTAAATATAGCTGTCAATGAGTTCCGGGTCGGTTGCATTTTCAAAGTGTTCATATGCGAGGTAGAGGCTCTCCTTTGTCTGGTTTAAAAGCTTTAAAAGAAGCGCGTATTCTTCCGCATCGGATTCCTGTGAAGTTTTTAAAAAATGGAACAAATGAAGCACCTCTCTTTCGTTGTTATAGTATAAACATTCGTATGGAAAAATATGCAAAACAAACAGGGCATATTTGTAAAAATTTTGCATAGGTTAAACAGACAGGAAGTGGCGGAGGCAATTCATTATGAGCGCGGAAGCGGTATTTGTGATTATGACGGGAATCTGTGCGCTGGTGTTGTTGATCGGATTGTTAAAACGGAAGGCGGCGATTGTTTTAAATTTTCTGGTTCGAACGGTTGTCGGGTGTGCGGCGATCACAATTTTTAACGGATTTTTGCAAAAACAGGGGATTCCGGTGGCGGCGGGGGTGAATGCGCTGAATCTTTTGACAGTCGGAAGCCTTGGTACAGGCGGCTTTGCGCTGATCTATGGGATTTTATTCTATCATTTATTGTAAATAATTCACAAAAAACGAAAAATTGCAAAAAAGGGGTAGACAAATCAAAAAAAAGCCCGTATAATCCTACTTACAAAAGAAAGCTGATGACACGTATCGGCGGAAAGAAAAAGGAGGGATTCCATTGGAGGTTCTATCTTAATCCTTCTGTTGCTGTTGCTTTGCATGGCAGTATGGATGGATTTACAAAGCAGGCGGATCAGTAATCGGCTGATTGTCTGTGGATTGTTACTTGGCTATGTCAGAAATTTATCTGAATATGGCTGGAAAGGAAATTTTTATTTCTTTCTGCAAGTATCTGTTCCGATTATCATGTTATATCTTTTATTTCTTATGCATGCGTTTGGCGCAGGCGATATCAAGTTGTTTTCCGTAGTAAGCTGTTGTATCGGATTGGAAGGTTTTTTTCAGGTATTCGTGTATTCGTTTTTGGCGGGAGCAGTTTTGGCGTTGCTGTTAATGCTTCGCAACCGAAATCTATATGCGCGTCTTCATTATTTTTTCAGCTATGTCAGGATGGTGTACTACACAAAAGCCATAACGGCATATCAGTATGAATCAGATGGAAAGCAAAATTATCTTCATTTTTCAATAGCAATCTTGGCGGGCTACATATTTTATCTGGGAGGGATGTGATTGGAAAAATTAAATCTGGCAGTTATGGGTGGTACGCCTTATATGAAAAGGCTGGCAGGCTATATCGGCAGCCATGCGCCGGAGTATGTAGAGGTCATACAAGGTACGGACGGGGGAAAGTTTTTAGAATTGATGCAGGGTGTACAGCCGGATATTTTGCTTTATGATTTCAGGAAAGGGCAAAAAGAGCCGGATGTCTCCGCGCAGACTTTGAAAATCCATTTATCAGACGGGCGGCCGATGGCCGGGACAGAAAAGAGCGGGAAAAACAGTGCGGTTATTTTCCGTTACCAAAACGGAGAAGCGATTTTAAGGGAAATCTTTAAGCTCTACCGGAAGTTTTCAGACAGGGAGTTTTTTTCTGTCACAAGCCCGGGCAGTATCCGGGTAACGGCGGTCTGTGCGTCCGGAGGATATGAAATGCAGATTTTATTTTCTATGGCCTATGCGGCGTTTCTCGCAAAAAATTACAAAGTGCTTTTTTTGAATCTGGCGGAATTTTCGGGGATGGATATGCTGTTGGAGGATGCGTCGGAAGAGAGCTTCAGCGACTGTATTTATGGGATCCGCCAGAAACGGACGCAGTTTTCTTTGCTGTTACAGAGCGCGCTGCATCATACGGATGCGTTTGATTACCTGAAACCGCCGCAGAATCCGCAGGATTTGTATGAGATGGAAGGCGCGGATATACAGAGGTTTTTTGAGTTCCTGGAAAAAGAAACGGATTACCAGGCGGTTGTCTGCAACTGCGGGGCGTGGAATCCGCTCTCTGCCCGGATTTTCAGGCGGAGCCTGCATATTTTATGCCCGGTCAGGGACAACCTGCTGGGGAAATGTCGGAAAGAGGAATTTATGCGGTATCTTGAAAAAAGAAAGGAAGAGGAACTGCAAAAAAAGATACGGTATGTCAGCCTTCCGGCGGGCGTAACAGGTTACACAAAGGGACCAGAAATTATATCATGGTTTTATCATTGCGGGTTTTCTGAAATAATAAAGGATTTGCTCAGGGAAACGGAGGGATGGAATGACACAGGAGATGGAGGGCGTCAGGCAGCAGATTTTAGACAAAATGGATATGACGCGAGAGATCAGCGATGAAGAGATGGCGGATCTGATTTATGGGGAAGTCGGGGCGTACAGCCGGTCAAACGGCCTGTCGGTCAGGCAGCGCGAACAGTTTGAAAAGGAGATTTTTCATTCGCTGCGCAAGCTGGACGCCCTGCAGGAGCTTGTGGACGATCCGTCTGTCACCGAGATCATGGTAAATGGCGCGGAACATATTTTTTATGAAAAAGGCGGACGTGTCTATCAATGGGACAGGCAGTTTTATTCGAGGGAAAAACTGGAGGATGTGATTCAGCAGATCGTGGCAGCGGGCAACAAGGTTGTGAATGAGGCAAGCCCGATTGTGGATACAAGGCTGAAAAACGGCTCGAGGGTGAATATCGTGCTTGCCCCGATCGCGATTGACGGTTCGGTCATTACAATCCGTAAATTTCCGGAGCGGCCGATGCGGATGCGGCAGCTGATTGATCATGGGGCGATTTCAGCCGAAGCGGCGGATTTTTTGAAGACGCTTGTGCAGGCGGGCTATAACATTTTTGTATCCGGCGGGACAGGCGCGGGGAAAACGACATTCTTAAACGCGCTGTCTGAGTTTATCCCTTCGGACGAGCGGATCATTACGATTGAGGATTCAGCGGAACTGCAAATTCGTTCTGTGCCAAATCTGGTGCGGCTGGAAACGAGGACGGCAAATATGGAAGGCGTGCGGGAGATCAGTATCCGCGATCTGATCCGGACGTCGCTCCGTATGCGTCCTGACCGTATCATTGTCGGGGAATGCAGGGGCGCGGAGGCTTTGGATATGCTGCAGGCGATGAATACAGGGCATGACGGCAGTCTGAGTACGGGACACGCAAATTCCGCGCAGGATATGTTAAAGCGGCTGGAAACGATGGTTCTGATGGGGATGGAACTGCCGGTTCCGGCAATCCGCGGGCAGATTGCGTCCGGCATTGATATCCTCATACATCTTGGCAGGATGCGCGACCGTTCCAGAAAAGTTTTGTGCATAGAGGAAATCGCAGGGATACAGGATGGGGAGATCCAGCTGCATACGCTGTACCGTTTTGTGGAACAAAAGGGCGGCGCAAAAGGAAGGGTTCAGGGAATATGGGAAAAAACAGGGAATCTGAAGCGCGACGGAAAGCTGCGGGCGGCAGGCATTGTATAAAAAAGAAAAAAAACAGACAGCGGCCGCAGGCGGAGCAAGGCGTCGTGGATTACCGCCGGTATTCGTTTACGGGAAAAGACAGGCTGCGTATGGCCGCAGAGTATCTGGCGTTGAGCGGAGGCATTTCTTATTTATTTTACCGTTCGCTGCCGGCCATGCTTTTGTTCTGGCTTGCTTATCCGTTTTACCGCAGACGGAAAAGAAGAAGCCTGATCAGGCAGCGGCAGGATAAGCTCTGCCATGAATTTAAAGATGCGATCCAATACACAGCGGCGTCTTTGGCGGCAGGGTATTCGATTGAAAATGCATTTCGGGAGGCGCATCGGGAAATGCTGGTTCAGTATGGCGCACACGCATTGATGACAGAGGAGCTGCGTTATATCAACCATTGCGTTTCCGTAAATATTCCGTTAGAGCAGCTTCTGCATGATTTTGCAAACCGCAGCGGGCTGGAAGACGTCCGGAGCTTTTGCGAAGTATTTTCTTTTGCGAAGCGCAGCGGGGGTGATTTCATACGCATTATCCGTTTGACGGCGGAGCGCATTATGGAAAAAAACGAACTGATGGAAGAGATTCAGACGGAGATCGCGGGGAGAAAGATGGAGCAGACGGTCATGAATTTGATGCCGCTGTTTATCCTGCTGTATGTGGATGTTTCTTTCGGCGGTTATCTGGAAACGCTTTATCACAATGCTTTTGGCATTACCGTTATGAGCGTATGCCTGGCCGTTTATTTTGGGGCGTTTCTGCTGTCGGAAAAGATAATGGATATTCAGATATGAGGCGGGAGGGTTTATGACAGGAAAATTGCTGTGCCTGCTCCTTATCGGGGCTTGTCTGGCCGGTTTGTTAATTTTATTTTTAACAAAACAGGAAAAACACAAAAAGGATGCCGTAAAGGCGCTGCTGTTGGCCGCCTGTCTGGGCCTGCTGGCCTGTGTTTCGGAGGAACAGGATTTTCGGCTGGATTCCGGGGACAGGCTGAAACGGAATCCGCCCGGCGGACAGCCGGAAAGCGAGGAGCTGCGGCTGAATGCAGAGGGTTTGCTGGAAGATTATGATTATACTGTGGAGATCGAAGCGCGGCGACTGACGGGAAAGGATAAGGACGCTTTATTGGAAGCGGCTGCGCGGGAGGCCGAAACGGCGTTTCTGGCAGATAACCAATCGCCGGACGATATCCGGTCAGATGTGGCACTGCCAAAGAGCTTACAGGACGGACAGGTGGACGCCGCATGGGAATTTTCGCCGGAAGGCTGGATCGATGCGGATGGAAAGCTGCAAACGGAGGAATTGGCAGAGGACGGGCAGCTCATTCATGTTTCCGTAACTTTATCCTATTATGGGGAAAGCAGGGAGCATTTATTCGGGTGTATGCTGTATCCGCCCCAGGTCAGTGAAAAGGACCGCCTGCTGGCGGCTGTCGCGGGATATTTTGAGCGCGAAAAGCAAAAGCAGGGGGATAACAGCGCATATCTGAAGCTGCCGCAAAGCCTCGAAGGCCATGAGCTTTTTTGGACGGAAAAGCAGCAGAATACATATCAGATGATCTTATTGCTCGGCATTCTTGCGTCTGTATTGGTTTATGCCAACCATTGGGTAAAGGCGCAGGAACGGGAAAAACTGCGCAGGCAGGAGCTTTTGCGGCAATATCCGGATATGGTGAGCAAATTATCGCTTTTGCTTGGCGCGGGCATGACGCTGAGCGGCGCGTGGGGACGGATCGTGCAGAATTATCAGATGCAGCGGAAAAACAGACAGACCGGACAGCAGGAGGTCTATGAACAGATGCTGCTTTCCTACCGGGAAATGCAGGACGGGATCGGGGAATTAAAGGTGTATGAGCGTTTTGGCGAACGGTGCGGGCTGCCGCAGTACCGCAAGCTGACGACGATTATAAACCAGAATCTCAGAAAGGGATCCGCAGGATTGACCGATCTGCTGGAAAAGGAAGTGGCGGAGGCATTTGCGCTCAGGAAAAACCATGCGAAAAAAGCAGGTGAAGAGGCCGGGACAAGGCTGCTGCTGCCGATGGTTCTGATGCTCTGTATTGTTATGGCGATCATAATTGTGCCTGCGATGGTATCTTTTCAAATGTAGATTAAATAATTAAAGGAGGAATTGATAATGAGAAGTTTAAGAGAGTTTTGGAATGAGGAATCGGGCGTTGGGGTTGTAGAGCTGATCCTGATCGTTGTGGTTTTGATCGGGGTAGTCATTATGTTCAGGAACAGCCTGCGTGAGCTGGTGGAAACAATTTTTAAGACGATTAAGGACGATGCAGGCACAGTGCATGTGGATGAGAAATAAAGGAAAACAGGCAAGCGTCACTGTTTTTATGAGCCTGCTGCTTATGCTGATCGCGTCGCTGCTGTTTACCCTGCTGGAAGTGTCGCGCTATACAGCGCTGGGAATGATGGCGGTATTGAACAGCAGATGCGTAACGGAGTCCGTTTTTGCGGAATATCAGCTTCCGGCGTATCAGAATTACCATCTGTTGTTGATGGATGGCGGCTATGGGACGGAAAGTCTGGATATCTCTGAAATAAACGCCCGTATGCAGGAACTGGGGCAGGAAAATCTGAATCCTGCGGCGGCGGGCATAGGCGATTATACAAATTTTCTGCAGATGGACGTTACAGACAGCAGCGTGGTGCGGTACGAACTGGCGACGGATCAAAACTGCGGCGTTTTGGCGGAGCAGATGGCTGCTGTTATGAAACAGGAGCTTGCGGCTGATCTGTTAAAAAAAGCCATGGATAAGGTAGCGGATATCCAGGGCTCTGAAAGCCAGGGGGAAACGGCGGATGGTTATATCGATGATGCGCTGGATACGTTAGAGCAGGCAAAAGAGCAGGCGGAAAGCGCGGAAGGCGACGCAGACGGCGGGGGTGTGGAGCTTCGTGCCAGAGGCGGCATACGGCTGGCTTCGCGCGAAATGCCGACGGAGGAACGTCCTGCGGGGGATGCGGAAGAAGCTCCCCCGCAGGACGTGGAAAATCCGATGGAGGAAGTGAAAAAAGCGCAGTCGTCATTGATCCTGGCGCAGATCCTTCCGTCAGAAACGGGCATATCGGTAAAGCGGACGGATGCGGCGGACGCTGTGGAGAGACGTGTTCTGAATGTCGGGAATTACGGGGAAGCGCATACGGTTGGCGCGGCGGATAAAATGCTGCTGGTTCAATATTTTGCAAAATATGCGTCCTGTTATTCAAAAAAGCCTGATATGCCGCATGCGCTGCAATATGAACAGGAATATCTTCTTTTTGGGAAATATTCGGACGAGGATAATCTTGAAAAGATGGCGGGACGGTTACTGCTGCTGCGGGAAGGGGTGGATTTTGCTTACCTGATGACAGATTCCGCAAGGCGGCAGGAAGCGCTTGCGATGGCGACAGCGATCGCGGCGGCAGCAGGCGTCCCGATGGCGGCAAATGCGATTCAGATGGGACTGCTTGCTTCCTGGGCTTACGCGGAAAGCGTTACGGAGGTGCGCATGCTTTTTTCCGGCGGGACAATAAAGACGGTAAAAACAGGGGACAGCTGGGGCGTGGGCCTGTCCGAGATCGCGTCTGTTTTAATGGATACGGACAGGAAATCCAAAACGGTTTCCGGCGGGCAAAGCTATGAGGATTATCTGCAGGTATTTTTGTATCTGGAAAATACGGAAAAGCTGGCGAAACGTTTTGCAGATCTTCTGGAAAAAAATCTGCGCCTTTATGATGGGTATGGACAGGTAAAACTGGACTGTATGGTGACGGCGATGGAAACGGAAATGGTTTATCAGGCAAAGCAGGTTTTCCTCTCTTTTGTAACGATTGAGAACTTGTCAAAAAAGGGTTACGGTTATCGGGAAACGTGTGCATTTTCTTATCTGCATGGGCAGTAGGGACGTTTGGAAAGGCAGGTGTATCGGGATGTTTCTCCCTCGTCAGATGGGTGACAGGAACTTTACAAATAAATCAGCAAAAATCTCTCTCTTTACGCGTTTAAAAAATTCTCCAGGTAAGAAAAAACACAGACGGGGAGAAGCATCGCGATGCGCCTGCCGGAGTTTTCCGGCGTCTATTACCCTCGAAACAACGGTTGTACTGCCTTTTTTTGCCTGTTTTATGGTATTTATATTGTTTTTCTTTCGGATCATGCAGGTGCAGGTCTGTATCGCACAGGCGTTGCAGTATACCGGGCGTACGCTCGCGGCAGAGTGCAGCGCACAGGCGGCGGATATGGAAGAAAAGGAAGATAGATCGCTGGAAGCCGGGGAAACGGCGGATTTTATAAAAACGAAGGCGATGTTTGGTACGGAACTGGCAAAGCTTGATTGTCCGTATGGGTTTGTAAGTGGCGGATTGGCAGGGATTCATCTGCTTGGCTCTGATGTGGCGGGAAACTATATTGAATTAAAGGCATCGTATCAGATGAAGCTGCCGGTCGGACTGGTCGGGGATATCAGTTACAAGGTTGTGCAGGAAGTAAAATGCCGCAAATGGACGGGATACCAGATCGGGGAAGATGGGGAGGACAGTGATGCGTGGCTTTATTTTACGGAATATGGGAGCGTGTATCATACGAGCAGAAGCTGTGCATATTTGGATCTGTCGATTTCCGCCGTTCCCCTTGCGCAGGTTGGCGCGAAGCGGAACCAGGGCGGTGGCATTTATCATCCATGCGAGCTTTGCAATGGTGCGTCGGGCGGCATGGGATATATTACAAAATACGGCAGCCGTTACCATACGACGCTTACGTGCAGCGGACTGAAACGCAGTATTTATATGATACGCCGCTCGCAGGCGCAGGGAAAGCCGTTATGCAAAAAGTGCGGCGGAAGTTAAAAGTAAAGTAGTTGTGGGAGGATTTATGTTACAGAACTTATCAGCGTTATGTATGCTTGGGATATGCAGCTGTGAGGATATCAGGAAAAAAGAAATAAGCGGGAAGGCTCTGGCTTTCTTTTTGGCGGAAGGGATTTTGGGATGTCTGCTTTTGTGGAAATTTCCGCCGGTTTCAGTTTTGGCGGCGTTGGTTCCGGGATTTGCGCTTTGGGCGGGCGCATATATATCAAAGGGCGCGGTCGGGGCCGGGGACGGGCTTCTGATCATGCTGCTGGCGTTGTTTCTTCCTACAGAAACGGTTTATCTGCTTGTTTTTTACGCTTTGTTTTTTTCGGCAATGTACGCGTTATTTTTGTTTGTTGTAAAAAAGAAGGGAAGGGATCATCCGATCCCGTTCGTGCCGTTTTTATTGCTGGGGTATTTGGGCGCATGGTTATCGTCCGGCGGTTTTTAGGCGCATATATGCAAAAAAGGGGACAGGGGATGGAAAACAGAAAATTGCATTTTCGCGGGAGCTTTACGGTTGAGGCCGCATTTTTGGCGCCGCTTATTTTATTTAGTATTGCCGGAGGCATTCATCTGGGGTTTACGCTTTATGGAGAGGTAAGAGAGACAACGGTAATTTCGGAAGAGATCAATGAATTTTATCCGGTTGAGATCGTAAGGAAAAAGCTGCAGATCGATCAGATTCTGGAAACCGGAGAGGGAGATTAAGATCATGATACAGAAAACAGAATATATAAGGAAACTCAATCACAGCAGCCTGCTTTTGACGGCGGAAGGCGCCTGTGAGGAGGAAACGGACAGCATTGAGATGTTTCACTATAACAAAATACCATATTTTTTAAATATGCAAAGACAGGTTCAGGATGGAAAAACGCAATTGAGCTATGACATAACAGGGAAACGGCCTTTGGATCAGATGCTGGAAGTAAAGGCGCTGGAGCATACATTGCTGAAAAAGATTTTTTTCGCATTGGCGCAGGCCTGCATACAGGCTGAAAATTATATGCTGTCGGAGGACGATATCGTATTAAAGCCGGAACTGATCTTTCTGGATGGGTCAACAGACCGGATTTTATTTTGCTATGTTCCCCAAAACCAATGCAATATACGGCAGCAGTTCTGTGAATTTATGGAATATCTTTTACAGCGGCTGGATCATAAGGATGAGGCGGCTGTACAGCTTGGCTATGGTGTTTATCAAAAGATCAGGGACGAGGCGGAGGGTCTTTTTGCGGCGCTTTCACAGATACAGACAGAAAAAATGCCGCTTCCGCTTCCAGATGGGAAGGAGCCGGAGCGGGAAACATACGGGTATGCGGATTTTGCGCCGGAACCGGAGCGGGAGGAGAAGCGGCGGGAAGAAATTTCTGCGGAAGAAACGATAAAAAAGAAGAAAAAGGAAAAAGCTGTGGATTTAGAGGAAATGGCTGTAAAAGAACCGGTAAAAAAACAGGCGACAGAAAAAATAAAAAGTATGATAAAGAAGAAATTATATACGGACAGCTATCGCGATATGGAGGATGCGCCTGTTTATGAACCGGAAGCAGAAACAGAGGAGGAGCCATGTCATCCGACGGTATGCCTGGCGCAGGATATGGAAGGGCAGCTGAACCGTTTCGTTTATCAGGGAATGGACCGGAGCAGAGATTTCCAGTGCGCGGGAGAACGGCTGATTGTCGGGAGCAGCCAAAAGGAGAGCGATATCTGTATTCCCCTGCCGGTGATCAGCAGAGTGCATGCAAAAATAGAACTGAGCGGACAGGGGACGTTTATTGAGGATCTGAATTCTACCAACGGGACGCTTGTTAATGGCGAAATGATAAAATACCGGGAGAGAAGAATGCTGAAAAGCGGCGATATCATAAGCTTTGCGGGCGAGGCGTATAGTTTTCATTGACAGTATGGAAAATTCGTGTTAGAGTTTTGCCAAAAAGACAGAGGAAGGCGTTTGTGATATGGAAAAAAATGTGTGGCTGCACAGGATCCTGTATCAGGAGGACGGAAACCGCCGCGCTGTCGTATGTATCGCGCTTATTGTCATAAACGTGCTGATATGGGGGATATTAGAACTGACAGGCGATACATTTGACAGCAATTTTATCCTGGCGCATGGCGGCATGTATCCGCCGCTGCTCACAGAAAATAAAGAGTATTACCGGTTATTTACGGCGATGTTTTTGCATTTCGGGCCGCAGCATCTGGCAAATAATATGATTCTTTTAGGGGCGGCGGGGGATAAGCTGGAAAAGACAACCGGCAGTGTGCGTTTCCTTTTGATTTATCTTGGCGCGGGGCTGCTCGGAAGCCTCTTTTCGTTTTACGGTATGCTGCAGACGGGCGATTATGCGGTAAGCGCCGGGGCTTCGGGGGCTGTTTTTGGCATTATAGGCGCGCTGCTTTGGGCGGCTGTTTATAACCGGGGTAAAGTGGAAGGGCTGACGGTAAAAGGACTGCTGGTCATGATCGCGCTTTGCCTGTATTATGGGATTACGACGACGGGCGTAGATAATCGCGCGCATATCGGAGGGGCGATCGGCGGATTTATTCTTTGTATACTTTTTTACAGAAAAAACGCGAACGCTTGAAATTATGTAAAAAAGTTTATATACTAAAGATGGAGGTATCTTTTATGAGAGTAAATATTTATTATGGCGGCAGGGGTGTGCTGGACGATCCGACTTTGTATGTAATCGGCAAAATGCAGGAGGTTTTAGAGGAACTTCGCGTTACGGTAGAGCGGTACAATATTTATGAGCAGAAAAACAGCATCGCGACACTGCCGCAGACATTAAAGGAAGCGGATGGGATCATCCTTGCGACAACGGTGGAATGGCTTGGGATCGGCGGTTATATGCAGCAGTTTCTGGATGCGTGCTGGCTGTATGGGGATAAGGAAAAGATAAGCAAAACATATATGCAGCCGGTCGTTATGTCTACGACTTATGGGGAGCGGGAAGGCGAGATCACGCTTGAAAACGCATGGGAGATTCTGGGCGGGCTGCCATGCAGCGGATTGTGCGGTTATGTAGACGATCTGTTGACATTTGAGATGAATCAGGACTACTCCCTGATTATAGAAAAAAAGGCGGAAAATCTGTACCGGACGATCTCCCAGAAAATGAAGAGCCTGCCGACGAGCAATCAGGCAGTGACAAAAACGGTGCTGCGGACGCAGGATCTGGGCCTCACGCCGCAGGAAAGCGAACAGTTATCGAAGTATGTTTCGGATGATTCTTATGTAAAGAAACAGAAAGAGGATATTGAGGAGCTTGCGAGCAAATTTAAGGGATTGCTTGATAAGACAGAGGAAGAGGATGACGCGATTGCTTATCTGACGGATTTTGAATCCCATTTTAAACCGCAGGAGGGCTTCCATGCGAAATATCTCTTTATTATAGAAGGGAAAAAGAAGCCGCTTGTCATTGCAGTGGAGGAAGATGACGTGCAGTGCAGCTACGGCAAGCAGGATGGAATAGACGTATATGCGAAAATGAC
The DNA here is from genome assembly GCA_947625875.1 of uncultured Lachnospiraceae bacterium. Lineage (GTDB taxonomy): Bacteria > Bacillota > Clostridia > Lachnospirales > Lachnospiraceae > Eubacterium_J. The sequence goes on from CANQQG010000009.1 coordinate 28,625, forward strand.
AACAGACGTCATAGAACGCATCATAGCTGGAAACATGACGTTCCAGAGAGCGTTTATGACAGGAGAACTGACAGCGAAAGGGAATTTCAAGACGCTTCGGATGTTGGACGAGGTATTTGATTTTACAGCATAACGGGAATAACGCTGAACCGCAGAGCGGATCGGTTCGTTATTCCTGCCGGTTTTTAAATACAGCCTTTTTTCTGATGCGTGGAAGTGGGAAGCTGAATTGAAAATGTGCAGCCTTTTCCATAGTGATTTTGCAGGGTGATCGCACCGCCATGTTTTTCAATGATCTGTCTTGTAATGGGAAGGCCGAGTCCGGTGCCGTTCTCCTTGGAAGTTGTAAAAAGGTCAAACACCTTATCTTCAAATTCCGGTGGAATACCGCCTCCTTCGTCGATCAGGTCGATTTGGATAAAAGAATCGTTGTAGGATGAACGGACAATGATGCAGCCGTTTTCGTCCATAGCTTCGGCAGAATTTTTTAACAGGTTAAACATGGTTTGTTTCAGCTTGGTTTCATCTCCGTTGATAAAAGGGAGCGGGGCGCTTAAGTCCAGTTTTACTTTCATGGAAGGAAACGTGTCGTTGAAATTCAGACAGACGCTTTCAATCAACTGATTGAAATCCAATGGCTGGCAGCATATGTGATCCATGTTTCCGTTCAAAGAGATTTCCAGGATCATGGTTTTTAAATATAAAATTTCCTGCTTGGTATTTTGCCAGTGGAGTTCCTGATTCAGATTAGGACACTTATGATCCAGAAGCTGCATAGAACTGTTAATAATTGTGACGGTGTTTTTGATTTCATGAAAGATACGATGATAATCTAAAGAATTCATAATGCCATCCTTTCTGCTAAATTTGCGGTTGTCTGAAAATAGACAAAGGTTATGTAGTGACGAAACAAAAATAGTTTTTTCAAATATGTCAAATATCGTAGCATTTTTTCATGTCGGATACAAGCATATTTTGGAAATAATGAGTGAAAATTATGTTTTTTTATGAAAAAGGAGAAGAAAAATGATGGAAAAGGATTGTATTTTTTGTAAAATAGCCGCGGGAGAAATTCCGGCAAGGACAATTTATGAGGACAATGAGTTTCGGGTGATTCTGGATGCGAGCCCGGCGTCCAAAGGTCATGCGCTGATCCTTCCAAAGGAGCATTATGCGAATATCTATGAGATTGATGAAGAGATCATCGCAAAAGCCGCGAAGCTGGCTAAGAGGCTTGCCGCCCATATGACGGAGACACTGGGCTGTGACGGGTTTAATATCGTGCAGAATAACGGGGAAGTGGCAGGGCAGACGGTGTTCCATTTCCATATGCACCTGATCCCGCGTTATAAGGAGATGAAAAACGATGATATTTTGCATTGGACGCATGAGGCGTTTACGGATGAGGAGCAGGATGAGATCTGTGCAAAACTGCAGATGAAATAACTGGAGACGAAAAGCTGTTTTTGATCTGGGAAAGAAATTTTTCTGCAATTTCGGATTCCGGAAAAGGTGGATCACCAGAAGGTGACATTTGTGAACTGCTATGGAATTACGCTGGCTGGCGCGGTGAAAGAGCAGTGTTCCGGGCTTTATGCATAAACAATGGCGGAGCGGGGCTTCTGACGGTTGCGTTTGATCCTTCGTTTACGGGTGAGAGCGGCTACCATGCGCGTTCCCTGAATTCTGACGGCGGTTGGAATGTGATTGGCTGCGAATCCTTTATGAACCAGCCAATCAATACGTACAGCAATGAGATTCGCAGCGCTGTCCTGATTATGCATGGGGAAGCATTTTTTAACAGCTATATGAAGTGAGGCAGTTGCATACGCTGGCGGAATACGGCGGGATTTCCGGAGAATAATAGATATTGTATGCGTGTGGCAGGGACTGGAAACCAAAGAACGGGTTTCCGGTTCCTGATTTTTGTTATTTGTTTTTGATAATTGTCCGGATAGTTCGTGGGATATTATATTTAAATATAATATATTTTGTGAAAAAATATTGCATAAAAAATATTTTTTGCTATAATAATGATCGGGAGAATAAATGTAACCTGGAGGAATGCGTCATGATTATAGAGCTGCGAGCGAAAAATTGCTATGCATTTGAGGATGAAATATCGTTTTCCATGAAGGCGGATATGCGCAATAAGAAATTTGGAACCAATGTTCATACAGAAAACAATTTTAATGTGCTAAAAACAGCAGGAATTTACGGGCCTAATAACGCAGGGAAAACCTGTCTGATTAAATGTATCAGGGCGATAAAAAATGTTATTTTAAATAGGAAAAACAGACTGATGGCTAATATATTTACAGAGAGCGACGTATGTGAGTTGGGCGTCACATTTATGGTATCCGGAAGAAAGTTTTCATATGACTTTCGGTATGATACTGAAAAGGAAGAGTATATATATGAGGCTTTTTCGGAGATATTAAAAGATCAATACAACAACGAAAAAGAAGTTTGCTGGTTGAAAAAAGATACGATTGGCGAAATCTATGAATGTGTTGATAAAAACGTGTTGTCTATGATTCCGGTTGTATCCAAAAATAACTTGCTATGTTATGTAATTGATACAAGCAGGTTTGAGCGGATTAACGAAATGAAGCGGATTCTTGTCGGATTTGCAGAAAAAATTGACGTTATCAATATGAACAATATTCCGATGGAACATACCATTGAACTGATGAAAAATAAAAATCAGCTGCAGCAAAAGATTGTCGAATTTATTAAGAATGCTGACCTGTATCTGGATGATTTTGAATATGTGGATATGGATAAGATCCGTGTCAAAGCGGGAGAAAGTGATGAAAAACCGGAGGAAAATGTGCTCGATCTGCCTGAGAAAATTATGGATCAAATCAGATTGGTTTCCACATATAAGGGCGTTCATGTGCCAAGTATGCTGTTTGATTCTACGGGAACAAAGAAAATTGCCGCCATTGCAGGTTATGTCATAGAAGCGCTTGAACAGGGGCGGATTCTGATTGTAGATGAGTTGGATAGCAGTGTTCACTTTAAACTTACCAGAGCGATAGCAGCGTTATTTAATAATGAGCTGAATGCCAGCGCCCAGATGATATTTACTGTGCATGATATTAATCTTATGGATTGCAGGAGAATGTTCCGCAAAGAACAAATTTGGTTTGTCCATAAGGATGAGGAGGGGGTGTATGTGTATTCCCTTGCTGATTTTACTGCGCAGCAGGGAGTCCGGGATACGACGGATATTATGGAAAAATATAGAAAAGGCGCTCTTGGCGCTTTGCCGGATCCGGAACTGATCAACTCTCTGCTCAGTATCAATGGGAATGTAAAGGGAGGAGGATGCTGATGGCAAATAAGCTCCCTAAGATTCTGGATAAGCACAAAATATGTATTATTTGTGAGGGCAATGAGGAATACGAGTATCTGAATCGTTTGAAAGAATTAAAAGTATGGGATGAGCAGTATGATATCTCGTTGGTTAATGCTGAGGGTAATGGAAATATTCCGGCGAGATATCAGGACTGTTATCAGAATGGGACATATGAGGAAGTGCTTGTATTTTGTGATACCGAAAAGAAGCCGCATGAGCAGTATGTGGATATTAAACGAAAAATTAATGAGTTTCATGGTGTGGATAGCGCCGCGGATGAAGTTGTAATATTTGCAAACCCCTGTACCATGCAAATAATAATCAAGCATTGGACGGATGAGAATATCAAGTCGCCGGGCAAAAAGGTTAATGCTCCATTGATAGAGAAATATACAGGGGTAGAGAATTACAAAGGAAGAGATGACCAGATTAAAAAGGTTATGAAGGAAATTACTGCTGAGAATTATCGGGATATGCGATATCGTGTAAATCAGATGGAAGATAATGATGTTATAATTGGAAGTAGTAATTTTGGTAGATTTATGAATTATTTTGAAGGATATACAGCCTGGATGGAAAAAATTAATCAACGGCTGTAAATATAAACTTGATTAATCAAGGGGATATTCAGATAACGGGAAGGCAATATGATAAAAGGGATTTGCCTGCTTTTAAAGCGTATAAAGAGAATGTTTTTGCGGAAGAGGGAATGTCTGAGTATACAGAATATCAACGGTGAATTCGATTAAAGTATTCTGCTAAAAGTGATTTATGATATGAATTTGATAGTAAGCGATGAATTGTTAGAAAAGATGCGTGACAAAATTGATTTGCATGAATTAACAGAAGTCGTACTTAGCAAAAATTATTCATTATATTCGATTAATAATTGGTCTCGAAATAACGAACAGATGTAGAATATATGAGGAAACACATATGACAGAGATAAAAGAAAGACTTTTTGGTTATATCAGGAAAAAGTATCATGCGGCGCCGGAATATCTGTGGGCGCGTTATCCGGGGTATGCAGTCTTCCGGCATGGCGACAACCGGAAGTGGTTTGCGATTTTTATGGGTATACCGGGAACCAGGCTGGGGCTGGAAAGCAATGCGTTCACGGATATCCTGAATGTGAAAATGGGTGATCCGCTTCTTGCGGATTTCCTTGTGCAGCAGAAAGGGGTCTTCCGGGGTTATCATATCAGCAGAGGGAACTGGATTTCGGTTTTATTGGATGGAACGGTTGCGTATGAGGAGATCAGCGGATGGCTGGACGAAAGCTATCTTGCAACGGCGTCCCGGGAGACAAAGCAGAAGCTCAGGCCGCCGAAAGAATGGATTATTCCTTCCAATCCAAAGTACTATGATGTGCAGACGGCTTTTGAAGAATCGGATGAAATAGACTGGAAGCAGGGAAAAGGCATTAAGGCTGGCGATACAGTTTTTTTGTATGTAGGCGCCCCGGTATCAGCGATCCTCTATAAATGCCGGGTGACAGAGACGGATATTCCGTTTCATTTTGACAATGGAGAAATCCATATGTCCAGTAAAATGAAGATCAGGCTGTTAAAGCGCTATGCTCCGGATCAGTTTACGTTCGATGCGCTCGGAAAAGATTATGGGATTTTTGCGGTCAGAGGGCCGAGGGGCATTCCGGAGAGTTTAAGTGAAGCGTTGAAATAAACTGTTTTGCGCAGAATATGGGGGAATGCCTGCAGATGCTGACTTTCATCGGGCGTGTAAAATAAGACAGCAGGACAAAAGCGTCCTGCTATCGTTATACAGCAGATCGTCCTGCCGTCGCATGACAGGCAGGAATCCTGTAAATGTTCGTTCAGATTTTCTGGCGCTTAGCGGCGTCTTCAATTAGCGACACTATTTTTTCAACGGAGTCGATCATATTGCTGTTTTTCATCGCGTCTGTGTATTGTTTCCGGTTGGCAAACGTTTCCCGAATGGTTTTGATTAATTTTTCAGGCGTGATGGATTCTTCTTCCAGCACAACGCTAAATCCCTGTTTTTCAAAGGAGCGGGCGTTTAATATCTGGTCGCCGCGGCTCGCGTTGGCGGAGAGTGGAATCAGGATATTTGGTTTATGCAGGGCAAGCAGCTCGCAGATGGAGTTTGCGCCTGCGCGTGACAGCACAAGGTCAGACAGCGCAAAGACGTCATTTAATTCCGCGCCGATGTATTCAAACTGCATATAGCCGTCTGTGTCGGAAAGGGATGCGTCGAGATTTCCTTTGCCGCACATATGGATGACCTGAAAATCTTTTAATAATTCAGGCAGGACGCCGCGTACTGTGTCGTTGATAAATCTTGAGCCGCTGCTGCCGCCGATGATGAAAAGCGCCGGTTTATCCGAATGAAACTTACAAAGCGTACGGGCGCGCTGCGGATCGCCGGATAATAATTCCTGACGGATGGGCGAACCCGTAAGGACCGCCTTGTTTTCCGGAAGGTATTTCAGCGTTTCCGGAAAATTACAGCAGACCTTTGTAGCCGCAGGGATCGCGATTTTATTTGCAAGCCCCGGCGTAAGATCCGATTCATGGATGATAGAAGGAATGTGGCAAAATTTTGCGGCAAGGATTACGGGTACGGAAACAAAGCCGCCTTTTGAGAATACAATATCCGGCTTTAATCTGCGCATCAGGCGAATGGACTGCCCCAGTCCTTTGATGACCTTGAATGGGTCGGAAATGTTTTTCAGGTCAAAATATCTGCGCAGCTTGCCGGAAGAAATCCCATAATATGGAATATTCTGCTCTTCGATCAGCTGCTTTTCCATGCCGTTGTAGGAACCGATATAGGAGATGTCATATCCCGCTTCCCGCAGTTTCGGAAGCAGGGCGATGTTGGGGGTTACGTGGCCGGCTGTGCCGCCGCCGGTTAATATGATCTTTTTCATTTGAAAATCCTTCCTCAAAATATATTTCCTGAAAACAAAGAATCGTTTTTGGGATATTTACCGTCTCTATATTAATATTAAACGAAACCATATAAATGTCAAATCATTATTTTCATGGCGTGTAAAAAACAGCATAAAAGCGCAGCGGCGTCGCGGGCAAAACATAAACCGGGCGGATTACATACATGATTCGACAGGCTTTTCGGAGAGTTTCTTCTATTATTAAGAATATGAAATATGACAGAAAGGGAGTATGGACATGCTGGAGGAGATTTTGGCGCAGGCGGATGCGTATGTACAATGGCTGACGGCTCTTTTGCTTTTGCTTGCCGTATTGCTGGAAATTATCCATATCATGCAGACACGCCGGATCAACAAAAGATTAAAACATGCGGCGCGCAGGCTGCAAAAATATCTGGACACAGTATTTGCAGATGTGCCGGAGGAAGCGGAACCGGAAGAATCGTGGACGGAGCCGGAGGAAACGGAGACCGTTGTGCGGCTGGAAGCGGAGCCGGTATTGCAGAGCCGCCAGGAGAAGGATATGCGCGCAACCCTGAAAAACAGGAAGCTGCAGCAGGAGGACGAGCTGTTGGATACGGTACTGCAGGAAATTTTTGACTGACAGGGAACTGTTTTTTTGTAAAATTCAGTACAAGGCTTGCGGATTTTGCCACTATTTGTTAAAATAGACAAAGGAGCATTGTACTTTGACAGTTTTACTGTTCAAAAATTATAAAAAGGGGTGTAAAAAATGAGTAAAATCACATTTGACTACTCAAAAGCAGCTGGATTTATCAGTGAAGAAGAAGTTGGCTACATGAAAAAGCTGGTAGAGGATGCGAAGGAGCTTTTAGTGTCCAAAACCGGGGCGGGAAATGACTTCCTGGGCTGGATTGACCTTCCGGTAGATTATGATAAGGAAGAGTTTGCGCGCATTGAAAAAGCGGCGGCGAAGATCCAGGCGGATTCAGAAGTGCTTTTGGTAATCGGTATTGGCGGTTCTTACCTCGGCGCAAGGGCGGCAATCGAGTTTTTAAGGCATGGTTTTTACAACAATCTTTCAAAGGAACAGCGGAAAACGCCGGAGATCTATTATGTGGGAAACAGCATCAGCGGTACATACCTGCAGGGCCTGATCGATGTGATCGGGGACAGGGATTTTTCGGTAAATATTATTTCAAAATCAGGCACGACGACGGAGCCGGCCATCGCGTTCCGCATTTTTAAAGAAATGCTGGAGAAAAAATATGGCAAGGAAGGTGCGGCGCAGAGGATTTACGCGACGACGGACAAGGCGAGGGGCGCGCTGAAAAACCTGGCGACAGAAGAAGGCTATGAGACATTTGTGGTTCCGGATGACGTGGGCGGACGTTTCTCTGTATTGACGGCGGTGGGCCTGCTTCCGATCGCGGTGAGCGGCGCGGATATTAAAAAACTGATGGAAGGCGCGGCGGAAGGCAGGAAGCTTGCGCTGGAGAGCGGTTTTGAAGATAATGATGCGCTGCAGTATGCCGCAGTCCGCAATATTTTACTCAGAAAAGGAAAATCGGTTGAGGTTCTGGCAAATTATGAGCCAAGCGTACATTATATTTCCGAATGGTGGAAACAGCTGTATGGCGAGTCCGAAGGGAAAGACCAGAAGGGCATCTTCCCGGCGTCGGTAGACCTGACGACGGATCTGCACTCTATGGGGCAGTTTATCCAGGACGGCGCGAGGATTATGTATGAAACGGTATTAAATATAGAAGAGCCGCGCTGCCGCGTTGTGATCAAGGAGGAGCCGGTCGATCTGGACGGCCTGAATTATCTGGCGGGCAAGGACATGGATTTTGTGAATAAGAATGCCATGAACGGGACGATTCTTGCACATACGGACGGAAATGTGCCGAACCTGATGATCAAAGTGCCGGAGCAGACGGAGTTCTATCTGGGCGAATTATTCTATTTCTTTGAGTTTGCGTGCGGCGTCAGCGGATATGTGCTGGGCGTCAATCCGTTTAACCAGCCGGGCGTGGAAAGCTATAAGAAGAATATGTTTGCGCTTCTTGGCAAGCCGGGATATGAAGCGGAGAAAGAAGCTTTGTTAAAGAGGTTATAAAATCAGAAATTTTATGCAGAATGACTGTCTGGAATGCGTTTTCAGGCAGTCGTTTTGTCTATATGTTCCAATCGGAAAAATCATTTCTGTAATATTTCATAAATTTGTAACATTTAAAAACCTTCTGAAATGTTAAAAAATCCCATATTTCATAAAAATTGGCAGTCAATTTGTGGAAAATAAATTTGACAAAAGTATTTCACAATGTTAGAATGCACTCGTAACAAAGTTGTAACATTTGTAATAAAGCTGAATAAAATAGGACAGAAATATTAAGAGTTGTTATATTTTATTCATGCGGTTATGGAGGTTTAAGATATCATGAGTGGAAATAAGAAACTGGCACAGAGCATAGCCGTTGCAGGTATGACAGGCGTGCTTGCGTTCACAGCGACGTTTTCCCAACCACAGATAGTACAGACAAATGGAACCATACAGTTAGCGAAAAACGGGACGGCAGGCGTTATCGCGGCATTTGCGCAGTATGAGCAGATGGACGAAACGTGGGCGGTCACGATTGAAAAAGACGAAATCGTAAAGGCTGCATCTGTTGACGCATCGGTTATCACAAAGAAGAATGAAAGCAAAGCGGTAAAGACAGGTTCATCAGCCGCAGATACGGCGGCAGTTTCAGAAGAAACGGCGAAAGAGAAAGCGGATACGGCGGAAATTACAGATACAGCAGAAAATAAAGAAAAAGAACAGAAAGCGGAGCTGTCGGCAAAGCCTGCGGAAGAAAAGCAGGAGATTCGCACAGTCAGCAAAGCGGTAAAAGAGATAAAAGAAACAGCGGATCGAACGGCGGACGAAGAAAAGGATTCCGTGACAAAGGCGGCAGAAAAATTCCTGACGGATAATGGAAATGAAGAGACGAAGGAATCTCCGGTGGATGAAACCGAAAAAGAGACAGAGGAATCCCTGAATGAGGAGACTGCCGCTGATAAAGCGGCGGCGGAGATCGGCGAGGAGCCGACAGAAGAATCTCCGGAGGATACAAAGACATCCGAAACAGAAACAGAAACAAAAGCTGCGGCTGAAACAGAAGAGGTTGCGTCAAGGACGCTGGCATCAAGAACAGCTGCGTCAAAAACGGCAAAGGCTTCTGAAACAGAAGAAGCGAAAGCGGATGCCGGAGCGTCTTCGACAAAGAAAAAATGGGCGAAGAAACTTATGGCGGACGTAGAGGATTTCTTATATATCCGCGAATCCGGCAGCGAGGATGCAAAGATTGTCGGCAAGCTCTATAAGGGAGATGTTGCCACGGTCGAGAAGAAAGGGAAAGTATGGACGAAGATTTCTTCCGGTTCCGTAGAAGGTTTTGTAAAGAATGAATATTGTGTCTATGGCACAAAGGCGTATAAGTTAGCAAAAAAGATCTGCGATGTGTGCGCGACTGTCAAAACGGACGGCCTGCGTATCCGGGATGCGGCAAGTGAGGACGCTCCGGTGTTAAGCGTCGCTGCAAAGGGCGATAAGCTGACGGTTGATACAGACGCGAAGCGTAAAAAGGGCTGGGTAGCTGTTACGGTAGATGGCGCGGACGGTTATGTGTCAGCGGAATATGTAACGGTCGGCCTGAATGTCGGCAAAGCGATCTCCATAGAGGAAGAGCAGCAGCAGATCGCGGCAAAGCAGAAGGCGGAGCAGGAGGCCGCAGCCGAAGCGGATACGGTGACTTCCTATGAGATGACGCCGGTGGCGACTTCCGGTGATCTGACCTTGCTTTCAGCGATTATTTACTGTGAAGCGGGCGGCGAAAGCTATGCGGGCCAGGTGGCAGTCGGAGCGGTTGTCATGAACCGCGTAAAGAGTTCGGATTTCCCGAACACGATCTCAGGCGTTGTTTACCAGAGCGGGCAGTTCTCGCCGGTAGCAAACGGCGCGCTTGCAAGGGCGCTTTCCAATGGTTCTTATAAACACTGCATCGCGGCGGCGCAGGAGGCGCTGGCAGGCGCAGATAACACAAATGGAGCAAAATTTTTCCATCGCGCAGGGTCTGGTTCAGGCCTGGTGATCGGACATCATATATTTTATTAAGTTAGATTTTCACCCCGTAAGAAATTACGGGGTGTTTTTTTGCGCATAAGTGCAGTAAAGAAAAATGCAGCAGAAAGGATCTGTATCATGGGCGATATGCGATATAGTTGAGATTGATATGATAGGTATAAAATTACATTGTTTTACAAGCTATTTGATGCTGTTTTGGACAAAGAAAAATGCCGCAAATTCAGACAATTGCGCAATTTAATTCCGATTGTAAAAATAAAATATTATTACTTTAAAATGTCTGATATGGTAAAATGTTCCTGTAAAACTATAAATTTGGAATTTCCGCATGGCTGGTGGAAATTCAACACAAAGAAAGGAGAAAGAAATATGGAAAGAGCCAAAAAAGTCCATGGTGTGCGGAGACGACCGATCACAAAGATCATAAGTTTCCTGCTCGCTCTGGCAATGATGATGACCATGCCGCAGGGAATGTCACAGCTTGGCATGACCGTGACGGCAAAGGCAGCGGCCGAAACGATGAACATTACGGTGCATCTGAAGGCGGATGGCTGGGAACAGCCGGCGTTTTATTATTGGAGCGCCAGCGGTGCTTCGGTTAATCCGGTGTTCGAAGGCGATTCTGGTAAGGAGGTCTTTTGGAGTAATGGTGAGGAGAATCCAAAGCTTACAAAGAATGAGGATGGCTTCTGGACGCTGACTATTAAGTCAGGGGAAGGTTTGGAGGGTCTTTTTGTTGATTTATTAGATAGTGGAAAACCTGCAGACCCTCCGAAGCAGACAGAGAATATAGAGATTTACAATATTTTTTCTGAGTATACGGAAGATATTCCAAAAGATGTCTATGGCTTTATATCTGATGGCGAACCGGATGGCAATAAGAAGGTAGACTGGTATTTTGACGAAACGGATATTCCACCTGAGGAACGGGATGTTTATATTCCGGGAACATTACCGGGGGCATCTTGGACGCCAACGCAATCATGCAAAATGTCATATCTTGGAAAGGGATTATATGAGTATACGTTTAAAGATGTTTCGCCTTCGGAGGAGAAATATGAGTACAAAATAGCGATGGATGATGATTGGCATGAGAATTATGGCGAGGGTGGACAACTGGGCGCTGGTAATTATTTAATTGATGTCCAAGAAACAATGGACGTAACCATCTGGTATTCCGACATCTCCCATCTGTCCAAGACAAGTCTGAATTATATTCAGGGCGCAGACGTGAGCCTGAGTGGGACAGGCATTCCATCCGGGACAAAACTGACAGATACACAGCTGACAGGCAAATATACAGCAAAAGTGAAGCTTGCTGCCGGGACGTATGATGATGTGAAAATTACATATAAAGGCAAAACATATGATCTGGCAGGCTTTGTTGTCAGTGAAGAAGGGGATGTGACTTTCAATTTCGATCCAATGTCGGAGGAGTTTGGCTGCGATGCGATTGAAGCGGAAGTGAAGAGCGGCGCGGAAGTAAATGCAGCCGGTATGATAACATTTACCGCAGGCTTTGCAGAGACGCAGACAAGTGAAGAAATCACTGTAAAATATGCAGACAAAAGCACCGTAAAAACAAAGGGTATGGAGACGGCTGTCCTCAAGGCGATGTCAAAGCTGAACAAAGCATTCAAATCGGATGCGCTTTGGCTTGGTGATGCTGAGTGCGAGCTGGTTTATTATTTCGAGGTAGATGGCGCGCGCGTAATCGCAGATGGCGTGAAGACAACCGAGATAGATGGCGACAGCTATATGGTATTCCAGAAGCCAAAGTTTGAAGGACGTAAAGTATTTGTGCCGGGCACATTCCCGGGACCGAGCTGGGAGGTTGCATCCAATCCGATGACTTATGCAGGGAATGGGCTTTATACATATACCTTTAAAGATGTTCCGGCAGCGAATTATGAGTACAAGATTGCGATTGACGGCAGCTGGGGCGAAAATTACGGCCTGAACGGGGTTGCGGATGGAGCTAATATTGCTGTGGCGGTTACGGAACAGCAGGACGTGACGGTGTACTATTCTGATTTCAGCCATAATTCCAGAACAAGCATAAACTATGTTTACGGCGCGTCTGTAGAACTGAAAGGGACAGGCATTCCGTCCGGGACGAAGCTGACGGATGATCGTCTTACCGGTATTTACAGCGCGATAGTCGCTATGAGTGAGGGAACGTATACGGATACAGTAATCGTTTATAATGATACGGAGTATCCGGTTGGGAAGTACACTGTTTCAGCGGCGAAGGACGTACACTTCTATTTCGATCCGGAAACAGGGCTTTCTTACAATGACGCATCGGATGCAAAGGTAGATACGGCAAAGCTTTATTATGATTCAAGAGATCTTAATTATAAAAAGCCTTACGGCGCGATTGCGACGGGCGAAGCTGCAGTGTTTACCATTCAAACCGGCGAAGAAGCGACGGCAGTAGAGCTTTATGTGAAGGGGAAAGAAACAAAGAAGGTTACGCTTGAAAAGAGCGGCAACGCAGCAAATGGTCTCCAGAAATGGAGCGGCACGCTGACGATGGATACGATCGGCGAATACGATTATTATTTTGCAGTGCACAGGGAAGGCGCATTGCAGATTTATGCAGATGACGACGGGAATTATGGGACTGGCAAGGCTTGCGATCTGCTTGATATGACGCCATATGACCTGATCGTTTACCAGAGTGGCTATAAGACGCCGGATTGGATGAAGAACGGCGTCATTTATCAGATTTTCCCGGAACGTTTTTATAACGGAGATGTCACAAATGATACAGCGACGTCTGATGCGCGCGGAACGGTGCAGTATGAGTATATGCCTGACTGGTATATCTGGCCGGAGAATCCGGAGCAGGAGTCGGATGATCGGATCGATACTTATCCGGAGCAGGCGTATCAGGGCGACGGGGAATGGAGCAATGAGATTTACGGCGGAGATTTAAAGGGTATTACAGAGCGGATTGATTACCTGAAAGCACTCGGCGTAACGGTAATTTATCTGAATCCGGTATTTGAGTCGATTTCCAGCCACAGATACGATACGAGCGATTATAAGAATATTGATCCGATTCTCGGCACACTCGGAGATTTTGAAGAACTGGTAAATACAGCGGAAGAAAACGGCATGTATGTCGTGCTTGACGGCGTATTCAACCATGTATCGGACGATTCTGTTTATTTTTACCGGTATTATGAGTACCTTGAGGAAGGTACAGATACAATCGGCGCTTATCCGTATTGGGCATATGTCTATGATTATATGAAAGAAAAAGGCGTTGACCAGCAGACGGCGGAAGCTGCGGCAAAGGAATACTTTGCAAAAGAATACGGCATTACCAATTTTGACTATGCGGAATGGTTTGATGTATTTCAGGATGAAACATTGAAAAATGATGATGGTGAAGCGGTATGCGACAGCGTTGGGCTCCGCGCGGGCAAGCCGGTATATGGATACGATGGATGGTGGGGCTATGACAGTATGCCGATCATCAAGTCCACGAACGGCTCTGAATACCAGAGTGGCACATGGGCTGCGGAGGTGATCGGGAAAAATGAGACCTCTACGACGGCAGACAACAGCGTAGCGCAGTATTGGCTGTCAAAGGGCATGGATGGCTGGAGACTGGATGTTGCAAACGAAGTTTCGGATGAGACATGGCAGCATTTCCGTAAATCCGTAAAAGCGCTCAACAGCGACAATGTTATCATCGGCGAAATCTGGACAGATGCAGTGCAGTATCTGATGGGTGATATGTATGATTCTGTTATGAATTATGTATTCCGCGGCGCGGCAATGACATTTGCAAAAGCAGAGTCAGAGGATGCGGCTGATGAGGCGATCGCAACGTTGGAGCGTATCCGCGAGCGTTATCCGCAGGAAGCGTTCTATGCGATGATGAACCTTGTGGATTCTCATGACACGACGCGTGTGCTTTCTTACCTGGACGATATTGATGATGACAGAAACCAGAAAGAGGTAGAGAAGGCATTCCCGACCTATGAGGCCACATCGGATACAGCAAAGAAAAGACAGTATCTGGTAGCATTGATGCAGTTTACATATGCAGGCGCTCCGACTGTTTATTATGGCGATGAGCTTGGCATGGTAGGTTCGGATGATCCGGATGACCGCCGTCCGATGATCTGGGGCGAAGGAAATAAGGATCTGGTAGAATGGTATGCGAAGCTTGCAAAAATCAGGAGCAGCTATACGGCGCTCCGTACGGGCAGCGTAGAAGTATATGATGTCGACGAACCGTCTATCATGGGTTATGTAAGAAGAGATGATGCGTCTTCTCTGCTCGTGCTGATGAATAATGCAGGTCAGGATGTTACATTAAGCAATGTTTCACTGGAAAAACTTGGCGATGTTACGGCAGTGACAGATATGATTTCGGGAGCAGAGATTGCGGTATCCGGGCAGACAGCGACAGTGACAGTACCGGCATATTCCGGCGTCATCTTAGTGGATTCTGCAAAGAAAGCGGAGATCAGCATTGCTTCGGAAAGCCTGAAACCGGGTTATGATCCGGCATATAAAGTAACGGAGCGCGCAGTGAAAGTGACAGGTGTTTCTTTCAGCGAGAACGAGGTTTCTGTCAGAGTCGGCGATGCCGTATCCCTGAGCGATAGGCTTGTGGTTGCGCCGGAAAATGCGACGACAAAGACGGCGAAGTGGAAAACTTCGGATAAGACGGTAGCGACAGTGGATGCTGACGGCAGATTGACGGCAATTGGAACAGGAACCGCAACAATTACGGCAACGACAAAAGATGGGTTGTTTACGGCAACATGCACCGTAAAGGTGGAACAGGCATCGGCCATCGTTCCGGTACCGTCTGCGCCTGACACATCTTCTGGTACACAGACTGCGCCTGGCGCGTCTTCCGGTACGCAGACTGCGCCGGAGACCGGGACATATAAAGAGGTCGAAAAAGCGGATGGCAGCAAGCAGTTCGTAGACAGTAACGGAAAGGTTGTTACAAATTCATTTGTTACGGTAGAGGACGGAAATACATATTATACATTAGAAGATGGTACCGTTGCAGAAAATCAGATTGTAGCAGTGGACGACGCAAAATATTTTGCCAAGGAAGACGGTGTGATCGCAAAGAAGGAATTCTGCTCGACGCCGGATGGCGATATGGTATATGCGCTTGAAGACGGCAAACTGGCAGCGAACAGGGTCATTACCGTAAACGGCAGGAAATATTTTGCGACAGAAGACAGCACAATTGCAAAATCAGGCTTCTTTGCAACAGCAAAAGGCAATAAGGTTTATGCACGCAGTGACGGTACGCTGATTACGGGCAGAAGCTTTTCTGTAAATGGTAAGCGGTATTATACAGCGGCGTCAGGAGCAGTTGTAAAATCTGGTTTCTATAAGACGGCAAATGGTAAGAGAGTTTACGCAAAAGCTTCCGGCGCGTTGATAGCAGGCGGAACGTTTAAGGTAGACGGCAAGCGGTATTATGCAAACAAGAGCGGCGTGATTGCAGTGAAAAAATGGGTGAAGATCGGCAATAAAAAATACTATTGCAGCGCATCCGGGGCGATTACGAAAGTAAAGACTGTAAAAAAATAAACGGATATGATGTCTGGAAAGCCATGGCAGGTTTCTGCTGTGGCTTTCTTTTGCTCGACTGTCAGGTTTGGCGTGAACGTTTTCAGGTCGAAAAATGTGGACTTTTAAAGCATTTTATGCTAAACTGGTTTCGTTTGGTGGAATTGCCCCAAAATAACATCATATTGGAGGAGCGGAAAATGATAAAACACCGGTTAAACGCATTCCGGCGGAACAATATATTTTATATGGCAGTGAGTGTCAGCATATTACTTCTGGTTGGCATATCTGCGCCGGTATCTGCGCAGGAAATGCAAAGCCTGCCGGAAACTGCGTCAGAGAAAAATATCAGAATAGAATCTCAGACCAAAACGGATGCCGAATCTCGGATCTATACGGATAAACAGGGCGTGGTATACACGCTTAGCAGAGAAGACAGCTGTTTTATAAGCGGTTATACGGAAACGATAAAAAGCGTCGTCAAAATTCCGGTCAGGATCAAAAAAGACGGACATATTTATAAAGTAAAGGGAATTGGCAAATCCGCATTTCGGAATTGTACGGCATTAGAGCAGATTGAGGCGCCAAACAGCGTTACAGGCATTGCGGCGGGCGCGTTTTCCGGATGCAGGAATTTAAAAAGTATCACCGTGCTTCCCGCGGCGTTTATACAGAGGAAAAGCGGGAAGACGTCTCTGGTTACGGTAAAAATCAATGGCGCGCTGCTGTCCACGAAGGCGGATGTAAAACTGGAGATCGGCAGGAGCGTGATCCAGGAAGCCGCATCGAATAAAAAGACGGATGCGGTCACGCTGCGGATCTGCGTCACAGCAAACAGCAATTATCCGGCGACGGCAGCTGTGCCGGATCAGATGACGTTGCAGCAAAAAGCGGTAAAAGCGCTTGCCAAAAGCGGCAAGGATCTGATGGTAAGGGTGCGGTACGCAAAGGGCGGCAGTTATGACGTCAAAGCAGGCGCGGACGGCCTGAAACAGACGTCAGGAAATCTGCAGCTTGCGCTCGGACAAAAAGATGCGGGCGATATATCCGGCGCAACCAAAACGGATCTGAAAAAAGCGCTTCGCAAAAACGGGATTGACGCAGATAAAGTAAAAATCTTAACCTATTCTTTGGAACAGGGCTCCGGGGCTGGTCTGAGTATCGTGTTCCCCGCAAAAGGCGTCAGGGGCGCAAAATCCGGCAGTAAAGTATATCTATACCGGTATGACCGGAAAAATCACGTGTTTGCGGCGGCGTCCTTTCATCCGTATACGGTTTCCAAAAAGGGCAATATAACCATGTCCGTTATGAGAGGCGGCGTGTATGTAGCCACAAAAAAACCGTTCCGGTATATGAGCAGACAGCCCGCAAATGAATTTCTGACAGAATCCGGCAGCACGTATTATATAGATAAAAATGGAGCGGCGGTGCATGGATGGAAAAAGATCGGCGGCGCGTATTATTATTTCGATCGGGACAATGGGAAGATGGCCATCGGCGGCAAGGTGGACGGCATAAAACTCCGGGCGGACGGAACGGCTGTGCAGACGGACGCAAATGTAAAGAAAATCCAGACAATGATCAAGGCGCGCGCCGTAGTAGAGCAGGTTACCGCCCCTACTGACAGCAAAAGCCAGAAAATAGAAAAGTGTTTCCGCTGGATCTTCCAGTTCCCGTACCGGAGATACCGGCGGCTGAGCCCGATCTGCAGGCAGCCGGGCTGGGAAGTGACGTTTGCCAATGATATCTTTGATAATCACCAGGGATGCTGCGTATCGGAAGCGGCCGCGGCTGCGTTCCTGTTTCATGAGTGCGGTTATAAGACCGTATATGTAGCTACCGATACCGGCCACGCATGGGTGGAGCTGAACGGAAGGGTATATGATCCGCTGTTTGCGGAAGCGAGAGGATTCAGCCAATATTATAATATCCCATATGACGGATATGGCATGTGGGCGGTTATAAAAAGAAAAATCTAAAGCAAAGGAGAAGATAAGCGATGATGAAAAAAATGGTCTGTGCGGTCCTGCTGGCTGCCGTATTGTCGGTTTCTTCAGCGGCGGGTCCTGCTTTTGCGCCGCGTCCGGTTACAGTGGCTGCGGCGGAGAAAAAGGACGGCCTGCAGGAAGAAAAGGGCGCTTATTATTATTATTATGAGAATGGGAAGCGCGTGAAAAATGAATGGGTCACTGTGAATGGCAGCGATTACTATTTTCAGGGCAATGGCAGGGCGGCGACATTCAGTACAAAGATCAAAGGCAAGTATTATATCTTTGACAGCCGCGGGAGGCTTCAGAAGCCGTCTGAGAAAAAAATCATAAAGATCAAAACAGGCGACGGGAAAAGCAAAAAATATTATGTAAATGCCAATGGAACTGCCCAAAAAGGCTGGTCGGAAGATAAGAAGTATTATTTTTATGAGACGGGCGAAATGGTAACGGGCATTGAGGTATTTCATGAAAAGTTTTATTATTTCGGCGCAAGTGGGAAGTATAATGAAGCAAAGACAAAACAACTCAGGAAGGCGGCGAAATATGAAGCGTCATTTGCCGGCCTGAAAAAACTGATTGGAAAACCGGTAAAAGAAAAATATTACAGCGGGAGCTGTTATGGAAAAGGAAAGGATGGCGTTCTGACATATGAAAACTTTACCGTTTATACATTTAAACCGGACAAAGGCGAAGAGATCTTCATGGGAGCAGACGATTAGGAGGACACAGATGTTAAAGAAATTTGGGATTTTATTATTGACCGTCTGCCTGCTGGCCGGCGGTTTTGGCACAGCGGCGCAGGCGTCGACCGGAAACAGTCTGGAGCAGACGGTAACAAAGATTGTAAACCAGAAGGTGAAGAAATCAGACGGCGGTAAGAGCAAATTAAAAAAATTGTTCGTATACGTGCAGAAAAATTATGATTATGGCCGCAAAGTCGGTTTTAAAACCTATTCCGGATGGGAAAAAGATTATGCGGCGGAGATGTTTTCGGCGAAAAAGGGAAGCTGCTACCACTATGCGGCGGCTTACGCATTTCTTGCAAAAAAAGCGACCGGCTATTCTGTGCGTGTCGGCGTCGGGAAGACAAATGGATTCAGCGGCAAGCTGCAGCCTCACGCGTGGGTGGAAGTGAAGATCAGTTCCAGGTGGTATATCTGTGATCCGAATATGGATAAATATGCGGCGGGCTCTTCCAGAAAATATTTCCTGAAAAACCGGAACAGCCTGAAAAGTACCTACAATAACTTTAAAGACACGAAATATGTGAATGTGTCTTTTTAAAATAAAACCGGCGTTCTGCAGTATTTTAGGGGTTTAAGTTATGGTTTTCAGTTCTCTGATTTTTATCAGCGTGTTTCTGCCTGTTGTGCTGGTTTTGTATTGGCTGCTGCCGTCAGTTAAGGGAAAAAACATCTTGCTGCTGGCGGCCAGCCTTTTGTTTTATGCATACGGCGAGCCGGTCTATGTGTTGCTTCTGGTCGCGTCTTCTTTTTTAAATTATATCTGGGCGCTGCTGATTGAGCATGGCGGGGCGCGCCGGAAATGTATTTTGGCGGCCGCGGCGGTGACGGATCTGGCTGTGCTGTGTGTGTTTAAATATGCGGCGTTTCTGACCGGCATTTTTAACAGTATATTCGGGCTGGCGATTCCTGTGCCGGACGTGGCGCTGCCGGTTGGCATTTCATTTTATACGTTTCAGGCAATGTCGTATGTGATCGACGTTTACCGGGGCGAGGTCAAGGCGCAGCGGAATTTTATGCATATCCTGTTATATATTTCTTTGTTTCCGCAGCTGATCGCCGGGCCGATCGTAAAATACCACGATATTGAAAAAGAACTTGCCGTGCGCAGTACGGACGCATGGGAATCGGCAAAAGGGATACAGCGGTTTATTATCGGGCTTGGGAAAAAGACGCTGATCGCAAATTATATGGGGGAAGTGGCGGATCTGCTGTTTGCGGCTCCGATGGAACAGATCAATATCCTGAGCGCATGGATCGGCGCGGGCGCATATATGCTCCAGATTTATTTTGATTTCAGCGGGTACAGCGATATGGCGATCGGAATGGGCCGGATGTTCGGTTTTCATTTTAAAGAAAATTTCCGCCACCCGTATGCCGCGGTTTCGGTGAAGGATTTTTGGAGGAGATGGCATATTTCCCTGTCCGGGTGGTTTCGTGAGTATCTGTACATACCGCTGGGCGGCAACCGGAAAGGGCGCGCCAGGACAAGCCTGAATAAGATCCTCGTGTTTGCCTGTACGGGTATGTGGCATGGGGCGAATATGACGTTCCTGTTCTGGGGGCTGTTTCATGGATTCTTCCTGATGCTGGAAGAATATATCCCGTTTTTCCGCAAGGAAAGCGGTTTTTGGAAAAAGCTGGTCGGGCATATTTATACGCTTCTGGTCGTTCTGGTCGGGTTTGTATTTTTCCGCGCGGACAGTATGCGGCAGGGCGCGGAGTGGATCGGTAAAATGGCGGCGGGGCTGCAGTTTGATGACGTGTCGATGCGGCTTGTGGCGTCGCTGCTGACGCCGGTTCATCTGGCGGCTTTTGCGGCAGGGGTCGTCGCGTCTGTGCCGATGGAGCGCGCCGCCCGGACAAAACCGGTTCAGCGTATGGCATGGCCGCTGACGATCGCGTTGCTGGCCGTCTGTATGCTGCATCTTGCGGGCGGAACCTATAATCCGTTTATTTATTTTCGGTTTTAAGAGGGGGTGCGGCGGATGAAAGCCAAATGTAAAATTTATATCGCGCTGTTTTTATGTATCTGCGCGCTGCCGTCCGCCGGATTGCTGTTTGGCGGCATGGAAGAATCTATGGAAAACAGGGATACGGCGCAGGCGCCTGTGTTGTTTACGGAAACGGGAGTCAATGTCGCTTTTCTGCGGGATGCCGGGGCATGGTTCGAGGATCATTTTGCGTTCCGCAACGAGTGGGTGACGGGACATGCGCTGTTAATGGGAAAGCTGTTCCATGTATCATCGCAGGAAAGCGTGATCACCGGAAAGGACGGCTGGCTTTTTTACCGGGATTCGCTCGAAGATTTCCAGGGCGCGGAACTTCTGTCAGACCGCAAACTGTTCCATGTGGCGCATTCCATGGCAATGATACAGCGGTACGCGCAGGAAAACGGGATAAAATTTGTCTTTACAATAGCGCCGAATAAAAATTCCCTGTACGGAGAATATATGCCGTATTATTATCAGGCGTTCCGTTCGGGGGAGAGCAATCTGGGCCGACTTCAGAAATATCTGGATTCCGAGGGCGTGAATTATGTCGATCTGTATGGACTGCTGAAAAACCAGGCGGGCAGATGCTTATATCACAAAAGAGATTCCCACTGGAACAACGAGGGGGCGGCGCTGGCGTCCGATGCGGTTTTATCATGTCTGGAAAAAGAGCATCTGTCGTATGTCGGCAGGCAGTACAGCATACGGAAGGATTTTGAGGGCGATCTGGATAAAATGCTTTATCCGGCGGCGGTAACGCCGGAAGAAGAGATCTATTATGATCCGATGCCGCAGTTTGCCTATGTTGAAGAGGTGGAAAATAATTTTGCGCCAAAGATCGCAACGGTTTCTTCCGGCGGGGGAAGTCTTGTCATGTACCGGGATTCCTTTGGAAACGCGCTGCTGCCTTATATGGCGGAGGCATATGGAGATGCATATTTTTCCCGCGGGCTGCCGTATCATCTTTCTGATCTGCAGGAGCATGGAGCGGACACGCTGGTCATTGAGCGCGCGGAGCGTTTTTTGCCGGATATGGCGTGTGAAGCGCCGATCATGGAAGCGCCGGCTGTTGAACATGCGATTCCTGATGATGCGGAAGCATTGGAAGTTTCGGATCCGGAAATCTCGGAGCAGGACGGCCTGACGCAGATTCGGGGACGGATTCCGCTGGGCGAACATGAGATTGAAACGGAAGCCCGGATCGTTGTAAAGGTAAACGGGGCGGACTGTTATGAAGCGTTTCCGATCGCATACGAGGACGGACAGGAAGGGTTTTCCCTGTGTCTGCCTGTCGGGGCGTTGGCTGCGGACGGGAACAAATTTGAGCTGTATCTCGTGGAGCAGGGAGTTATGTAAAGAAAGGGGAATGATTATGAAGAGAAAACAGTTGAAAAAAATTATGGCGGTTGCGGCCGCGGCGGCCTGCATAGCGGCGGGCTGCGGTACGGATTCCACATCTGACGGGAAGGCGGCGCAGGATAATACGGCGGCGGAAGCGTCTGCAGATGGGGAAACGGTGGAAGATGGAGAAGAAAGCGAAAGAAAAGAGGTCAGAAGGGAGGACTATCCGGACTGTGACGGCAGCGGGCATGGGTATGTCGAGATCTATTATTCGGACGGCACCATGGAAACCGAGGAATATTAAGTTTCAGGACGGGAAGGAAGATGGGCGGAAAAAGAAAAAGGCGGCAAAAAATGTTCGCCGGCATTTTGATCATTCTGGCGGCGGTTGTTTTTATGCCGGTCTGCGGACGGGAAGCCACAGATACTTATGGACAGACAGTTTCAGGCGTCCGGGGCGGAGAGGGCATACTAAAAAAGATTGAAGTAAAAGGGGAATGGAAGACCAAAAATAACAGCGTATATTATTACGTAAATGGCAAGAAAGCAACAGGGATTCAGAAAATCGGAACGAAATACTATTATTTTGATTCCAAAGGCATCCAGCGCACAGGCTGGCAGAAGACGGGAAACAGCTATTATTTTTTCCGGATCTCCAACGGCAGAAAGGGGTATATGGCGGTATCAAAAAGCGTGAACGGGATAACCCTCGGAAAAAGCGGCAAGGCGCTGCTGACGGCCGACAACAGCGAAAAGCTGGACGCGCTGGTAAAAGCAACCCGAATCGTTGAAAAAGCGACGGATCCGGTTATGGCTAAAAATGAGAAACTAAGAAAAACGTTTGATTATCTGTTGAGCCATTACAAATACCGCGGCTCGCCTGTTTTTAACCATACCGCGCACTGGGAAACCGACTATGCCCGGCAGATGTTTGACGAGGGGCATGGGAGCTGTTATGCGTATGGAGCCGCGTTTGCGTTTCTGGCAAATGCTGTCGGATATAAGAAATGTTATGCGATCTCAAGCGGCGGGCATGGCTGGGCGGAAGTGGACGGAAAAGTCTATGATCCCTCGTGGAGTTTCGTTGACAGGAAGCACAGCTATTTTGCTGTGAGTTATGATCTGAGCGGCGTGGAAGGGCGGCCGGGTTATAAAAATGCCAGAAAGTACGTAGTAAAGATATAAGTTTTTCAGTGGTTTTTGTTGGGCGTCTGCTACGCAGACGCCTTTTTTTATCTTGCGTTTGATTGCAGCCATGCAGTATGTTATACTAAGGAAAAAATACAGGAAGTGATTAAAATTAAAGGAAACAGAAAGAAGATCGTCCTGCAGGGAATGCTGGCAGTCCTGATCATTGGCGTGTTGATCTATACTTTTCGCGGACAGGTCCAGCCGATCGCAAAACAGCTTTCGGAGACGTCCCCGCTTATCATATGCGCGGTCAGCGTCTGCGCTTTATTATATAATGTAATCGAAGG
Organism: uncultured Lachnospiraceae bacterium; assembly: GCA_947625875.1. Lineage (GTDB taxonomy): Bacteria > Bacillota > Clostridia > Lachnospirales > Lachnospiraceae > Eubacterium_J. The sequence continues at coordinate 52,117 of CANQQG010000009.1, forward strand.
CGGGATCTTACAATCGCTGGCGCGCTGCCATAAAGCGGATTTTAAGCTGTCGGAGGGCGTCGGCTGTTCGCTGTGCAGCGCGTTTTACCGCGTTGCGACGATGGGCAGCGGCTCGGGGATTGCGTCCATCGTGTATTTAGACCGCAGGGGCGTACCGGTTTCTGACGCGAGCGGGTTTTACACGATGCACTATATGTTTCATAAGTTGTCTACGGTTATCTGCGCGATGGCGCTGTTTTTTATAAATATCCGTTTTATGCGGCATTATTATAAGGAGTATTTTCATTTGCTTTGGGCGGGCTGCCTGCTGGTATTGCTGATCTGTGCGGGCATTATCGTTGTCTGCTGCTGGGGCAGGCTGCATATGTTTGCAATCCGTATTTTATATAACATCGACCGGAAGCGGCGGTTTTCGGATAAGATCCTGATGTTGGAGGGATTTTTTGAAACGGTGGAAAAGGCCGCGGGCAGGGTGTTAAAGGACAAAAAACTTGTGGGCAGCCTGATCCTGCGGGACGTCCTGAAAAATATGGCGTGGTATGTCATTCCGTATCTGCTCCTGGGAAAGGGCGTGGGGCTGCATATATGGGAGACGGCGGGCATTACGGCGCTGTCAGTCGTGCTTGCCTCTGTTATCCCGTCCCCGGCGGGGATCGGCTCTACGGAGGTGATGTGCGCGGCGTTATTTTCCGTATTTACCGGAACGGCGCGGGCGGGCGCAATTGCATTGCTTTACCGCTTTGCGACGTTTGTCGTGCCATTTTTGGCGGGCGGTATCGTGACAGGATACAATTATGTCCATGTGCGCAGAAAAAACCATGCGGATGCGGCGTACTATGAAAGAGAAGGAGAGCAAAATGGCTGAGAAGAAAAAGAATATGCTGCTTCAGGGCGGCATTCTGGCGGCGGCGGGGCTGGTTACGAAAGTGATCGGCTTTGCATACCGCATACCGATGACAAATTTCCTGGGCGAGGAAGGGAACGGGCTGTATTCCGTCGCTTCGGGGATTTATGCGATCGCGCTCACGATCTCTTCGTACAGCCTGCCGCTTGCCGTATCGAAAATGGTTTCTACGAGGGTGGCAAAGGGGGAATATAAAAATGTGCGCCGCGTCGTGGCGGACGCGATGGTTTACGCCATTATCGTCGGCGTACTGGCAATGAATTTTCTGTTTTTCGGCTCGGGCTTCATAGAAAAGATCTATCACCGGCCGGGGCTCGCGAGGCCCTTGCAGATCCTTGCGCCGACAACGTTTATCGTCGCTTTGCTTGGCGTGTTCCGCGGATATTTCCAGGGATATGGCGATATGGTGCCGACTTCCATTTCGCAGATTATAGAGCAGATTTTTAATGCGGTGGTCAGCGTGGTCGCTGTCCGGCAGTGTGTGCGGATTTATAAGGGTTCTGCGGATGTGGCTTCTTACGGCGCGGCGGGCGGCACACTCGGCACGCTTGCGGGCGCGGCTTCTGCGTTGATTTTTATCGTGTATCTGTTTTATAAGACGCGTTCGCGCTATCAGCGCAGGCGCAGGCGCGGGGAACCGCGGGAGCGGGCAGAATCAAACCGGGCGATCTACCAGGGGCTGTTTTTTACGATCATTCCCGTTATTTTAAGCCAGACGATTTATCAGATCAGCTATACGATTGACGATCTGCTGTTTGGAAATCTGATGGCGCTGCAGGGGTATGCGGACAAGGTCGTGAGCTCGCTGCAGGGCGTTTACAACACACAGTATAACCAGCTCGTGAACCTGCCGGTGGCGATCGCGACGGCGATGGCGGCGTCGACGCTTCCGAGTATCGTCGTATCGCATATGCAGCATGATGTGCGGGCGGTGCATAAAAAGATTACGAGCGTCATCAAGGTAAATATGGTCATCGCGTTCCCGTCGGCGGTCGGACTTGCTGTGCTGTCGGATCCGATCATGCGTATGCTGTTTCCGACGCTGGAGACATACCGGCCGCAGGCGGTGACGCTGATGGCGGTGGGGTCGAGCGCGGTCGTTTTTTATGCGCTCTCAACGCTTACAACGTCTATTCTGCAGGGAAATAATTATATGCGGCTTCCGGTGATCCACTCGGCGATCTCATTGGGAATCCACATTATCCTGATTGGAATTTTGCTGGGATTTACGGATCTGAATGTATATGCGCTGGTTATCTGCAATGTGATTTTCCCGATCATTGTCAGTGTGTTAAATTGCCAGTCCATAACCGAAAAGGTGGGTTATCAGTGGGAATTTACCAATACGTTTTTTAAGCCGTTTATCGCGTCGCTGATCATGGGGGCTGTGGCGTTTGGCGTATACCGCGGGCTGCATTTTGTGACGCATGGCATTGTATTCCCGGCAGTTACGGCGATTGTGGCGGCAGTGATCGTGTACGCGGTGACGATTCTGCAGATCCGCTGCTTTAGCGCCGAGGAGCTTCGGACAGTGCCGGGCGGACGGAAGCTGGAGCGGTTTTTGCGTTAAGATAAGAGGAAGAGGGGGCAGAATATGCAGTATCAGGACAAGCTTTTGGCGGTAAAGGAAAATATTCAGAAAGTGATGATCGGCAAATCGGACGTGATCGATCTGGCGCTGACCGCGCTTGCCGCGGGCGGGCATATCCTTCTGGAAGATGTGCCGGGGACGGGGAAAACGATGCTTGCAAAAACGCTTGCGCGGTCGCTGGATGCGGAATTTTCAAGGATTCAGTTTACGCCGGACCTGCTGCCGTCGGACGTGACCGGACTGAACTACTTCAACCAGAAACAGGGGGAATTTGTTTTCCGGAAAGGGCCTGTTTTTGCAAATATCCTGCTTGGCGATGAGATCAACCGCGCCACGCCGCGCACCCAGTCAAGCCTGCTCGAATGTATGGAGGAACGGCAGGTGACGATTGACGGGGAAACAAGGCCGGTCGGGCGTCCGTTTTTTGTCATCGCGACGCAGAATCCGGTTGAAACGGCGGGCACGTTTCCGCTGCCGGAGGCGCAGATGGACCGTTTTCTGATGCAGATCTCCATGGGGCTGCCGACAGGCGCGGAAGAAGTGCAGATCATGGAGCGGTTTATGCGCAGGGATCCGTTAGCGGAGATCCGGCCGGTCATGACGATGGAGGAACTGTGCGCGGCGCAAAAATCCTGTCGGGAAATATATGTGCATCCGGTTCTTTTGGAATATATGGCGGAGCTGGCGCAGGCGACAAGGGCGCATAAAAATGCGTTGATGGGCGTCAGCCCGCGCGGGACGCTGGCGATGCTCCGCGCGGCGCAGGCGTATGCCTTTCTGCAGGGGCGGGCGTATGTTGTGCCGGAGGATATTAAAACACTTGTGCCGTATGTATTTTCCCACCGGATTGTGACGGCGGGCGGCAGCCTGGGGAGCGCGGGCGGCAGGCGCATTGTGGAGCAGATCCTGGCGGAGGTAAAGACGCCGGTTGAGGACTGGCGGCATTAAGGAGTGTTTTGGGCATGGGGATTTTGTGTGCGTTCCTCGGGGCGGTATGTGTGTATTTATTACAGGTTTTTGCCTATCGAAAATTTTGGGATCGGAATTTATCTGTATCTGCTGCGTTCGTGCAGCGCGCGGTTGTGGAAAAGGAAGAGGGGGAGCTGCGTGAGACGATCATTAACAGGAAATGGCTGCC
>CANQQG010000010.1 GCA_947625875.1 uncultured Lachnospiraceae bacterium
CAGTAATAATCTAAATTTACTTGAGGTATTTTTCTGTGTCAATCTCTTGACCTATTTAAAGTATACAGGAAGCTTTCTCCACAAAACAACATCCGCCACTTTACCCATGCTGCCATGTTTCCGGCTGTTCCAATATCATGGGACAGCCGGAAATATAACTGTTTCTCCCAAAAATCTTCTTCAAACCCTACTTAACCTGCTGCACCGTAGAATTTTTCTTCAAAGAACTTTCTGCTTACCTTGCCTGCAACGGTAATAAAGCCCTTTTCAGACAACTCTTCATTCAGTTCCCGGATAATGGCATATGCCTTAGACTTTGAAATTCCAAGCAATTCCGCCACTTCATTTGCGGTAACAAAAACCTCCTGCCCCACAGCAACACCCCCTTTCGTTTTTATGTACCTGTCTATATCATTCGCATATTTGTTAATATCATTTGATACCAATTATAATTCGCAACTTTGTTAATGTCAATACTTTTATTTCGCTTATTTGTTAATTCCCTCTTTACTTCTTCCATTCCATGCCGTATAATGAGAAAAGGCAGGACATTTGTACTTATCTGCCAATCTGATGAAATGAGGTAATTCCTATGACAGTTGGCGAAAAGATAAAATATATCCGTACATTTCGGGGCATGACACAGCAGCAACTAGGCGTTGCCATCGGTCTGCCTGTAAAAGGGGCAGATAACCGTATGGCACAGTATGAAACAAACTATCGTGTCCCAAAGAAAGATATGCTAGAAAATATCTCAAAGATACTGGAGGTCAGCCCACTCAACTTTATCTCCCCGGTATCCGGCTCTGCCGAGGACATCATGCAGACATTCTTCTGGCTGGACGAGGACAATCCTGAGGCACTGCATTTCTTTCCTATGACTCCAAGTAAAAAAAAGTATGGAACAGGCAATGCAATCAAGGCACAGTATGACAATAATGATGATATGCCCTCTATCCCTCCTATTGGCATGTGGTTCAATTACAGTTCCGTAAATGACTTCATGCACGAATGGATGATACACAAGCAAGAGCTGTCAGATGGAAAAATCACACAGGCTGAATATCTGGAATGGAAACTCAACTGGCCCGATACCTGTTGCGAGCGTGGTCCCGTCCATGAACCATGCGAACCAAAATATAAATGGAAAAAATCTGATTCCGAAAAGGAATCTTGAATAATAGAAAATACTTTTAAGAAATATCATTATCCCGCAAATACCTCTGATATAGGTATCAAAAAGGTATCACAGAATATTAAAAGCCCTCACAAACAGTGTATTTACGCCATTTGTGAGGGTCTGTACATCACTCAAACTCAATCGTCCCCGGCGGCTTACTCGTCAAATCATAAACCACCCGGTTAACCCCCTTCACCTCATTCACGATCCGGTTCATCACCCTCTGCAGCACATCAAACGGGATATCCGCGCACTCCGCCGTCATGAAATCCGACGTCGTAACCGCACGCAACGCAACCGCATAATCATACGTCCGCCCATCTCCCATCACGCCGACAGACCGCATATTCGTAAGCGCGGCAAAATACTGGCTAATGGAATCCGACAGCCCCGCTTTCGCAATCTCCTCGCGGTAAATCGCATCCGCATCCTGCACGATCCGCACCTTGTCCGGCGTAACCTCGCCGATAATGCGGATGCCAAGCCCCGGCCCCGGAAACGGCTGGCGGCTGACCAGATACTCCGGAATGCCAAGTTCGCGGCCCGCCCTGCGCACCTCATCCTTGAAAAGAAGGCGGAGCGGTTCAATGATTTCCTTAAAATCCACATAATCCGGCAGGCCGCCGACGTTGTGGTGCGATTTGATCGTCGCCGATTTTCCGAGGCCCGACTCAATCACGTCCGGATAAATCGTGCCCTGCACCAGATAATCCACCACGCCGATCTTCTTTGCCTCCGCCTCAAAAACCCGGATAAACTCCTCCCCGATGATCTTCCGCTTCTGCTCAGGTTCCGTAACGCCCGCAAGCTTTGCATAAAAACGTTCCTGCGCGTTTACGCGGACAAAATTCAGATCATACGGGCCTTCCGGGCCGAAAACCGCCGCCACTTCATCACCTTCATTTTTACGCAAAAGGCCGTGGTCTACAAAAACACACGTAAGCTGTTTCCCGATCGCCTTCGCGAGCAGCACAGCCGCGACAGAAGAATCCACGCCGCCTGACAACGCGCACAACACCTTGCCACCGCCAACCTTCTCCCGAAGCTCCCGCACCGTTTTCTCCACAAACGAATCCATCTTCCAGTCGCCCGAACAGCCGCAGACCTTATAAACAAAATTAGACAGCATCTTCTGCCCTTCCGCCGTATGCATGACCTCCGGATGGAACTGCGTTGCATAAAGCCCGCGCGCAGCGTCTTCCATGGCCGCGACCGGACATACCGGCGTATCCGCAACGATCCGGAACCCTTCCGGCGGCGTTTCAATATAATCCGTATGGCTCATCCAGCAGACCGTCTGCTGCGCAACGCCCGCAAACAGCGCGCTCGTCCCGTCTGTCCGCACATCCGTTTTCCCGTATTCGCTCGTCGGCGCCGTCTTCACCGTCCCGCCGAGCAGATACGCCATAAGCTGCGAACCATAGCAGATGCCCAGCACAGGAATCCCAAGCTCCAGAATCTCCCTGCCGCACCGCGGGGAATCTTCCAGATAAACGCTGTTCGGCCCGCCGGTAAAAATAATTCCCTTCGGCTCCATCTCCTTTATTTTATCAATTGAAATATAATACGGATACACCTCGCAATAAACATTGCACTCCCGCACACGTCTGGCGATCAGCTGGTTATACTGCCCGCCAAAATCCAGAACAATGACTCTTTCCTGCTTCATCTCATTCTCCTTCCGGTATTTTTCAAACTCCGTATAATTTTGCGCCCCATAGCAGACACTATTGCCATGAAGAAAAAACAACATCTCGCATACCTGCTTTTGTACAACTTTTTATATCTTGCCATTTCTGCCGGCGGCTGGCTCTGGGAAATGCTCATCTATCTTGCCACCCGGCGGCAATTTGTCAACCGCGGCTTCCTGCATGGGCCCTGGCTGCCCGTTTATGGAACCGGCGCCGTCCTTTTATCCCTTCTTTTTTATCATGGGAAACTGAACCGGAAAATCAGCCGGCGCATAAATCCGGCCGCCCCTTCCACACCCCGTATCCATTTCCAAAACGCGCCCGCAGATCCCGTTCCAACCGGCGGATTCTGCGCCAAATCCCTGCGCAGGAGCGGCCGTCCATGGCTACCCGCCAAAACAATGCTGGCGCGCGCCGGCGCCAGTCTCCGCCCGCCGCAGAAAATAACAGAATCCCTCGCCATCTTTTTACTCTGCGCCGCCGGCGGCGGCCTGGTTGAATACATGACAGGCTGGCTGCTGCTCCATGTATTTCAGACGCGCTACTGGGATTATACAGGCGCCATCGGTTCCGTCGGCGGCTACATCTGCCTGTTTTCCATCCTCGGCTTTGGCGCCTTCGGGCTGCTCTGGCTGCGCCTGCTTGCCCAGCGCATCATACGGCTCTGGGAACGGATTTCCTTTCCCGTACAAATATTGCTCACAGGGGTGCTTGACACAGCATTCCTGACAGACGTGATCTTTTCCATCCTCCTGCCAAATACTGGAAAAAATATCACCTTTTAACCAAATATATGCAGGCCCGGTCCTGCAAGAAGCGCCATATAGCCCCAGTCCCAAATCAAATCCTGAAAACTGTTTTCCAGATATTCGAGCATATCATCATCGCCGTATTCCATCATCCGCGTAAGCACAACCATCACATCGCGCATCGGTTCATATTTCAGTTTCCCGCGCCTGCCAAGCCGCCACTGCAGAAAAACCGCATGCTTGAGCGCCGCATACTCCATCGCAATCCATTCAAACGCCGTCAGCATTTCCCAGATCTCGGATTCCGCCCGAAAAATATTTGCAAAAATTTGCACCGCGATATAATTGCGAAACAGATTTTCATAACGTAAAAACTGCCGCTCAAACACATGCAGATCCGTCATCAATTCCTCCGGAACAAACAGCCCCTTTTCAAATTCTTCCGCATGAAGCGCTATTTTTTCCAGATATTTTGTGTAAATCCCGTCCTTCCGGTAATTCTCCGCCAAATCCAAAAATAATTCATTCCGCTCCTCAAACGTTTCCCTCACATGACGGTAATAAACCTCCGCATCCACAATTTCCCCATCCGCAAGCCCGTCCATGCGGTCAATCTCCTGCGAAAGCGCCGTACATGCGCGAACTCCGTACTCCTTCAATAAAATCTCCCCGGTCTCCGGCTCCTGGTCCGGAATATAACGCTCCGCCGAAGGATCCGATGTGCGCGCAAGCAGATCCAATAAAATATAAAAATTCATCTTCAATGTTTTTTCAATCGAGTAACCTTCCTCTTCCGTTATATGCAGCAAGAGATTCCGAAGCTGATAACGCAGATCATGGTTATCCGGCGTCAGCAAATTACAGGAATACCGCATCCGGCGACGCTTTTTTAATAAATCCACAACCACCGGGCAGGACGGCGTCAGGGAATATTCCAGCCGGTCCGCATACTCATTCATCTGGCGCGGAAACACCCTGCAGGCTTCCGGAATCTCATCCTCTCCATATGCCAGCGTCAGCCCGCACAGTTTATCAAAAGAAAGGAATGGACATCTCCCATTTTCTTCCCGCCGGATCGTCATTTTCCCATCTCTTTGCTCCGTATAATCGGCCGCCATGCCCTTTTTTCGCATGGGTTCACGCAATGCCAGCGTCTTCCAGCGTTCCCCCGTCCTTTTATCCACCGGGATCCTCCATTCCCGGCAGCACGTGAGCGGACAATTCCCCTTTAAACAATCAAATGAGTGAAAAAAGTCCGGCTTAATAATATCCCGCATGATAACCCCTTAACTTCCTTCCCGCGTTTCCTCTGCTGTGTCTCTCTCTGTTTCTTCCGGCGCGCCTTCTTCCTCTCCCGCCTGACACGCTTCATCCGATACGTTTTCCGCCGTATCTTTCCTGTGCAGCTTCTTCCTAAGCCACTCCTTTTTCAGCCTGAAAAACCGGCGGATCGCATACCATCTGTTCTCCCTGCGCACACGCCGCGCGCTTGAGCGTTGCTCCCGCCTGGCCTTTTTTTGCATCCGCTTTTCTTCCCTGCGGCGTTTTTTCAGATTCCTCTTTACCTCTTTCCCGGCGATTTTTTCTATATCGCTGATATGCGCCTTCGCCTCCCGCACGTTCCGCTTCACGCCGCGGTACGGATTAAACAAAAAGAACGAAAGCGTCGCAAAAATCAGGATCACAATGCCCGCCGCCGTCAGATAGGGAAGGAACTGGCTGTACTGCGGATATCCCAGCTCATAACAGACGAACATCCCCAGCATCACCGGAAATAACAGAAGATATAACCCCCTGCAAAGCCAGTCCACAATTTTCCGGCGTTTCTTAGACTGCGCAAGCAGCGCGCCCTCGACCGCCGTATAAGAAAACATAAACAGGCACAGCTGTGAGCCAAACCCATGCAAAAAACCGCACAACAGGATAAGCGCAGCCGACATGGCAAACAGCGCGGCCGCACAGCCCTGGTAATACGCGTTTTTATATTCCCGCATGCCCTCGAGTTTGTCATTGCTGACGCCATGCAGTTCATAAATCTGGGAATTTATGCGCTCCTTAAATTCTTTATTAAATTTACCGCTCAGTTCCGTCTGCTCAAGGTTTTCATGAATCTGTCCCTGTAAGCTGTCAATGACCTGCTGCTCCTGCATCAGGCGCACCAGCAGCGCATCCTCGGCTTCCTGCCGCTGCTTTAACTGCTGGCGGATATATTCCGTTTTCTGCACGCGGACGCTTTCTTTGATATTTTTTGTGATCGGCATATAGTCCATGTCATTAATGGATATGCTCTGCTCATCCTCCGTTTTTTTCCCGTCCATAGCCATTTTCCTCTGCTCATCAACTTCCCGAAATCCGATCTCCGTCCCGGTTCACCTTAAACTGCCGTATCATGCGGCCCAGATTGCCCGCCTGCCTGGACAGCGTTTCCGTAGACGCGGCCGTTTCGGCGGCCGTCGCCGTATTCATCTGGACAACATCGGAAATCTTTTCGATCTCCTTTTGGATATTTCCCGACTTGCCCGCCTGCTCTGTCGAATCTTCTGAAATAGCGTTAAACGCCTGCGAAATTTCCGCTGAATCCTGCACGATGCTGTTTAAGCTTTCAAACGTGCTGTCCGCACATGCCTTTGCATTGGAGATCGCATCGATGCATTTCTGGACCAGCTCCGCCGTCTTTTTCGATTCTTCGCCGCTGCGCGCCGCCAGATTGCCCACTTCATCCGCCACGACCGCAAAGCCCCGTCCCGTCTCGCCCGCACGCGCCGCTTCTACCGACGCGTTCAGAGCGAGAATATTCGTCTGGAATGCGATCCCGTCAATCGTCTTGACGATCTTGCGGATATCCTCCGACATCTCTTCGATCTCTTTCACGACCGACAAAAGCTCCATCATCTGCTCATTGCTGTTGCGTATCTGTGTGTCCAGATTTTTCAGTTTATGATTGACCAGCGTGCCCCTTTCCGACGTATGCCCGATGCGCTGCGCCACTTCCTCCACATCGGCGACCATCTTCTGTATGGACGCCGCCTGTGAAGCCGTCCCGTCGGAAAGCGCGCCCGCCGCCGCGGAAAGCTCCTTTGAACCTGTCGCAACGCCGGAAGACATTTCCTGCACTTCCAGGATCAGCCCGCGCAGAATATTTTTGATCGCATTCACCGACTCCGAAAGTTTGTTAAAATCACCCGGATACTGCTTCATATCCTCCATTGTCAGGTCATACTGCGTAATGCCGCCCAAAATGGCGTTTGCCTCCCCCATAATGTCAGAAAGCGTATGTACCAGGGAATCGGTCGTCTGTTCCAGCACGCTGAGTTCATCTTTGTTTGAACTGCGCGCATAAATCTCTTCGACGGAAAAATCCCCCTGCGAGATCCGTATCAGCGCATCCTTTACCGCATTGACCGGCCCGCTGATGCGCATGGCGAGTTTTGACGCCACAAAGATCGCCGCCAGTATGACGACCACATCTACGATCAGAAGTTTTTGCAGCATCCCGCTCGCGCCTTCCGAAAAATCCTTCTGCGGAGAGACGATCACAACGCACTGCCCGTCCAATGCTTCCGGCGCGCTGTACGCATAGACCATTTCCGCTCCGCCCTGCGTGAAACGCCCAAATCCGGAGCCGCCGCCGCTTATCGCCTCCGCCGCATCCGCAAGCTCCGGCTGTTCCAGAAATCCCGCATCAACCGCCGTATCCGTACTTTCCGCGACCTGTCCGTCCCCGTCCGCCAAAAACGCATAGCCATTCGCGCTTGCAACCGCTTTTTCCAGTATCCCGCGCGCACCGGCGGCCGGATCCGCCTGCGCCGCTATATCGTCCGCCGCCAGGTCCGCCATGACCGTCAGGTTTTTTTCCACGAGATCCATCGTCGTGACCGCGTTCATCCGGTTTGAAATCACACCCATGACCGCCATGATCAGAATCACCGTTGCACAAAATAAAATCGTAATTTTCGCACGAATTTTCATGACCGTTCTCCCTTCTCTTCCGTTCCCGAAACCACTGTTTCCAGTTTACCATAAATAAAAACAGACGGCAATGCAAAAAACAAAACCTTTCCTGAAAATACAGACAAAAACAGACTACCCTGTCCGGCAGCCTGTCTTCTCATATATGCTGGTGCATATATTTCTCCCTTGTAGCAAGCCCACCCCGAATATGGCGTTCCGACTTGTTGACGTCCAGCACCCTGCGCACCTGCGCCGCAAGCGCCGGGTTGACCTGCGTCAGGCGTTCCGTACAGTCTGCTGGCGTCATAATAAGAATTAAATTTTTTGGGACAGGGCAATCACCTGACTGTGATCACTCTTGTCCCATAAATCCCACAAACACATCATCAAACTTCCATTTGATTTTGATATGCTCTGCATCGTAGACCAACACCTGCTCTACAAAAATCCTTTCCAGCTCTTTTGTAAGATTTTTTGAATCCTTATACTCATGAATCAGTTCCGAGAGCAAATCAACCCTTGTGCTGCCGGATTCCTTCATCATACGCTTTGCTTCGATGCCCTGAATCGTTTCTTTCATTTCATCAATTCTGAAATTCAACATATCCCTTTCAGATATGTACTCGTCTCTTGTCAGGTCGCCCTCACGATATTTTTCATAAAGGCAGGTTTTCTTTTTCTCTAACGATTCCATACTCCTTTCCAATAAGGAAGTGTCAAGCTCCGCTTTTTCCTTTTCTTCCTGGGCTTTTCTCAGTTCCTCCCACTGAATGAATTGCTCAAAATGCCACTTCAGAGCCTTCATCACAGCGCCCCTTAACCCTACATTTGAATATGCGGCTTTATGGCAGACTGCCTGTGGATTTACTTCTCCATATCGGCAGATCAGTTTCTTCCTGTCCCTGCTGTAAGACATCTTGCGGCCACAATGGGCGCACTCAAAGGCATTGGTTCTGTCTATTGTTTCAGGCTGTCCCTTCTTATAAATCAGGAAAGTGTCCTGTGTCCGGAGAAAGTCCTCATAGGACACAATCGCTTCATGCGTATTCACAACACGCACCCAATCGTCTTTTTCAACGGGAGTGTCCTTGCCGTAGATGCCCTTCAAAGTCCTTTTCATCGAAACCATATTGCCAGTATAACGTTCGTCCTTTAGAATGGCAACCACTTTTGTTGGATCCCAGCCCGAAGCGCTGTTTTTTCTTCTCCAGTCCATTCCTCTCTTTTTTTCAATTGCGTACTGCGCGGGAGATAAAATGCCTGCTTCGTTTAGCATCTGTGTGATCTTTCTCGCCGACAATCCTGAAAGTTTAAGCTGATATATCTTTCGGATGATCGGCGCGACTTCCTCATCGACAATGAGCTTATGCTTGTCCTCCGGCGACTTCAAATATCCGTACGGAGCGTTTGCGCTTGCGAACTTTCCTTCTCGCGCCATTTCCATGCGCACATTCCTAAGCTTCTTAGAAGTATCCCTGCTGTAAAAATCATAGATGAAGTTCTTAAAAGCAACCGCCAGGCCCGCTGTTTCTTTACCGCCATCCTTACTGTCGTAATGATCATTGACCGCGATGAATCGGATGCCCATAAACGGAAACAGTTGTTCAAGATAGTTTCCCATTTCGATATAATCCCGGCAAAAACGGGAAAAATCTTTTACAATGATGCAGTTCACCTTTCCATCGCGAGCCAAATCCATCAGTTCATTAAACTGAGGTCTGTCCATTCTCTTGCCGCTGTATCCATCATCTGATTTTTCAATGACTTTGCACCCACGAAATTCAGGGTGCGTATTGATATAGTCATACAGAAGCATCCTCTGATTGGTTATGCTGTTGCTTTCTTCCTTATTGCCATATAAACCGACGTCATCATCTTCCTTTGACATACGGGTATAGAGAGCCACTACATAAGATTCCTTTGTCATATCGCTTCCTCCTTCCGCCGGTCAGCAATCGCCTGTAGTTTTTCCATCTCATCATCAAAACGAAAAACTACCGTAAGTCTGCCATCTGTATGTACCTTAACCTGTGAAATAAAGGCTTCGATGATTTCACGATTCAATTCCTGAAAATCCGCATACCGATGGACAATGTCCGCAAGATTTCCCTCCGCATGAAATTGTTCTGAGCACTGTGTTTCCCGCTTCATCAATTCGTTAATTTCAGATGCGAGCCTTGCTCCCTCGTCCGCATAGTTTTTCCTTAATTGCAGGTACTCCGCTTCGCTCAGGATTCCGTCCTGATAATCTTCGTATATGCCTGCCGTCATTTGCTCTATCTGGGCGGCTCTTTGCTGTTTTTTCCTGATCTGCCCCTGCATACCGACAGCGGAGTTTCTGACGGAAGCCTTCTTATTCAATTCAGAAACAGCCCGTTCCAAATCCAAAAATAAGTTAATATGGTATCGAATGGATTCCGCAACCGCCTGATCCAGGGCTTCCTTGCGAATATTCTTGTTTGGGCAGGAATATTCATAAATCATCTTATGTCTGCCACACTCATATAAACCATAGTAATCATACGCATTGGCAGCCCCTTTTTTGGCTTTCCTGAATTTTCCCATTTTCATTGCACAGCCACAGTCAGCGCAGCGAACCATTCCCCTGAAAAGATTTTGGACGATTCCCTCCGCATAGCTTGCGTGATTTTTGGCTTCCAAAGCGCTTTCTTCAAGAAGCTCCTGCACCTTGTCAAACTGCTCCTTCGTGATAAGCGCTTCGTGCGTACCCTCCACCACTTTCCATTCATCTTCAGGAACCGCATAACCCTTAACCCTTTTTGCAAGCGACACTTTTGTCTTTCCATACACCAGACAGCCAAGATACATACGGTTTCTCAAAATCCTGTTGGTCGTACTTCGGCTCCAGTATGAATTAAGGTATTTCGTCTCCTTTGAAATTCCCTTTAATACGAAGTATTTCGACGGACAGGGGATTTCTTCCTCATTCAGTTTTTTCGCAATCATTCCGGGGGAAGCGCCTTTTAACCGCATCTGAAAAATTCTTTGCACAACGCCTGACGTCTCTGGATCAACGACTAAGCGGTTTTTATCGTCAGGAGCTTTCAGATATCCGTATACGGGATTTTTCGCCATAAACTTGCCCTGCCGTTTGCGCGTTTCCATTGCAGATGACACTTTGATTGATATATCTTTGGCATATCCCTCATTAATGATGTTTTTTAAGGGAATGATCAACGCTTCATCTGTAAAATCAGGAGAAATGCTGTCATATCCGTCTGTGACGGAAATAAATCTTACCTTGAAAAAAGGAAAAATCTGCTCCAGGTAATTTCCCGCTTCTAAATAATTGCGTCCAAGACGGGAAAGGTCTTTCACTACGATACAGTTAATCGTTCCGTTGCGCATATCCTGCATCATTTCCTCAAACGCAGGCCGTTCAAATTTGGTGCCTGTGAATCCATTATCCACATACATTTTATGCAGATGCAGGTCACTATGGCTGTTTATGAACTCCATCAGCAATGTTTCCTGATTCTGCAAACTGTAACCGTCAGCTTTTCCGCTATCCTCCATCGACAAGCGGACATAAGCTGCCGTTCTGTATCCTGCTGACGTTTGTTTCGGTGCAGAAACAGGATTTTTTCCCAACACACTGGCTGTATTTAACCTTTTCTTTCGTGCCATGTCCCTACGCCTCCCTGTCTGATTCCAATGTTTGAAGCAGCTCTTTCGCCTGCCCGAAAGCATCTTCAAAATTAAAGATTATTTTGATACGATTATCTTCAAAAACCAATATTCTGTTGATTGTGATAGCTGCCGCCCATCGGCTGAGTTCCTCTAACTCTCCAAATTCCTTGAAATATTCCATCCACGCATAGTATTCCGTATGGTTGTCCTGTAAATCTGCGATTTCCTTTTTTATGGCGCGGATCGAATCTTCCGCATCTTCAATCCGCTTATCAAATTCCCGTTTCAGCTTC
This sequence comes from uncultured Lachnospiraceae bacterium, assembly GCA_947625875.1. Taxonomy (GTDB): domain Bacteria; phylum Bacillota; class Clostridia; order Lachnospirales; family Lachnospiraceae; genus Eubacterium_J. Next base: position 11,516 of record CANQQG010000010.1, read on the forward strand.
AGATACTCAGGCTTGTCCAGCAGGCCGTCTTTTAAGTCCTCATAAATCCCAGCTTTCAGTTTTTCAGCCTTTTGCAATTCCGCTTCCTTCTTTTCGATATGCCGTTCGCGTTTCTGTACCAAAAACTGAACTGTAGGGACAGAATCGATATCCCGCAAAGCCTTTTCCGTATCCAATACATCTCTGATATGAAGATTTACGGAATGTAAAACAGCGTCTAACAGGTCCTTTTCACGAATCCTGTGCCAGGAACACTCTTTATCGTTGCTTTGCCCCTGACAGACAAAGTAAGAATATTTCTGCCCCGGCAAACCCTTTTCCAGCTTCTTAGCGGAATATGTCGTGGTTTTCCTTACCATTGGACGCCCGCAATCTCCACAGAACAGAAGTCCTGACAGTGGAAAGACGGCGTCATTTTTGGGAGATGTGCGGGTATCCCTCTCCATTAAGGTCTGGACAATTTCATACAGGCGTCTGTCAATTATGGCAGGGTGGGCATTTTCTACCCTTACCCAATCCTTTTCCTCAACCGCCTGCCTTACCTTAACTTTGTGGTTGGGCGTCGTTTGTTTCCCCTGAATCAATACGCCGGTATAAACCTCATTTGTGAGTATCCTCGAAACGGCTTTTGCACTCCATAGAGCCTTTGGATTGACCTTGAAACTCGTTTCAAAACGGACTCCTATGCTTCGTTTATATTCCATCGGGGATAAAATCCCCTGTTCATTCAGGATATTCGCAATCCGATATTGGCTGTATCCATTTATCTTCATGCGAAAAATATCCTGCACCACTGATCCGGCGTATGTATCAATTACCAGTTGATTCTTGTTTTCCGTATCTTTCAGATACCCATAACAGGCAAACGCTCCAATAAATTCCCCATTTTTGCGTTTGACTGCCAGATGGCTTCTGATTTTTACGGACAAGTCACGACAATAGGAATCATTGATTAAATTCTTAAACGGCATCACAACGTCATGCGCCGTATCCACATTCAGACTGTCGTAATTATCATTTACCGCGATAAACCTGACTCCCAGCGTTGGAAACAATTTTTCTAAATAACGGCCTGCTTCGATGTAGTTTCGGCCGAAACGGGATAAGTCCTTAACGATAATGCAGTCAATCGTTCCCTTTTGGACGTCTTCCAGCATAAGCTGAAACGATGGCCGGTTGAAATCAACGCCACTGTATCCGTCATCTTCTCTAATGGAAACCACCTGAATTTCAGGCTTGTCCTTTAGATAGTCCATAATCAAACTCTTTTGGTTTGATATGCTGTTGCTCTCATTCTTTGAGCCAGTCGTGACATCTCCATCTTCCTTTGATAATCTCAGGTAAATGGAGGCGCGATAAACCTTGTTTTGTTTTTTTATCATCTCATCCACTCCTTTGTTTCTTATCAAAGGGGGGGATACTATAAACGAAAACAGAGCGATGGGCAGTCGCCCTGTCATCTGCGCCTGTGTGTGACAGGTTCGCTTATAGTATACCTGCCTTAACTGTTTACTTCAATGATGTCACAGACTCGCCTGAACCATCAAAGAAAACAGGTCATTTACAGACCTTCCGTTTTTTGCATAATCAAATTGCACAACGACATCGCCTACACGATAACAATACAAATTTGACGTCTGGCTCTGTAAATCTTCAATGTCCACTTTGTTTTCCGCTGTTCGCTTTATCCTGATGTTACGCAGATCAGACAGTGAAGATTTGTCCACTGTCCGGACATCAACATTCCTCATTTCATTCAAACTCACGCTATTCGCCACCTTCATTTCTCTTACCACATAATTACGGGATTACAATGCAAAATATGCTTAATTTCTTGCAGAAATGTCTATATTATGATCCGGCAAAGCTTCTTGAAAGTATTCTAACGCTAAACTTGTAACTAACGCCTTATCAATGCCGCTCATTTCTTTTTGCGTAACTTTTCCAAGATAACGGTCAATGCGGCTCTTATCAATCGTGCGGATTTGTTCCAGCATCACAACAGACGGGTTTCCAAAAGCCGAATTGTTTTGAATCGCATAATGTGTCGGCAACGTTGCCTTCTTTTGAATCTTCGTTGTGACCATAGCAACAATCAATGTAGGGGAATGGGCGTTCCCGGCATTATTCTGAATAACTACCACAGGGCGCGGACCTCCTTGCTCAGAGCCGCATACAGGGTTCAAATCCGCATAATAAATGTCACCTCTGCGATATACCCAATTTCTTTTCATCATGTACGGTGAACCTCCTTTCACTGGGTATGTACGAAGGGCTGCACACCTGCAAAACGCCTGTGAGACAGCCCTTCCCAAATTATGTTGAACCCCATACTTGTCCTCGACGCCCCTGGGATAACTTTGCTGACAGCATCGTTGGGAAATCATCAGGCGACTGACTGTTAATCAGTTCCATAGGAATCTAACCTCTCCGTAGTTCTTACCGAGCCGCCCTCATTGCGTGTTCCCTAAATCAATAGGGGCTGTGACTGGACGGAAGTATCATTATGCCTGTTGTTTTCTTCGCCGTATTGGGAACAACCCAATATTTACAGTCGATAGTTCTCGCTCGTATTACCCAAAGCCGAATGCTTTATAAAATCAATATCGAAATCCGCTTTGTGATAACAGGTCCTGGCGTATCTCTGATATGGCTGATGCTTTCGCACCGACAACAGGAACGTACCTGATGAATGATTTATTCAGTTTTCAAAGGACAGCGCTTTCAGAAATTTCCTGACCGCAGGATAATTGTACTGTGAAATTACTCTCGTTTTTATGACTCAACCGGGTGGATTTCCACGTTTTACCCACCCAGGCAGGGCGGGTTTATATATATGTTTTAATTTCATTCAACAACATTTCCATTTGCTTCACCGTTCTGCCAATATTATCAGACGGCATATTTCTTCCAAGCAAAATATAATCCACTGATACATTGAATTTCACAGCCATCTCCACAAACAACTCAATAGACGGTCGTTGTATTCCTCTTTCGATCTTCCCCAAATAGCTGACGCTTATATTCAATTCTTCGGCAAACTGTTCCTGTGTCGATCCGCCTTCTTTTCTCAATTCTGCAATTCTTTTTCCGCTTTCCTTAAGGTTGTAATAAAGCATAGTCATTCCTCCGATTTTCTTGAAATTGGTTAATGTGCAAAATCTCAAGAGAACGGAGGGGAGCGGCAGCAAGAAGCACCCTTATAAAAACAAAAAGCGCACCTGTTCCCACAATTTCTTGCAAGAACAGGCGCGTTGGTAAACGCTCCGTTATCCAATTAAAATACCCCCATCAAATAAATTTCCCAGGCAATTTGCTCTTGCCCTCAAAACTTATCTAACAGGGGTTTGTTCTAAGGTGTTATGAAAGTTTACAGCGGTTTGTTTTATGGTTCGTTACAGGTTCGTTATAAAATTATGGTTTTTCAATGCTTTTGTAACGGTTCGTTGATGGTTCGTTTTAGCAATATTGCAGAAATCCTCCAGCTTTCAGGCTTTCGGTCAATTCCTCATATTCTTCGGCAAGAAGATTGCTCTGAGCAAGCTTTAATTGATTTCTTCCCATCTCTGCACGATTCATTTGATACATCGCATATATTGTCCAGTAATAGGCGTCAGCATTATGCGGAACAATTCTTAGCGCATTAGCGGCATAATACTGAATGCCAGCGTAGTCCTTATCTTCATCGAGCGCTTTTAACAGCTCTCCCAATGCGCCAATATATTTATATTCGTAGGCAACTGCCATCGACATAAGCCAATGTTCCTGTCGATAATTCTCAAATAACGCTCCCTTATACAAATCAACCGCTTTCTTCAAAGCTTCAATTTTTTCTTCTCTGTCCGTAGTATACAATGCGACAGCAATCTTATTTTCAAACAACTGATAATCCGTAAAGACATTCAATTCGTGATTGAGTTGGTAGCCATTTGGGGTGGATTCTATCAAACGAAAATCAGAGAGAAGAGTAAAGACTTGTTGCAGACGATACACAAATCCTTTCATTTTTTTGATAGTATTTTCGGTATCTTCATCTTCCCATAATGCTTCAGCAAGTTCTCTTGGAGAAGATGCAATTTTCTTATTCAGCAAAATGTAAGCTAACAGTTTTGCCTGCTTGGAAGATTTCATCTCCCGTTCTGTAAGAGCGCCCTTAACCGTCGTAATTTCCATTTCTCCAAACAGACTGATATAAACATCTCTTTCATTCCTGATCTTGGGAGAAATAATAGAAAGTTTTCCTGATTCCATCAGGTAATACTCATTCAGCGAACATACAATCGGATAATTCAGCATACGCAACAGACTTGTATGAGTTTTGTACTTCTTGGGATTACGCACAACCAAAAAGCCATTTACACCTTTCCAAAACGGCACAGCCAGCAATGAATTTGTCTGCAACCGCTGATACAATTTATATTCATCAGGATATTCATCCCTGACATCTTCAACGTCAGTAATTACGATCGGCTCATGTTTCTCGTAACAATCAAGCCATCGCTTATATCCGTCTAAAAACTCAAATTTGCTAAAATAAGTTCGCGCCATTTCTCCGTATTCCTTGTTGTACCACCACACAGGCTTCCAAACCCCGACATCGGCATCCACATCTACATCTAATATACCACACCAATCCGCATCGTAAAATTGGACAGTGGCTTTCATTGTTTCCATTGCAGCCTGTTTCGGATTATTCAAATAATCATTCCCCCTCTCATTCTACTTTCTTATAGAACTTTAATGCTAAAATTTCTCTTTTCTCATTTTCATACCTTAATATGTCGTTACCGTTACCGATTAAACTCTGAGCCATTCTTTCTATAAAGATGGCCATCATCGTCATAATAATTTAATGACCCTTTGTATTCCGGTCGTAAATATTTTTTTTCACCGCCCTCATAGTAATAATAAGAAATTCCATCATTCGACACTTCTGTTCCTACTCCTGCAATTTCACGACCTCCAAGTTTCATTTGACCAAGCAGCAATGCATCTTCACGACTGTAATCCGTCTTTGAAATTGGTAAATGCGCTGCTATAAAACCAACTACAGTAATGCCGACAATCCACTTAACTGTATCTGTTCCTAAAAGAAAATTAATAAAAAGATAATATCCTATCATAAAAGCAATTCTTTTCAAAAATGTTATCTTTTTAGCTATCCTGACCGGTACAACGCATAATATCCAAATCTGTATGCCATATACCAATACAAGTACAGCTATGTCCACAAGTGAATAAACAACGCTTCTTATTAATCCGTCTTGAAACCATGGACTCATAATCCCCCATAGAAAGTCAACTACTCTCATCACAGGCGAGGTATAATCTTCTTTCATAAACAGTAATTTATTCAATAGCCCATCTGTATGCAGAAAATCCAAAACAGATAATATATATTCTTTCATTATGCACCTATAATCACAAGATTAAAACCAAAAAGAAATAACAATAACAGGAAAAGCTAAATCAATTGATATATTTTTCCTTCAGCTTCACTCTGTCAATCTTTCCATTTGCATTCAATGGCAGACTGTCCAAACAAATCACCACACTTGGCAGCATATACCGAGGCAGTAGCACGGAGAGCTTTTCATTAACCTCATTAGTTGTATATGATTTTCCCTCCAAAAACAAAACAATAAAATCATAAGTATGATTGTATAGGCAACAACACGCTGCAACGCCATCCAACGATGAGGCAGCCGTTTCAATCTCGCCAAGTTCAATCCGATGACCGAGATGCTTGATCTGAAAATCCTTCCGCGAGAGGTAGATCAATTCATGTTGTTCGTTGTATTTTACTAAATCGCCAGTTCGATATATTTTTTCCTCATAAGCTTTCTGCAAGGGATTCTGTACAAAAGCCGCCGCCGTCCGCTCTGGATCGTTGTAATATCCGGCTGCCAGACAAGTGCCGCGTACACAAAGCTCTCCCACGATATCTGACTCTGTCACTAATCTGTCCTGATCATCAAGCACAAGAATTTCCGTGTTGCGCATCGGTCTGCCAATAGGAAGCGGTTCATCATCACTAAACGGACGATTGACAATATAATATGTGCACGCATCCGTAATTTCTGTTGGTCCATAAAGATTAGCATACCGTACATTAGGCAAATGACGTCGCCACAAATTCAGATTCTTGTTGTGCATAACCTCTCCACAAAAAAGTACCCGTTTGAGCGTTTTGGTCAAATCCACTGTTTCAAAGGCCTTAGACCATGCCACCTGAGACAGCGCTGAAGGTACCCAGAAAATAGTACTAATCTCATTATCCGCCAGATATTGCAATAGCTGGGGTATTTGATGAAACAAGTTTTCTGAGATAATGTGAAGCTCAGCTCCCGTTTTCACCGATGAATAAATATCCAAAATGGAATTGTCAAAGTAAAACGGCGCTTGATTACCAATCGAATCTTTTTCTGTAATGCCAAATTGCTCTGTTACCCAATCGATGTAGTCAATAACACTCCGATGTGTAACAGCCACACCTTTTGGCATACCAGTGGAGCCTGATGTGAACAGTACATACAGCAAATCTGTATCCAAAATACGCTCAACGAACCGCACGGCATCATCGTCCCCTACAGAATTTTCACTCACTTCACTGATCATATCCTCAAAGCAAAGAACCGAACCGCAGACATCAATCTTCCCCCCCCCACTATTTTTTTCCCTAATATCACGCGTCACTAAAAACATAGCCGGCTGCAGAGTATTCAGAATCTTCTCCACTCGTGCGGAAGGCATATCTGTCGCGATTGGGGTGTAAAAGCAACCACTATAAGCTATGCCTAAATAAGCTAATAGCATATCAGCAGACTTTTCCATATAAACTGCCACAGGTCGTTTTCCACCTGGAATGATTTCTTCAATCTGCTTAGCAATAGATAACGCTTTTCGGCGAATCTCTGCCCATGTATAAGAACCTCTTTCATCCACGAACGCCGTCTTTTCGGGAAAACGTCTCGCAGTATCTTCAAGTCATTGAACTACATTGTTTTGCATATTTCATCCTCCGTTAAACCAATATATTCACTCATGTATTCCATGAGCTTCCAAATAGTCTATGATATCCTTGACGCGAACAAATTTTGTAATATAACGATCCCCAATCTCAATGTTAAAGGCATCTTCGAAATTGCAAACAATCTCAACAACATCAAAGGATGAAAAACCAAGGTCAGCCTCTAAAGTAGACTGCTCCGTAATATCCGTAATTTCAGTATATTGTTCTAAAATCGACTTTATCTGCTCAAACATTTTCTTTTATCCTCCAATATCCAATTTTTTCAAAATATCTTGTATACTTGCTCAGGTACTCTAATCCTATTTCACCCCAGGTAAATCCCAACCGCCGTAAGTATTCCTCAGTAAATCGGTTTTCAATACGGATGTTACTGTCATAATTAAGACGGTCATGTTCGTTCAAGTCATTAATAAATAATTCAAGAATGTGTTCCATTCCCGCCTGCCTTGCAGTCCCACGAAGGGCAGAAGCAAACTCCTTTCCGGAAACCACTTGAACAGGATAACCCAACTCGGAAAAATACTTGAGCAGCATATCTAAATATACTACCTTTGTACTGTTAATATGAAACACTGTGCGATCCGGATCAAAGTGCCGTGTCAAAAGCATAATAGCTTTTGCCGCTTCGTCAATAGGCGTAAATTCCACATACATTCCATCTTCAATCAAATAATCAGGCAGCATTCCCAGTTCAAGAGCCCCTTTGATTCGCTGTGCTGCAGCATTCGTTTTATAGTTTATCTGAAAGACTCCATCACTGGCACGATTAGTCAAGTTTCCCATACGCATGATACATGACTGCATCCCGTCCCTGACTGACTCCAGCACAAGCTTCTCCGCCTCAAATTTACTTCTGACATAAACATTTTCCAATGGCTGACCTATATATAAGCTGTCTTCGTAAAAATGTTTTTCTGTGTCGCTTACATAGCCATCAAAAACGTCAATATTTCCATTCCCGGACACGCTTATGGTAGAAATATGAATCAGCTTTGCTCCACTGTGCCTACAGAAATCTACTATCCGTCTTGTGGTGTCCACATTTACATCATAGAAATACTGATATGATCCATAATGCTTTACACTTGCAGCAGCATTGATGACAGTACTCACGTTATCAAGCAGGACTTGGTAGTCCCGGGCATTTAGATCAAAATTGTCCTTTTGTAAATCCCCGCAGAAAATCTGAATTCGCCCGCCCAACAGAGAAATGTATTTTTCTCCGAAATAAAATTCCAGTAATTCTTTAAGACGTTTTTCGCTATCTGCTTGATTTTTCCCTCGCACAAGACAATACGCTATACCCTTATCGTTGTCCAGGTAATCCGCCAGAATATGTATGCCTAAATATCCCGTCGCACCTGCAAGTAAAATGTCTCCCACTTCTGTTCTGTCAGGAATATGCTTTATTTCAGCACGGTTCTTAGCCAATACAGCGTTTACTGCCGTAAAGTCTGTTTCCTGATACGAAACAAGCAACTCATTGTCCATTGCTGCTGATGTTTTTTGATCCGAATCTGTCGGATCACTTCCCAATTTTATAAATTCACTCAGTTCTCGCACAGTAGGGTGTTCAAAAATATTTTGAAGCGAAAAATAAATTCCCTCCGTATGTGCCTGCGCAAGAAATTCAATAGCCTTTAAACTGTCACCTCCAAGATCGAAAAAGTTATCTTCCCTACCAACGGGAGAATACTCAAGCACCTTTTCCATTAAAGCTGCCAAACGCCTTTCCAGCTCACTTGCCGGTGCCACAAACTCTTTAGCAAGGGAAATGTCATGCAAATCAACCGCTGGCAGCGCTTTACGGTCAATTTTTCCGCTGGGAGTGAGTGGAACCTTGTCCAGTTTGGTAAATATGTGGGGCATCATGTACTGTGGAAGTTTTTCCCGAATAGCAGATTTAATCTCATCCAAAGCAACCATATCTCCAGCCACATAAAATGCGCAGATAAGCTGCCTCCCTTCCTCGTCATTGCGTACTGATACTACTGCCTGATCAACACCTTCTACACCGACAATCGTGTTTTCAATCTCGCCCAGTTCAATTCGCAGCCCACGGATTTTCACCTGAAAATCATTCCGCCCAACATAAATGATATTACCATCTTTCCGCCAATATGCTAAATCACCCGTCTTGTAAAGCTTGCCAGAACCGAAAGGATTTGGTACAAACTTTTCATCAGTTAATTCGGGGCGATTAAGATATCCAGCTCCCACACCGTCACCAACAATGCATAATTCCCCAGTAACACCGACTGGTACGAGGTGCATATACTTGTCTACAATATAAATCTGAACATTCGCAATTGGGCTGCCAATGGTAATATTACCAGGTTCAACTACCATCGTAGTGACACAAATAGTAGCTTCAGACGGTCCATAAAGATTAACCACCTCCGCTGTTTCATTTACGCTACGGATCAAAGAAAGAAGTTCATCTGGAAACACTTCTCCTCCAACAATAAAACGTATGATATTCTTCCAGACCTTCCGATGAATGCATCCACCTATATATTGCTTCAGCTTTGTCGGAGTGGAAAACATAAGCGTTTGCGGATGGCTTTCTAACAGTTTTTCCAAGCGAGATTGATCATATATTGCATCCTCATCTCCCAAAACAACGGGAATTCCACGAATTAAAGGGACTATCGTTTCCAAAATGGAACAGTCAAAAGTATAAATGGTAAAGGCACATACAGATTTAATATCACGATACCAATTTGCATTGGCCTCGGAGAAATTCAATATCCCACTATGTGTCAATGTACTGAGCTTTGGCGTTCCTGTTGAACCGGATGTCGGAATCACGCAATAAAGTTTTTCTCCTAAAATGGAATGGATCAACGGTTCTTCTGTCAATAATGCAGAAAGGTTTTCTTCCACAATAAAATACTTCGCATTGCTTTCTCGCAGCAATGCATCCTTGCGTTGCTGCGGATAATTCGGATCTATTGGAAGATAAGCCGCTCCTGCTTTAAGTATCCCAAACATAGCTGCGATCAGGTGGCTATCTCTTGGAAGGGCAAAGCCCACAATATCTCCAGGCTTCACACCGTTTTCTATCAGACCATTCGCAATACGGCTTGCCTCCTCATCTAGTTTTCGGTATGACAAGATACCGTCACAAGCGATAATCGCCGTTTTGTCGGGAGTTTTTCCCACTTGTTCCTCAAAAATCTGGTGGACATATTTGCCTTTGGGATAATCAACGACATTATCATTGAAATCCGCCAACAACATATGGCGCTCTGCATCACCAATGACAGAAAGCTCATAAATCAACATTCCCTCATCCAACATTTGAGAAAGCAATAACTTGTATCCATCTATAAGCCGTCGGATAGTTGTTTCATTGAAAAGTGCGGTACAATACTCAATCATCAGTACTACATCGTTCTTGCGCGGCATTACGTTTAAAGTAAAGTCGTATTTTGATGTAGTGATCGGAATTTGCAGCATCTCTACTGGTGCATCTTCAAAAACCGTTTCCGTCATTTCTTCGCTTTGGTATGCAAACATTACATCAAATAGCGAATTATGATTTTCAGCTGAAATACCAAGTTCTTTTACTAATTTCCCATATGGGTAACGCTGATGGTTCAGAGCATCCCTTGCAACAATCTTTACTTCTGACAACAATTGCTTAACCGTCTTTTTTCCCTCCGGATATGCACGCAAAGCCAGCGTGTTGACAAACATTCCAAGAGCATTTATAAATTTTCCGCTCCTGCCGCTCGCAGGAGTACCAACTACGATGTCTTCATTCCCGCTAAATTTAGAAAGCAGAATATAGAATGCAGTTATGTAGTATGCAAACGGTGTGATGCCCAGTTTTTGGCTCTGCCCACAAATTCTCTTATGCAGCTCAATGGAAATATTATGATATATTGCTGCACCTTCATAACTCTGATTTGCCGGTCTTGGATAGTCAGTATTCATCCCCAATACCGGCGGTTTTTGCTTAAATAGGTTAAGCCAATAATCTTCATCCTCCAAATCATCATGCTCATTCATTGCAAATTCACGATACTGTACAGCGCGGTCTTCCAATTCACGCCCCATGTAAAATTCATTTAATTCCCGAAGAAATACAGATAATGAACCGCCATCGGCAATTATGTGGTGCATATCCAACAAGACAGTATTTTCAAAATAGCCTATCCGCAATAATGGCGCAATTTCCAGATCAAAGGGACGGATAAAAGCGGAAATATCGCTGCTGGACAGCTTTTCTACACAGCATCTGACGTTATCTTCCCCAACCTGCATAACGATTCCGTCACGGTTCTCAAAATGAGTACGGAGAATTTCGTAACGGGATACAAGCTTGTCTACGGCATTTTGCAGCCTTGCAGGATCCAGTTTGTTGACTTTGAATGCACAAGGTATGTTATATGTCGTGCCTCCGCTCATGTTTTGAGCAATATATACCCGCATTTGCGCCTGAGTAGCCGGAATATCTCCTTGAATTATTTTTTCCGCAGCATGATTTTCCACTAAATTCACTTTTCCCGACAAAGCGCCTATGGTTTCCGATTCAAAAATCGTCTTTATATCCGTAAAGTAGCCCTCTTTCTCTAAAGCGGCGGTCAGTTCAATAGCTTTGAGGGAATCTCCCCCTAAGTCAAAGAAATTGTCATGCATACCGACACGATCCAATCCAAGTATTTTGGCAACAGCGGCGGATACAATATTTTCCGCTTCTGTGGCAGGCGCAATGTATTCAACATCAGGTATAGCAGCAGATAAATCTACATCAGGCAACGCGTTACGGTCGGTCTTCCCGCTTGGCGTAGTCGGAATGGCTGTCAACTTTGTGAAGATGTGGGGCATCATATATCGTGGAAGTTTTTCACAAATGGCCTCTTTGACTACATCCAATTTTACCGGAGCATCTTCCGTATAAAAGGCACAGATAAGCTGGCGCCCTGTATCGTCCTTACGGATTACCACTACTGCTTGACTAATTCCATCCACCATAGAAATGGCATTTTCAATCTCTCCAAGTTCAATCCGCAGTCCGCGGATTTTAACTTGAAAATCGTTTCTGCCTACATAGACAAGATTACCATCTTCCTTCCAATAAGCCAAATCGCCGGTCTTATAAAGCTTACCGGAACCGAATGGATTGGGCACAAATTTCTCAGCAGTCAATTCAGGACGGTTGAGATAACCCACTCCGACACCATCCCCGGCAATACAGAGTTCGCCTGTCACGCCAATGGGAACAGGAGCCATATGCTTATCTATGATATAAATTTGTGTATTGGCAATAGGCTTGCCAATTGTCGTACCATCTTCCCCAAAGCAAACGCCCATCGTAGTTTCAGTAGGGCCATAACCATTGAAAATTTTTCCATCGCTATGTGACGAAATAAGTTCGTGCATTTCATCCGTTAACTGTTCACCAGCCATCAGAACACACTTTACGTTGGAAAAGGCCTTTGCGAAATGTGAGTCTTTCAAATAGGTTTTGAGCTTTGTAGGAGTGCAAAACATGCAATCAATCTGATTTGCTTCCGCCCATACTCCAAGATCCTTAGAATTAAAAAACATTCTTTCACTCGCCAATGCAACAGTCTTTCCTAACAGCAATGAAAGCACAATTTCACTACTGGCAAGGTCAAATACAATAGCTCCGCAAGCCAACACGATATTACAATTTGATGAAACATAATGTTGAAGCTTGTTCTGTGGTACATCAAAACAAAAATTCACAATATTTCGATGCGTAATTAATGCTCCTTTGGGCTTCCCTGTGCTACCTGAAGTATAAATACAATAGCAGGGAATATCGCTTGTCAAAGGTAACTCTGGATTTTGATCATTGTTGTTTTCTATAAGACTGGCTAATTCCGCTTCCGTCACAAAAACTTCCGCACCGCTATCCTCCAACATATATTGAATACGCTCATGAGGATAATCCATATCAATTGGCAGATAGGCCGCTCCAGCCTTGAGAATGCCGAACATAACCGGTATCAGGTAACTGTTCCGGGACAGAGCAAAGGCTACAATATCCCCCTTCTTTACACCTTTCTCTATCAGACTGTGTGCAATTTGGTTAGCCTCGCTATTCAACTCGCGATAAGTCAAAGTACGGTCACAAGCAATGACCGCCGCTTTGTCTGCCATTCTCTCCACTTGTTCCTCAAATAGCGTATGAACGCACTTCTCCCGTGGATAATCGACAGCAGTATCATTAAAGTCTATAAGAAGTTTCTGCTCCTCTTCAGCAGATAAAAGTTTCAATTCACCAATTTTTTTGGTATCATTTAAAATGGCATCAGACAAAATACTAACAATATGAGAGTACATTCGCTGAATTTCCAGAGCGTTGAATTTATCCGTACGATAGTCTATGTGAATACGGAAAGCGCCAACCCTGTCTCGGTCATCAATGTGAATCTGCAAGCTCTCGGTTTGAATGCCACTATGATACCATGCAGTTTCAACTCCACTCTCGGCATCAGTGACAGTAGCATTCTGATAGCTCAATACTACATCATAGAGTTTCTCCGTAAAGCCATACTCATGTCGGACTGCCGTCAATATATCATTATAATGAAATTTCTGGTGGCGAAACATCGATAAAACTTCTTCCTGCATAATTACAAGATTTTCCGCAAAAGTGCGATTATATCCCATATGAACTAATACAGGAACAGAATTAATGAACATCCCCATGGTATGCTTTTCGCGAAAATTGCCACGGTTAAGTATGGGTGTACCGATGTAAAACCATTCCGCATTATCCCTGATCCGGCTGAAATAAACAGCAAATGCGGTAAGAAACAAAACAAATGGAGATGTATTGTGTTCCTTTGCATAAGTACGGATCAGAGCCGCCTTTTCTGTGTCAATACAGAATGCCGCCCGGCTGGCAATATAAGAATCATCCGGTTTTTCAGAGAGATATGTAGGCTCCGGGCATTGTTTGAACTGCTCCAAGAAAAACATTCTGTCCTTCTCCCAGCGCTTGCCATGAGTATAATCCTTTTCGCTTGCTATATATTCCGAATAGGAAAATGCGAGCGGTTCTTTCCCGGATATCAGGGCACAGAACTGGGAAGCAATCAACGTCAGCGACCATGCATCTCCCACTATATGGTGACACTTGACCAGGAGACCACACTGATCAGGCAAAAGGATGATCTGAATTTCACACAGCGGACCACTAAGAGGGACTGGCGTTTTGGCATATTCCTCAGCATAAATAGTGAAGGCATTCTTATTTTCGAAGCGTAGGATATTTATGGGCTGAGGTTGGAAGTCTACAATTTCCTGTCTGACTTGGCCTCCCTGTTCAACCATGCGGATACGCAATGCTTCATTACGGGAAAAAATTTCATGGACAGCATGAGTAAGTTCATCTGCGCTATGCATTCCATGAATAAGCACACTGCCACAGATTACAGCCACCGCGCCGCCTGCATATTTCTCCGTTTCATAGATTAGTTTTTGTGAATTTGATAATTGCAACATTGAACCTCCTCATAAGATTGGCATTAAATTGCGAACATCTGTCTGCTTTCAATCTTTATGCCATATTTTTATTTTCTTTTTATTTTCTTTGTTGTAGTCTTCTCAAACGGCGTGTCACGAAATAGCACACGCTGAATATGCTGATAAGATGGCAGGCTCTTGTTGAGTACCATGACGCTTTCCCAAACGCCTTCCTGTTGTTCTGCGTAAATTTCTGCCACAAGGACGCCATCTTGAGCCCGCACAACCACTTCCAATATATTGGGGAGTGCCAGCAGCTTATTCTCCAACTCCTCGGGGGAAACATTTTTGCCGTTGCTTAGAATGATAAGGTTCTTCTTTCGACCGGTAATATAAATAAAGCCGTCATCGTCTATGTATCCCAAATCACCAGTGTGAAACCAGTTGTCAGTCACGACTTCCTTTGTAGCGTCCTCATCCTGATAGTATCCCAGCATAACATTATCACCCTTAACACAAATCTCTCCATCTATGATCTTAACCTCATTGCATGGAAGAGCCAGCCCAATGCTTCCAGAGCGAAAATATCTGTTGCGGTTGACCGCCACCACAGGAGCGCATTCCGTAATCCCATAACCATTTAAAACAAGAATGCCGATGTCATTCATGCCGTCAACGTATTCCTGCCGAATGGCAGCTCCACCGGAAACAAGAAGGTCAAGATCTCCCCCAAAGTTGTCCAATATGGATTTGAACAGCTTACGGCGCAGATCAATTCCGAACTTTCGAAGGAAATTGCTAATGCTTATCATTCGCCGCAGGAGCTTGTCTTTCCCCTGATCCTTTGCGATTTTCCATATGGTCTTGTACATCGTCTCCACATATAGGGGAACAAGAAACATATTTTGTGGGCAAAAGCTCTTCATATCGCTTTGGAAAGTACGCAGACTACGATTGATCCAAATAGGAACATGGTAGACCAGCATAGCCAATACCCCTGCGGTAAGGGCAAATGTGTGGTGGAGCGGAAGTGTCAGAAGGGACGATCCTGAAATGAGAACATTCTGACAAGAAGCGATGGCGTCCACCATAAGCGCCTTTTGCGAGAGCATAACTCCTTTGGGTTTTCCGGTTGTGCCGGATGTAAATATGATCGCACACATTGCTGATTCGTCTGTCTGAATGTCCGCAGAACCGCCATTTGTCAAAATTGCGGAAAAAGTATTCATCGAGAAAATATGCCGTACCATCCCTTCTTGACTGATATGTTTGGCAGTATCAGCATAACTCTCTGCATATACAAGAACATCCACTCCGGCAAACTCCAAAAGCTGAATCATGTCCTCATCAGAAAGCTCCTTGTCAATGGGAACAATGATGTTATCGCTCAAAACAGTGGCAAAATAGGTCAGAATCCACTCATAGCTATTTTCGCCCAACACAGCAATCTTAACGCGCTGAAAACATTGTCGTCTGAAATAAGCCGAAAGAGCTTCTATGTCATGTTTGAATTGGGTATATGTTACGCTGACCACTTTATCGCCATGCCGAAACTGAAACGCCAGCTGATCAGGAAATTCCTTAGCATTTCGCTCTACCAGTTGACGTAAGGATGTCAATTTCGGCTGGGGGTTATAAGGATAAGAATGTTTCATAGACATTTTTTCAATCTCCTTTTAGCTAACAATCCATTATATGTTTATCAAAAATTGTCTGATGTTGACGGGTAAACGTGCAAGCTGCCGCTTTGATACGGACAGCCTGCACGATTTCTTATTGGATCTATGGTTGGTACATCTCCTGACATTCTATAATCATACCGGTATCAGGATCAAAAATCACTTTACCATGAAAAAAAATTGACTGAAATTCATTTTTCCCGCCTTGGAACTGTGGTAAACCATCATCAAGGATAGGATGATCTTTTGTTACATATTCCTCAAAAGTTTCCGTTTCATTGAATCTAAAGTCATGCACAATACAATCTTTTGTGAAAAACAAACTGCCATGATAAATCGTCCCCGTCCATACTTCATCTTCATAGAAACCTCGTATAGTTATTGCTCCATCGTTTTCCACCTTAATATGCCTTGCATCGTCATCATAGTAAGGGTTTCCATTGTCCGATAAAACCCACTCTCCATCCACATAACTTACAACATTATGAATCGTATCTTCCTGCCCATTTTGATCCTGTACTGACAAATCAAATTCAAATCCATCTTCAAACTTATCATATACTTCATGTGGGATGAAATATGGATATTCAATGAAACAATTTTTTACTTCATAATAATCACCGCAATCAATTACCTTTGCTCCCTCATCCCCAGTAGCATATTGATCACATGCACTAATACTCCAATAATTGGGGGAAGTAGAAAACCAAGATTCAAAGTTTATAGGCTCCATCTTATCTACTTTTCCTTCTGGGTATCTCATGGCAGCAAGATATCCAGCCATAAACTCACTATATTCACCTGCGGTATCTTCTGAAGTATTTCCTTGATTTTCATCTATTCCCTCTTCCAGATATTCTGCCTTAGGAAGCACAGGCAGCGTTATGTCAATGATACCGATATTGCCGCTTAACATGGCATATTTCGGGAAAGTAATATGTATTTCCTGTCCTTTTAGATAAAAGTCAAAATCTTCTATCGCATATTCAGAAATCACCCTATGGACAGTATTAAATTCAACCTCTTCGTGAACAGAATACTCACTACAGACTTCCTGCTCTATCATTTCTTTAATTTCATCTTCTGTCGCATCAATAATTTCTGTCAGCGTAATTTGTTCTCCGGTATCTGTGTGGAATAGATATCCTTCATTCCAGCTGTAGTCCGTCCCACCGTAACAACGAGTACGAAACTGTAACACACTTACCAAGTTCTCACTTTGATAAACCACTTCAGTAGAAGCAAAACATTCCAGACCATACGAAGAAACATCTGGTTCATACTCGCTAAATTCTTCGGCAAACTCCCAAAGAGTATTCAGATCCGTATTTCCCTCACTGAAGAAAGCATTGCTCTGGTCTTCAAAAAACTTATTGATCCGTTGATAACCCTGCGTAATTTCTTCAAATTTTGGCCGTTCAAAATAAACTTCTACATCATATCCTTTCTTATCTCGCTCGTCTCTTATTATTTCATAATCAGCAATTTTTTTAGTTTCAACTACATCTTCCACACTTTCCCAAACTTTTGCCTGAATGCCTTTTTGCAAAATATATGTAAGCGGGAGTCCCATGTCATGATGACCGCCAAAAAAATGATCCCATCCAAAGTTTCCTCGTTTAGGCGCTTCCGTTACACTGCCGCCTATCGCTTTTGGAAATAATGTAGTAAAAATGTTGTTGTCCAAATCCTTTACAGAAAATTCGAGATCAGTGCCATATCTAGTTGCACCGACTTCTGGAGGTATGTTTACAACGAAATCATCTATATCCTTAATGTTAAATGCATTTGACATTCCTTTTGGTTCATACAGCCACCAATAACGCTGACAAGTATGCGGTGACTCATATGTGTAAGTATAAATTTTGCTTTTATCATTATGAGCTAAGTCAACAATGCTGTTTGCAATTGAAAGCCGATTCGCAATAGCCCCTCCAAGAGAATGACCTGTAATAAAAAGGAAATTATCTTCATTCTTGATAGACTCCCCTTCTTTTTCGACAACCTTATCAACAAATTCCATGAAATCATTTTCAACATTCTGAGTGGCCCCAATAAAAGCCATAGTGCCACCATTTATAAAGTCCGTAGTAATGTCATTGCCACCATGCGTCCCTCTTACAACTATGATAAAAATATTCTTATCCTTCCCCTCGTTATCTCTATAGCGTTTATATCCAAAACAACAAGTTGGGTGCTGGAAGGATGCTTGCAAATTATCTGGATAATAACAATACCTCGTCTCATCATACTCAAGGCTAATCAACACAGGCTGAATAGTTGACCTGGCTTCTTCCCCTTGATCCTTTTTGTCATAATCATAAACATCTTTAATGTTTGGGTTCAATTCCGAGAAATAATAAACCTCTTCTGACAACACAGCACCTGTCAATGCAAGTTCCCAGTTTAATGTTTCAGAACTCTGATTTATAAAATCAAAGCTGGGCTGTAATTTCAATTCGATAGATTTATCGTCTGGAATATATCCGCTCTTAAATGGAGCTATTTTAGTATCGCTCACTTCATTATCAGCATATACGGTAGTACTCGCAATGAGTATCATAATCACAACAATAAATATTGGCACTATGCGTTTCATTATTCCCCTCCCATTCAATTTGTCTCTATCCAAAGAACCGGGCGTATTGCCGCACCTTCAGCTAAATTTTGGATTTGAATTTCATCAGCTTCATAAGACACGACCGCCGCGGTATCATCCGAAATCCCAGGAGACCTAAGCCACCAATAACAACATCCTTCCCCATACTTTTCCTCTAACTCAGCATATCGTTCCCTAATCGCCTCTTCATCATTATAGCCGCTCTCCTCCGCCTGTTTTAAAGTTGCTTCTAAAAATTTTTCTTCAGCATATTCTGTCAAGGGCGGACGTTCAACATCACCAGAAGACAAATACAAAATAGATTCATCCGCACTCAGTAAATAAACTCGATCCTCTGTCTCGTTAGAATCTTCTGTTTGATATAAAACATTTTTTACATATTCCTCACTGTTGGTAACTATCCAGCTTCCATCTTCATCCATACCAGCATAAAGCCCTAGGTTCTCTATAGTTTGGGCTCGTACCCTTTTTCGTTCCCGGGCTGAAAACGCTTCATCCATAAATTCATTATTCAGCCATTCTCTCAAGGAACTGGTTTCCCAAGTTGCTTCCGTACTCTCCGTATTATAAGACTTATAATCAAGACAGTTTACACTCATAAGTAGTGCGTGGTCATCTTCGCTTTTTAAAACGATCCATTCAATTGGCTCTTTCCCATTCGATACATTATTGTCCTGTTCATACGAACCAAATTCGATCGTTTCACCAACTTCAATCTGCTTCCCTACATCATTTTGGGTTCTCCTCATCCATCTGTACAGGAAAATCGCAACAAATAATAAAGCAAATACAAGACAGACTACAAAAATTATAATAACATGAGATCGTTTTCTTTTTTCAGGAGAGACTTTTGCTCCACAATTAGGACAAATGTCTGCCTTTTCATCCACTTTCACACCGCATTTTCTACAAAATTTCGCCATAAAGTTCCTCCTAGTCAAATTCAATGTTCAAAATCAAAACAACTATACCTTCCATCACTTTCCTCGCAATTACCAGTCCCTATTCAGATAACTGAACATACAACAAACAGCCCCTTTATTTACATATAACCATTCTTTCTATAAAAATGACCATCTTCATCATAGTAATTTAATGATCCCTTGTATTCCGGTCGTAAATATATTTTTTTACCACCCTCATAATAATAATATACGGTTTCTTCATTTAACACCTCTGTTCTTACTCCTGCAATTTCCCGACCTCCAAGTTTCATTTGACCACACAACAACGCATCCTCACTATTGTAATCTACCGTTGAACTTGGCAAATGCACCACTATAATGCCTATTACAGTAATACCAGCAATTATTTTCACAGTATCTGTTCCCCAAAGAAAGTTTATGCAAAAATAACATAATATCAAAAAAACCGTTCTTCTTAAAAACATCGTCTTTTTAGCTATCCTGACAGGCACAACACATAATATCCAAAGCTGTATGCCATAGACTATCACAAATCACAAGCACTGCTGTATTCACAAATGAATAAGCCACGCTTCCAATTAATTCATCTATTTCTTCTTTAATTTTTTTCTCAGTTCATATTCCAGAGATGCTATATTGGAATTACAATTAACATTGTTAATACTAATTTCGCAATATAATAAAATACCAAATATATCAAATTTGATGCCACCAGAAGAATCATTTTTAATATATTCAGACTCCGCTGAAGCTATATTTTCTTCATTTCCCATTTTCTCCTGCATTTTTGATGAAAATTCATAGAATAAACCTCTTCCATTAATTTTATTCGTTTTAGTTTTATTGCAGCATTACAAAAATTTACGTTTCATTATTTTCTTGAATCCTCGTTTTCCTTATCCATCTCTTTGCCATACAACTTAAAAATAGTAAAAAAATAACGATATATATCAAAGTCCAGCTATTAGATCTGTTGCATCTGTTCTTGGAATAGTACTAATTATTGAGGTAATTGCCAACAGCACACTTATCGTTAAACTGTTTCTAAAAATCACAAAATATTTAGCATTATCCATGTATTTATAATTGGATATTGTTTTTCGCTTTATAGAACAAATATCAAAAGGCAGTCCAAATATATTTCCAATGATAATAATGTGTACTTTCCTGCAACATAAAACAAATATTAGCAAAATTCGTAAAATAACGAAAAATTTTTCCGGAAGGTATGGAAATCCGAGCAGGTATGTGCTATAGTAAGTATAATATTTTGTACATAGCGTTTTGCAGAAAAGTACACGTTTCTGTAAAACAGCCCCTGTTACAACAATTTGGCATTTTCGTAAATCGCCGCCCGGTAGCGGAAAGTGGAGAGCGCCATCCCGCACTCCTTCGCCGCAACTGTGCCGGTGATTTTCTTTGCTTTCCATCGTTGGTAAACACTATGAAAGTTTTCCGGCAATGGCCGGGGTGGTCTGCCGAAACGCACTCCGCGGGCTTTCGCCGCTGCGATACCCTCCGCCTGACGCTGGCGGATGTTGACACGCTCGTTCTCCGCCACAAAAGAGAGAACCTGAAGTACGATGTCACTGAGAAACGTCCCAATCAGGTCTTTCCCTCGGCGGGTGTCCAACAACGGCATATCCAGCACTACAATGTCAATGCCTTTTTCTTTCGTGAGAACACGCCACTGCTCCAAAATCTCCCCATAATTTCTGCCCAAACGATCAATGCTCTTGATATAAAGCAGATCGTCTTTTTTCATACGCCGCACGAGCCGTTTGTACTGCGGGCGGTCAAAGTCCTTGCCCGATTGCTTGTCCATAAAGATATTTTTTTCTGGGATGTTCAGCTCATGAAGCGCGACAAGCTGCCTGTCCTCATTCTGCTCCTTGGTACTGACCCGAATATAACCATAAACTTCGATATTACCTGCCTCCTTTCCCGCGCTTAACCCAAACGAGGTTATAGCCCAGTGCGCCAGCAAGTTGCACCGCCTCGGTGTATCTCAATGAACCACGCTGCAACTTGCCAAAGAAATTTGGCGCTCTCTTGCTCCAGCCGTATTCATCAGCCAACTTCTTCACGATCTCCGTCATGGTCACGCCCTCCCGAACGATATAAAATTTGATTTCATTTCTGATGTCCATAAACACCTCCGTAAATTATTCGCCCTGCAGCGATACGGCTTGCTTATCCGTCAAACCGCATACATCGCAGGGCGTAGTGCGCGGGACAGCCAATTTCAATTTTTCTGACCGCCCCCAATGTCCGGCCCATTAGCCTGTTTGCTGTTTCGCATGACTTCACATTGTTCCATGAAAAGCTGCGTTTTTTGATGCCCTCCATGACTTTCTCCCTGTTCCCCGTCACAGTGCCTTCCTCCAGAAATACACCGACTAGGTTGCTTTCCTCCACAGTAAATACAGTATCCATGATCCTATCTCCCCTACCAGCTGTTTTTCCTTCGCATTACACCCTTCGCCATGTTCCGTCAGGGCTTCAATTACTTTCTGCCTGATTTGTTCCTGCACTGAATCCGGCATTACTGCTATATAGTGTGGCTACAGCCTTGAAATTTCTGTGATCTCTTCCTTTTCGTATCCATAAGTCTTTTCAAAACCACTAATAATTCTTTCCTTTACTAATACTGCCTTTGTCTTATTTTCTTCACTGATCAATTCCACCAGTTCATTTAGGAACTCAATCAGCTCTTTCTTTGTCATAGTCGTTTGCATCCTCCTTTTTTTCAATAAAAAAGTAGCACTAATTTAGCTTTGACAATGTGGCCCCTGTCCACGTTAAGAGCTAATTTAGTCCTACCTAAATCATTTTTATATTTTTTTGCATCAGAAAAACAACTTTCACCTCCAAAATTCATATGAGTAAGATTGTAGGTATTCTCTTTCAATTCCTGTGCGTAGTATTTAATGTTGTTGCTATCATTGATATATTTAGAAACATTACGACCGATGTTAATTAAGAGAGAACCTGATCCACTGGTCCGATCATATTTGCTGAGCCCTGTTTGCAGAGTATCAAACACTCCGCCAAATACTTTATTGTGAGAAGCATAAATCAATCTGCTAAATGCAGATAAAGCATCTCTTACATTTAAAACATCAAAGTTTCTGCCCCTTTCAAGCCAAGTTGAAAACAAAGCGTTATAGGAAATAAAATAGCCGACATTTTCCTGAATGTACTTAACCGTTTCCGCATCGTCTTCTTTGAGAGCCTTAATATCCTCTTCTGTAATATCATTCTCTTTCAGAAATTTTATCTCTTTGTCAGAGAGGTATTTGTAAAAAATGAATCCAAGAATGTAATCTTTGTATTCGTTCGCTTCGATTTTGGAACACATCTTATTTTTCGATTCCCAAATCTTATTTGCTAATTGTTGCTTATTCATAAATTGTGCCTGCCTTTTCATTTGATATTTTATTTTTTTCGGGAACAACTTCCATAATTTCATCAAAGGCGCAACCAAGTGTTGTGCGTATTTTTTCAAGTGTATCTGTATTGACTGGTTTTCCACGATTTAATTTGTTAATCGTGTACGTACTGAGATTTGCTTTCTCAGCCAAGTCTTTTTTCTTTAAATCCTTGTCAAGCAAAACTTTCCAAAGTCTTTTATGACTTACAGCCATTGAATTACCTTATCCTTTCCATTAAATTGTCGATCAATAAGCATTGTATTTTTAGTTATATTCCTTTTAACTCACAAATTCAATACCAAAAAAGAACAAAAACAAATTCGCAAGCAGGGCAAACCTATATAGGTTTGCTCATTTTCTCGATTTCCCATTCGGTCAATCTTCGCAAATTGCTTGTTGGGGCAGCGTCCCCAATCCCCTTTTACAGTATCTTCGATACTGGCTGCACGATTATTCTAATCGTTTTTTCCTCACGTCAGGAATATAACCGTTTTGGCAAGTGTGGAATTAAGAACCATCTGTAATAAAAAAATATGCCACGACTGTTCCTTATATATAAGAACAATCATGGCCTGCAACTTATCGGGATTTTTCTTTTTCTTTCTTGCTTTTTTCTTTCTCGGCTTTTCTGTCAATGCCGAGGATCGTTTCAACAGTCTGTTTTGCGATAAGATATTCCCGCATATCATCTCTGACTTTGCGATATTCCGCATAGTCTGATTTTTTCTTGTTAATCAAATCCGCATACTCTGAATTTAATTCTGATACCTTTGGAATTTTTGTTACGCCCAAATTATTAAAGGCTTCCTTTGCAGCCTTGTGAAGTTGGATTTCCTCTCTGTGCGTTTCAAAAAATTTTTTTGAATAGCCTGCTTTACGGTACTCCATATAAACTTTTCTCGTATTGGAGTAATTGAAAATATGTTTTCTCAACATTTTAATCTCAGCCATTCTTTTTTCCGCGCCCTTGATAGATTCAGAAAGTTCATCAAATCTGCCGGATAACTTTTCCGTAAGAGCAACCAAATCATCATAGCTGCCAAGTCCTCTTTCTTTCAAAAGACATACCGTTTTTGCAGCTTCTTTTCGATTGAATTTTTTCGCCCACCGTTCATAACCGCCACTTTTTCCTTCGGCAAGTTTTGCCTGAATGTCAATAAGCATATTGAACTCTTGCGGTTTTTGCGTTTGCAACCGGACACTCTTAGGACGATGCAATGATTTTCCTTTGAGAACTGCGTTCAAAGCTTCAACTCCATACCCCTCGCCAAGAGTGTCAATGCGGATAAAATTCTTTTGTCCCTTGCGGCGAAAAGCAGGCGCTTTTCCGTCCTTAAACTCAATGTCCAACTTGGACAGAAGTTCCACCAGTTCTGCAAAATCTTTTGGTTTCTTTTTAAGAACATCGTCGATTGCCGAGCGTAACTCTTCTCTTTGGGTTTTGCGTTTTGGATAAACTGTTCTTTTCGTTTTTTCCTTAAATGATTTTGGCGTAATAACAGAAAGTCCATGTTCCAAACAAACAAGATCACTTACTTTCTGAACCGCCAACCCTGAACGGAGAAAATCTCTAAATTTTTTCGTACAATCCAAAGTGGTAGAATTGTAAATAATGTGATTGTGTATATGAGCCCTGTCAATATGTGTCGCAACGATAAAGGCGTGATTGCCTTTTGTGAATCGCATTGCTGTTTCATATCCGACTGCATTTGCTTCTTCTGGAGATATTTCCCCAGGCTTAAAGGACTGGCGAATCTGATAAGCGATCACATCTCGTTTATGGCTCTTTCCAGTAATGTACTGATATTGTCTTTTGGAAAGTAAAAATTCTTCATCGACCGTTTTCGGATCGCACTCATAGGAACTGATAAACTCCCCGTCATTTGTCTTTGCTGCATTTTGAGAATAATCTGTTCTGTCTGCCAGACATTGAGCAATCGTTTTTCCTTTATTTATATGAAGCGCTATCAATCTTGTCGCTGCCATTTAACCACCTGCCTTTTAAAAAATAAAGACCACCCGAAGATGGTCTTTGATTTAGGTTCGGAGAAATTCTCCAAATCTTCTATTGATCGCTTTTATCTTATCGGTCAAAGTTACGATAATGTATAGTGCAAAAAATGATGCAACTGCCATTCCAGCCAAAATCGCAAGTTCCGTCCATTTTCCATTTACCACGCAAAAGATACCGCAGCCTGTAAGAACCAATAGAAAAAATCCAATGACGTAAGAGGAAATATTGATAAGCAAATTTCCCAAAAGAGAAAGAATTGCGATAAATGGCATAAGCGGAAGCACAAATATTTTCAAAATCATTTTCATAGACGAATCCTCCTTTATCAGACTTAATTATAACGTAAACCCAACCAATTCACAATGACATCAAATGCCCTATGTAAAGCCGTAGCGTTACACTACGGCTCTCCGTCATTGGATAGAGGACAGATGGACGAGGATTTCCTGCAATTCTTGCCAAATATCTTCGAGTCTTTCTTGAATATCCCTGATGTCATCGGCATAAATACTGCCGGTTTCATTTGCCCTTTTTGCGTATTGGTTTAAATTATTGCTACATCTGCGCAACAGGCTTCTTACTTCTTTTACATCATCCAATTCAAGATTGACACAGTATCCGTCAAGCGCCATTTTTCTAAGATATGCACCCATACTACGAATACCGGCTTCGTCCATTTTTTGACGGATTTTTTTAACTTCATCATCTGAAGCAAGAAAATAAACCCCTCTTGTCCTTGCCATTTACAGTGCCTCCCCGTCACGCTCCTGTGGTTTCTGTGCAGGCAAAATACTTTCGGACTTCAATTTTAAATCTGCCAACACAGAAAGTCTTTCGGATTTTTCACAAGTCCCATTGTGATCATCCATATTGAGCGCCGCATCAAGTTCAGTCAATCTCCTGCTTTTTTCAGAGAGTTCGGCTTCTTGCGGGAAAGGTTTGCCAAGTTCCTGCTTTGCGGCTTCTCTCTGATGGCAGAGGTTATCCAGCTGTAACTTCGCCTGTTTCAATTTTTCAGGAATAGCGTTAAGACCATTATCCAAACGAGTAATATTTCCTCTTGCATCAGCTCCCAAAGCAATACGATGGCTCATTGCGCCTTTTAGCATAATCTCAAATTCCTGCCGAAAACTATCGTAAGAAAGTTCCATTTGGAATCCTCTGTATCTGCCAATCGGTTTTGATTCTGTGCCTTTCATCGTTTTACAAATTGCAATAAGCGCTTCGCCCGCATCGTTTTTCTCATGAAAGACCTTGCCGTTAATCTCCATACCACAGAATCCCTCTGCAATCTGAGGATTGCTTTGCATAGCGCTAATATCGGCCTCACAGCCGCTGATATATCCATTCTGCTTTTCAATCTGAGCAGGGAAATATTTCAAAAGATTATCTTCCAAACGATACTGCTGGCTCTGATGATCGGCTTTCAGAACCTTTAATCTTGCAACCTCAATATCCAAGTCCATCTTTTCTTTTATCATAGGATTGCCTGCACACAGAGCCTTGATTTCAGCATAAGAGAGTGCCTGCTCATCCACATCATCGCAGCTTCTGACTGGCGATTTGCTCGTCATAATCTGCGAGATAAATTTCTGCTTATTCTCCAAAGTCTGATAGAGGTAAGCATCAAAAGTTCCCTCGGTAACATACTGATAAACCTGAACCTCCTTATTTTTATTGCCCTGACGAATGATACGACCATTTCTTTGTGTCATATCAGAAGGTCGCCAGCCTACATCCAAATGGTGAACTGCAACAAGCAAATCCTGCACATTCGTGCCCGCACCCATTTTCTGAGTGCTGCCAAGAAGAACGCGCACCTGTCCGGCACGAACCTTTGAAAAAAGTTCTTTCTTCTTTGCTTCGGTATCTGCATTATGGATAAATGCAATTTCATTTTCAGGAACACCATGCGCTAACAGCTTTGCCTTAATGTCATCGTAAACATTAAATGTTCCATCGTTCTTCGGCGTAGACAAATCACAGAAAACAAGCTGAGTCAGCTTATCTGCTTTTCCATCTTCCCAAATACGGATTATATTGTTTATACAAGCGTTCAGTTTACTGTCCGGATCATCAGGCAGGAGAGGATTCATCAACCTTTGATCAAGACCGATTTTCCGTCCATCCGAGGTTATCTTTAGCATATTGTCAATAGATGGATCAACCACACCCGAATGAACGGCTGCTGCTCTTTCGGAAAGTTCAGCAACCATATCTTTCTGCAAATCAGATGGCTGTACTACGACTGTTTCATATTTTGCTTCAGGAACGGGGAGATTTAACTGGTCAGAAGTCTTAATGTCAGCAACTTCCTTAAACATATTCATCAACTCAGGGAGATTGAAGAATTTTGCAAAACGTGTTCTTGCCCTGTATCCGGTTCCTTCAGGCGCTAATTCTATCGTCGTAGATGTTTCGCCAAAAGTTGATGCCCAACAGTCGAAATGGGAAAGTCCCTTTTGTTGCAAAGCGCCATACTGAAGATATCTCATAACAGTATAAAGCTCCGACATAGAGTTGCTAACGGGCGTACCCGTTGCGAAAATAACACCACGACCTCCTGTTAATTCAGAGACGAATTGTCAAGTGTGTCTGTAAACTTTTTGGCATATTATATTCATGAACTAATTACGACCATCGCGGAATGGTTAAAGGGCGATTGCACCAATCCGATGAGGGTGTAAATAATTTTGTGTCTATGAAAGGAAAACCTTTTTAGTAAAAATTTTATATGTAACATTTTGCTGTCGAAAAACCATTTTTTCTGCTGTTGAATTTAACTTTCAATTTTCTGTATAACCATTTTAAGGAAATTTATACATTTTATTATTTTTTGCATGGGAAATAAGGCAATGCATTATTTCTGTTTTTTCATGGGCTCTGCCCATGCCTGATTTCGACGGTTTAAATGTACTAAATCCGCATATGGAATTATCTTCATCAAGCAAAGAATCTATTCTCGAAATAAAAAAACATTCATGCCTCCAATAATACAAATTTTCATTTCTTTCTATAATTCACTTCTTTAAACAATACATTAGGTCATCCTAATGTATTGTTTAACTATGTTTCGTTAATGAAACTGCAATACAAATTTTTTAAAAATGCTAATAACCAGTTTAAATGAACAAATGGGAAGACAAATATATACTGAAATGCTACAAGAAATCGCTTTGCCTTTCCCCACGAAAGAACAGAAGATATTAATAACACTAATACCATGGCAGACAGGATTAACCTATTAACTAACATATAAATTATTCCACACCAAACCGGAATCCACAAAAAATGATAAGCAAATCCATGTATTAATATGTATCTCAAAATACTATCTTTCCTATTATTATATAAAGTTTCTGAATATCCTTGCGCCCATCTTTTCCTCTGTCGAATTAACTCATGAATATTCTGTTTGGGCATTTCTGTTCCTAAATATTCTTTACTTTGAAAAAAAGGAAAATGATTTTTCTTCAAAACTACACCTAAGGCTAAATCATCGTACACGGTATCTCTTGCTTGCATACAACCAAGGAAGTATTTCTTATTTAACACAAAAATTTGTCCAGGTAAACTTATTCCTACCCCTAGTTTCCATAAGCATGGTCGTATGATGTTATGAGAAAGAATTTTATCTATTTCTATAAGTGCTGGCACAAAGCCGGTATTAATTGTGGTGCCAATTCTTCCCCAGGCTAGAGCATATTCGCCTTCTCTATATTCCGAAAGGAACCTATTAACTGCGTCTTTATCTACAATAATATCATTGTCAATAAATAAAATAGAATCGTTAAGTGATTCCTCTACAATTCTCATGATTCTCAGATACTTGGAGGTGTGTGGCATATTTATCTGTATAATAGAATTGGGGATTTCATCTATGTATTCATCTGTGAAAACATATGCTTGCACATTATGATATTTTTTTAAATATTCCTGCAATTCATTAAAATCATCAGAAAAGGTCTCTTTCCCACTGATAAATGTTGCAAGACTTATATCCATTGCGAGTCCCCCTTACATATTTTTTATTATAAAGACACTGTGCTAGTTCGATTTGAGCTTTAATACTGTTAATTTGATGATCAGCATCCACATAAATAATGTTTTTTGTATCAGCGTCAGCTTTATTGATTAATTCTATTCCGTGATACATAGAGATAGATTGATCATATACTGAAGTAACAAGATCAATATGCTTAACACTTATGTCTATACTTTTAGGTGAGAAGTCCCATTGAGTAGAAATATCAAATCCCTTCTCATTTGCGAGTACCCGTCTGTCTGAGAAGGGATTAATGATCGTAATTCGTTCAGGTTTATTTTTAGCAAAATTATACATATAATATAAAACAGACGCTCCAAGACTGATCCCGATCCACCATTCAGAAGTGTTATTGATGATACAATCATAGCTTTTGGGATTAAAACTACCTTCATCATAAAGAAAATCTATATATGAAAACGTATATCCCATAGTTTCTAATTCATTACGAAATTCCTGAAGAATACGATAATCTTGTCCCATTCCCGGCGCATATAAGATATTTTTAACAGCCATTACAATACACCTTCATAGATTTCATTAGTTAAACTGTTTCTCAATACTCTTGTGTTAAAATATGGCTTATATCCATACTTGTGATATAACTCTGCCGCATACGAAAATACACTTAATACATATTGTTCATCAATTCTTCCAAGGGATTTTCCAATTGAAGAACCTACTTCTGCATGATATAAATTTGCACCAGGAACAATGCCGTGCTCAGCCATAAAACGAAAACCATTTTTAATATCTTCAAGTGGTACTAAACCGGCAACAAAGTTTGACCATACTTCACCAGGACCATAAATTCCCTGTAAATAGAGCAAAGATGCAACAACATGATCGAAACCGACATATTCTTCCTTACCAGGACAAATTTTCGCAAAATTGGTTGAAGACCATACCTCCATATTAAAGCTAGGATTTTGAACACCATAATCATAAAGCAGTTTCAATTTTGTCATATCTTTCGGCGGCATCATAGAAATATTTCCTTTAATGACACCATTCCAGGGAAGAACGGGCCTAATTGCCTTAATAACCTGCATATGACGTTCAAATTCATAGTCTCTGTCTAAATAAGAGCCTCCTGTAATCAGAATGTAATCTACGTTATCATGTTCAATAGCAAGTTTGCATGTGTCTACAATATCCTGCACATCTTTTGTAATATCTACAGGATTTTTCCTGTTCACCGTTGCCATAACAGAGCAGAATTTGCATCCTTTTCCTACTTTATGAAACTCGCAACCAGAATAGAGATTAAAATTTAATGCGTTTAATCCATACATTTGCCCTACATTTTTTGTTGGATTGCCGGAAGAGGTTTTATAATCCCAGAAGTTTGGTCGTTCAAGAAATCTGAATTCGGATAAAAAACTTTGATCATCTCGAATAAATAATCGGTCACCGTCTTCCACTAACCGATACGGGGATTCTGGGCGAACATGTAGCTTTGATACAATTCCACCCGGCAATAATACCTCTGAAGGTGTAAGACGGTTTTTATCTACTCCCCAATTGCCATTATCATAAGCATAGTGCTCTTCCTTGAAATTATTAGTATTTTTTATAAATAATTCAGGTGCGTCCTGTACTCCATATACTAGTAATTTTAATTTCGCCAAAGCGCTTTGTTTTCTTTCATCTATACGTTCAATAAATAATTCCTGTTCCTTACTCATTTAATATCTCCACCTTAATGTAATCTAATATTTTACTTGCCAATTCATCAATACAAACAGATGTATTATCAAATTCTCGCCACCTATATCCGCTTCTGTTTAATATTTCTTTTGATATCCATTCATACCTTTGCGCTCGAATAATTGAACTATCATCAAAAAGCTTTGCGTCCTTCAAATTTCTTGAAGCGATTCTATTTAAACGCACTTCTGAGTTCACCCATATACGAATAATTACATCTGGCGCAACTATATTTCTTTTTATTTCATCAGTTAGTTGGATTACTTTATCATACTCATATACATAATCTGCATAAGCCGCTGCTAACGTGCTAATCCAGTATCTAATCACAATACTTGGGGATATTTGTTCCATTGCCAAATTTCCACAAAAATGGTTATAATCCAAAAAAGCATTCGTTTTATTGTGGTTTTCTCTTGCAATCATTTCCATCTCCTTAACTGTATCTAGATAAGTAATAATGCAAAAGCCACTTTCTTCTAACTTTTTAGCTAATGTATCTTTTCCTGTTCCGTTATCGCCTTCAATTACAATAAACATCATAATAATTGCATTAAAAAATGCAGATTCCTTTCTCTGTAATTTTAGCTATAAATGAGCAAATTTGAAATTTTACCAAAATTACCTAAAATAACATAAAACTAAAGACTGCACCAAACAACACTGATTCCATTTGAAACCATCCATGTCGCAAGGCAGAACCAGTAATGACCGGTCGGCTCTAAGCCAAGCACTATCTGACTCTTATCATGTTCCGCAGCTATTTTTACTGCCCATTCCTTTGCGCTATGAAATCCATCATAATCATTATTGAAAGAATATACGGACTTACTGAGTTCCCTTCCCCTGGTATCGATAGCTCTCATATAGTGTGTTTCACTGCCTATATCACATCCTAAGATAAGCATGTCATCACTGATAAAGGAGAGTTTTTTGTTTTTATCGAACTTGCCATTGGCCTCTAACTCACGCCAAGTTGAAGCTGTAAGACTTTCTCTGACTACCTCCGCTTTTCTCAAAAGCTCCTGCTGTTCAAAAATATTTGCTGTTACTGCTTGATTTTTCTTCTTTGTGCCTTTAACATTCATTTTAGATACCTCTTGTATTCTTTAGATTTTACCAACCAGCCAAGTCAGTAATAATCTAAATTTACTCGAGGTATTTTTTTGTGTCAATCCCTTGACCTATTTAAAGTATACAGGAAGCTTTCTGTTCCGCTCGGATACCGTATGTGGCAAAAAAGGAATCAAAGCTCGAACTTGCCGCATCTATGATTCGCCAGATAATGCCGGAATTCAGCGGTAAGAAACATGTTATCCTCCTCTGTGACAGCTGGTATGTCAAAAAAACCTTGACCTGATAGGGAATGCACGGTCTGATTCCGTTATTTACGACCTGCCGCCGCACAGGACTGGAAAAAGGGGACGGCCTGCTTACTCAATTATTAATGCAATGCTGTACGAGTCCCATTGCTACCATAAATTCCATTGCATTTTGGGAAGTGCAAATTGCTCTGCTAATTTCCTCCGGCATTTCGATTGTGGCACCTGACATATCTGTAATCATTTTACCAGTTGGCTCATCTTTGCCACACCCTCCTAATATAACCGTAAAGAAAATTATGGCATTTAACAATAATAATCTGGTTATGCATTTCATCATATCTACCTCCATCATAAATATTGGGGGAAAATCACTTATAAAGATTAAAACACCTTCTGTATAATGTTCCCATTTACAAACAAAGCATTTCTTCGCTTATATGATTTCCCAGCTTCTATGCATCCATTTAACATTTTACTCAAATCTAAAGAAAAGTCCTGTTTTCTTTGTTTCAACACAAATATTACTTCCTCTCTGCGATTTGACTATTCACTAATAAAAACATTATGCCAAACAATTTAGAAATTCAATATGGCCATCCATTTACAAGAATATCCTTTTCTGATATCAGTACTTCCATTTGATGTTCCTGTTTTTCATATTCAATCCCTGATTTATAAGCACTACTCAAGAAATGAACTTTCTGATTTCTTGATCCAATCCAATCCCGTTCCGTATCATACTCTTCTTGAATAAATGCCCCATCTACAAGTAAGTCTGTATCTTTAAGCAACTTATTAACACTTTCGTTATTCATAGCTTGTAATTCATCGTATAAATATCCTGTAAATACAAGTACTGTAAGTCCAACAGAGTGAGCCCACACAGCAACTTCACTCAGTCCCTCCGCCTGCAGCATAGGTTCTCCACCTATGAAAGATAATCCCTCAATTTTATCTTCAAACATAGACCGATGGATAAGCTCAATCAAGTCTTTTGCATCGACTATTATATTTTTTCTAATTTCTTGCATATCCGAATTACAACACCCTGGACATCTTTTCTCACACCCCTGAACCCAGATAGCAAGTCTTCTTCCTGGTCCCTCGGACTCAGTGCATAATCTAATTGATGCAAGATTTAGATAAGCCATTGAATCACCTACTTTAATTCAAAGTCAAATTTGCATACTTCCGGTTTATCAGGAAACATTAGTTTAATCATAATCTGTCTATTTCGTAACATATCAGTACGTTCAAATATGAATTCAGATAACGGATTTATAATAACTGTTTCCATAACATTCAAAAGGCCACGACCACCATTCTGTTTGCCTGCCTTCTTACCAATGCATGCAAAAATCCCATCTTCATCCTCAAACGCAATCTTTGCCCCATATCTTTCTTCTACAAAGTTCTCTATTGTCCTGAACTTTAACTTTGCAATCTTTGTGAACACTTCAGGATCATCAATAAAGTTAAAAGCAACAATGTTATCACCGATACGATTTAACAATTCTGGTCTGCCAAGTTCTTTAATAAAGTGATTCTGCACTTTTTCAACAAACTGCTTTTTTACTTTCTTTGGATCCATATTGGAATCAACATCTGCTGCTCCTATATTGGATGTAAAAATAATAATCGTTTCAGAAAAATAGACCGTTTCACCTTTACCATCTGTAAGACGACCATCTTCAAGTATCTGAAGGAATTTGTCTAAAATTCTTCCGTGTGCTTTTTCTATCTCATCAAATAGCAAAACACAGAACGGTTTTTCCTTTATCGCATTCGTTAATTGTCCACCAGCTTCATATCCAACATATCCAGGAGGTGCACCAACAAGTCTCTGATCACTATGCTCATGATTATACTCAGACATATCAAATCGAATACACGCATTCTCATCTCCAAAAACAAAGCTTGCCAGAGACTTTGCAAGTTCTGTCTTACCAACTCCAGTAGGACCCACAAAAAACAGTGTTCCTTTTGGTTTTTTTTGTTTTGATGAATGTTGTAAACCCGAAAAACCAGTGTAAGCTCTTATAATTACATCCTTCACTTTGGATATTGCAGCATCTTGACCTTTAACTCTCTTTCCAAGTTCTTCTTCGATACGCTCAATTTTATCTTTAGATAATTCTTCCCAAGGACTTACTTTCTCACCATACTTAAAGAGATTTATTAGCTTCTCAAAAGACATTTTTTCACTCATTTGACGTGATAATTTCATCATCTGAGCAATCTCTTTAAGTGAAAAACCATCGAGTGCATCAATAAGATCATCTTTCGCCGTTTTATCCGATATAATATCTTGTGTTATATTAAGGCATGCTCTATTCGTATCAATAAAGTGTTCCCTCTCGTTATGACCCGGCATCGGTACACTCACAGAACTCACCATTGAATTATTCAAATAAAATGCTGGAGGAATCATTGCATTATTATGTGCTACAATGATTACTATATTTCCTATATCAGCAAAACTACTGTCCAGCATATTATATGACTGGCTTGCTTCAAGGGTCTTTCCTAAAGTAGCTAAGTAGTCTCTTTCTTTCTCTGATAATGAATTGGCATTTCCAAATATGTAATCAGAATAATCAAGAACAAATGCTGTTTTATTATGACTATTCTTTATGACATTTAACATGTAAGGAAAAAACTCGTCCGGTGACTTATAGTACTTGGCACCTTGGTTTGTAGCACCATCTACATTAAAATCACCCAAATCATAATCATCCACTCCATTTTCTTGAGATGATTGATCTGTCATTTCTGCAATTTCATCAGATATACTATGATCAATACCCTCAACACGATCCCATTTAATCACTTGCTTAAATCCCTTATCTCTAACATATGAAATAAGTGTATTGATTACAGAACCATATTTTCCAGAGTTTTTAGGATTAAGCATTATATCTGCTGTATTACCAAAAACAATAACAGAGGACTTATAACCGATATCCCTGCTAAAACGCTCTATCCAAAGATTTAATTCTTTATCTGCCATTATGCGTTTCTCCCTTCATTATTCGGTAAACTATTAGCATCCATCGATAATCTATCTGGATTCTGCCATAAAACTCTCTCATCAGACAATTTCACTGAATATATCTGTTCAAGATCCACATTGAATTTTTCTATATCCTTCAAGCAAGTCATACCCTCATAATTGTCGAATTTATATGCAATCTTTCCACGCAAATCAACATTACATACTGCCCGCTTGCCAGAAGGTTGTTTTGCAACTATCTTTACATAATTTTTCCCATCTGTTTTTATTAATTGTGGTTTTTCGACGGTAAACTCTTGTTTTTGAAGTTGCTTTACAATAGCTGTTACGGTTTCCCTTCTAGTCTCTTCAGAAATCAGGATTTCATCAACTTCATTTTCGAGCTCAATTACTTGTTTTTCAACATTTTCTACATCTATCGATCCTGTTTCTATTCCAGCTTTAAGTTTACTTATCCTTTCCAAAAATTCTTGTGTCTTTTCTTGGTTCTCAATTCGTTCTGACCTCAAGCGTTCCTCAGCATCACTAATAGCCTGAGTCGCATTCTTCTGTCGATTTTTCTTAACAGTATCTTTCTTCCATTCAATACCCTTTTTCTCAGCCTCAGAAATTATCTCTGATGATCTTTTTCTAAGTTCTGCTGAACTTGTTAATCTACCACTTTCTATGCCATTCCTAATTTGTTGCATTTCAGACATAGAAAAATTGACCACAATTGGATTAGTAATAGTATGAAGAATTTCAAAATATTCCCGCATCAGCTCATTCTGTTGATGTTCCTTTTCTGCTCGCAAGGATTCAACTCTCATACGCTCTGCTCGTTCAAACTGCTCCCTTGCTCCATATGCTAATGATGACATACTTCTAATATATGCCCCTACCTCATAACTAACATCTCTTGCCTCTTCTGGATTAGAAGATAATAACCCCCTGATTCTAGCTAAATCCGACTCCAATCTATTCATTTCAGTCGGTATATATGCTGCGAGCCCTCGATTCTTCATGTCGCTATACTGCTGACTGTATCGACGATAAAATTGTTCCGTTGTCGTTGCAATTCTGTTAAGATATATCTGTCTTCTACGTGCTGACTCTAACGCATAAGAATATTCATACGAACTACTCATAAATCCTCCTTATCTCTTCTTTTTCTTAGATTTTTTATTACTACCTTTACTTGCCATCTTTTCATGTTGTTTCATACTTTGATATGATTCAAGGGTCATATTCTCAATCTTGTTAGCTGTCGCAATATTTCCAAGATTAGTATCATCAGTTAATAAGACTGGTTTCTTTGCACAATATCTTATTGCAATAGAAAGAATCTTATTATCGTTTCGCTCTTTATCCAAATCGTCCGATAATAATTCTGGATGACTTGATTCTCCAGTATTTAACCAATCATATGCCTTATAATTGCTTATATTTCTAATCACCTCTCTCGCCCGATATGCTTTCTCTTCGTCACCAGATGTTTTAAGGCTATCCAACTCATCTAACACAATCATCGGGATAACCAATAATGCCTTTTCACCGTCAAACCAAGAAATAAGTCCAGGCTCATTCATCAAAGTACAGGTATCTACAATATAAACTTTGTTGAAACGCATAAACGAATCATCAAAGAATGTCGCAAGTGCATTTCGCAAACCATCCATATTCCTCTTAACATTAGTAAATGGAGTATCTGATTCAAGTACTTCATTTAGATCAATTACTTTGTTTGTAAATCTTTCTTCCTCATCCTGCCATTTTCTAACCTGATCATGCAGATCATCAATTACATCCGTATGTGCCAGCACTAATTCATTGTACTTTTCCTGACTTACTGTGTCATACAAATTCAATTCAGGCACTAACCCTTCAACTTGAAGAGAAATTCTTCTCATATTGAGAATAATCTGCTCTACAGCCGTATATTCCTCGATTTCAAAGAATTTTTCATCTGTAAATCTACTAATAAACTCAAGAATACTTCTCTTAGAATACAAGTATTTATAAAGACCTAGTTTGGTAATCCAATTTATATATGCCTTTTTAGCCGACGATATTGCTTTCCAAAAATCCCAAATATCTTCTAAAGAGTCTTGCTCTCCAACATGCTCTATTGCAATCTTCATTATTCTCTGGAACAGAGATTCATCCTGCCTAAAAGTATTAATCGCTGCATATTCAGATATAACTTCTTTTGCATGATTTATATTTTTACACTGTTCTACAATATACGCCTCGTTAACAAGAATTCTTTCTTTATCTGCAGCAGAAATCGCATTTTGTCCATAATAACCTCTGCTCTTCTCATTAAAGAGTTCAATTACTTTAGCTTTATCAGCAAGTTTTAGTTCTTCCGATACTATTCGGCTTACATATTCGATGAACACATCTTTTAATCCAAGTTCATATAGAGCAAATAATACAGTATTATCATACGAATAGTATTTGTCTACAAGTTCTACTATCACATTCGGAAGATTAGTTTCCATTCTCTTAGGAATATATGCAATTGCAATTTCCTTAGATATTGATCCTGCTGATACCTTTGTTATACAAGCCTTTATTGAGTCCTTCGCATTAAAATATACTCCATAATTTTTCAAATCACAGTCTGGTATCCGAATTATTATTTGCTTTTTGGAGTTTTCAACCTCAAACTCATCTGTTCCATAAACAATCCCTATTCTTATTTTTTTCTTATTCTGCTGATTGTTTTTAATATCCTTATAATATTTTGCTTCCACACAGAATAAATCATCTTTCTGAAGATATTCTCCTATTAAAGCGTTTATTTCATCGATTGAAACAAATCTTTTTATTTCTTCATCTGGATTACCTATTTCCAAAAAAGGTAAATCTCTCAAACCGTCAGGACAAGAAATGTCGGATGCTTCAAGCGATATTTCATCAATTCCTTCATCCTCAATTCCCGAAACCTTCCATCTCATTTCATCAACGATTTCGATCTTTCTGGTAATGTTCTTCCAATATATTTGGGAACTCAAAGGTGTAACTGATTCAATTTTTGTTGTTGGAGTAAGCCAATTTAATCTCTTACGTTTCTTATCATTCTGAATCGTAAAAAGCCACTCTCTTATTGCACCTTCTGGGAAATCCACGTCATCAGCATCATCAATGTCAACAACTTTAATACCAGTAGCTTCTTCTTTATAAAGATTTGCCTCATCCTTCAAAACCTTCGCGGCAACATCATAATAAATTGAAAAAGTCTCTTCTGATGATGTTCCTGGTAAAAGACCTTGACTCTGCATCTCTCGACCTGTTTTTGTCAATTTCAAATTATTCATAGCAACTGTATCAAGTTCGGTTTCATCATCAATCCCAGAAATCGTAATTGCTCCAATATCCTGAAGAGAGATTAATACAGGAAGAATCAGCAGATCCGCATCAGAAATAGTAAAAATCTGTTCAAAAAACGAAGCAATAGAAATTCCGGCGTAATTCGATAATTTCTCACATTTATTAATTGATTCCAAAATAAGCCACTCAATCGCAGTAGATTTTCTAGCTGTAAAATGAGAAACTTCCACCTTATGCTGCACACAAGGATATGATAGTGTTACTTCTGTAAAAATCATAATTTGCCTCCCATCTCTATGTACTCTGCAATAATTTCCTTTTCGATATTAGGAGTAATTATCTTATTACAGCTTTTGAAACATCCTTTTCTATTTAGGCCTTCCATAATATTTTTGTATACCGGAGCTGTTTTATATCCTGGCATATCCATATTAGGAAGTTGTACAGACTGGTTTTCATACATATGTTTTGCACCCACTATTAAAAGAAGTTCCTGTGCTCGCGAGAAAGCAACATTAATACGTTCAAACGCAACAACGTGCTTACTAGCTCTTCCCTTTTCGTTATTTCTAACCAAACTCGTAATGATAATATTCTTCTCTTTTCCCTGAAATCTATCAACCGTATTAATATCTACATCAATAGACGAGAAATCAAATGATTTTTTCGCTTCACGAAAAGCTTCTCTAATTTCATTAACTTGCATTTGGTAAAAACTAATTACTCCAACTGTTTTCTGATGATGTTTGTTATAACCTTGCTCCCTATATGCATCAGCTATCTTCTTCAGCAATTCCATCACAATATACTTTTCCAGAACATTGTAATTAGATGTGCTATTATTTGGTCTTACTTCATAGATTGGTCTATCGCTCGGCGTATACGATGAATCAATCCAATATGCATGCCTATTAGGCACAATAAAAGTGCTGCCATCTACTCCTTTGATGGTTAAATCATGACTTTTTTCCATGCGCTCTACAGCCTCAGAATTACCACATGAGAGTCGCTGCTCATAAAACCTATTAATGATGTCCATAATATCAGTATGCATACGATATTGTACAAGTAACGAATGCTTTATACTTTCATCCGCTTGTTCAAAATAGTCCTTAAATAAAGAAGAGGTAACCATCTTTTGAAATCTCTTAAAGTTTTCAGTGGTAAGCAAATCTCTCACTTCTTCTGGTGCATTTTCCTGACTTTCTGCTAATTCCTTATAAGATCCTTCGTGTTCTTTAAACATTGGAGGAAGCTGTCTATGATCACCCACCAATATAGCTTTTCGAGCCTTCATCAACGGAATAAGTAATTCTGGCGGTGTAGCTTTACTAACCTCATCAATAATTACAACATCAAAATCATTGTAACCATTATCTGAAAGATTACGCATATTATCAGTACAAGAAATACCTACAACATTACATGCATTAACATATATCTGCTGATAATGCTCTTGATCATACTTAAAGGAATCAATATCATCCAACCGTTCTTTAAAAGCTCTGATTGTTTTCTCCCAATCATTTCTAAATTCTCTTTGTTCCTCAAGTTGTCTATTATTTCTTTCCTTAAGTCGCTTAATGTGTGCTATTATTTCGTCAGTTATAGTTGATTCAATTTCATACTTTTCTCGTAATTTAAGTAAAGTCTGCCTTTTAGAAAAAATCTGCGCCTTGGTATTCTCTATTCTGTTATTAATTTCAGCAATAGTGCTTTCAATGGCAGCTCTTCTTTTAATAATTTCTGATACATCTACAACATTACGAGATTCAATAGCTGTCTTTATAGAATCCAAGGCAGCATCAATGGCTTGATTCCATTTATTAATGATTGATTCAAATGTTTCTAACCACTTATCTGTATCACCGGCTTCGATACTAGCTATTACATTCTTATCGATAATATTTTGCTCAATATCAGAAACTGTTACGACAGAAGATGCAAACTTAAGTTCATCTATTCTCTTCTGTAATGATTTCATCTCTTTTTTATACCGTTTTTCGCCATCTGTATCATCTTTCTGTATACATTCAAATAGATTTGCCTTTACTTCTGTTAACTGACTTCCAAGAATCAGTATTTCTCCATCATTACTACTATCATTTCCTTTCGCATTTCTAATTTTTTCACGCAGTCCCTTAAGTGTTTTGAGATTTTTTGAAATCATATACACATATGCTTGTTCTTTGCCAAGACCCACGACATCAATATCAAGAGTTCCTGGTGCCAAGTAAATTCCATCCTTCAGATTTGTTTCGATAAGCACATTAATTTTTGACTCAAAAATCCTAAGCAAATCCGGTGCCAGATAAAATTGAGAATCCGATTCGTCTCTAAAGCAATCTACCGCCAAACGATACTGGTGCTTGTCTTCCTCTAATTTAGTATTTTCATCATTAGCGTTTTCTAATTCTGAATTTAAAATTGTAAACTGATCTTTTGCTTTCGCACACTGCTGATTGAATACAGCCAGATCTTTGTTTAAAGCAGCAATATCATTATTGAATAAGCTTGCATCGCGAATATCTGTATCATATTGTACTCCGCCACTTTCAAGAGAATCCCATAAATCAAGCCAGTTTTTTGATAACTGAAGAGACAAAGCATGATAATAATATTTTAGTGCTTCGTCCTCACCAAATTTTCTAGTACTTAAATCCTCAACCTTTCTTTTCCTTTTCCCTTTCTGACCTAATCTAATAGCTCTAATCTCAGGAGAATCAGCAAGTCTTTCTAATGCATTATCAACCGCATCATTTGATTGTGATGCAACTAACACTCTATCTCCTTTTCGAACAAATTGATAAATTGCTTCGGCAATAACTGTTGTCTTTCCGGTACCTGGAGGTCCTTGTATCAAACAAAGATCTGGCGCAGCAAGCATCTTACGTACAGCTTCTTTCTGATTCTCATTTTTTTCAATTTTGGGATTAAGCCACTTATTTATTTCTTCATAATCTTCATCATCCGGAATTCTGGCACGTACAACATTAAAAAGCCACATTGCAAGATTTGGAGAATAACATTCATCCCTCTCCAATTGATCAATTGCCTGCTGAAATCTTCTAATAAGCACAAAATCACCTATAGCAGACAATGCAAGAAATCCATTTGAATAATAATTGCCTAAAACATTATCATAGACATACTGAACAGCTTCTTCTTCATCCAAATTACGCTGATTTATTTCGTCAACATCACGGCGACTAAGCTCATAAGCCACCTGAACTATATATGGATTATCATAAATATCATAAATTCCTCTTCCTGATGTTTCTTCCTCATATTCATTCTCATCGTACTCGCCACTCATCCATTCTTCTTCAGTCAGAATATGTTTGTCCTCTCGTACTTCTTCCAAGTTTTCATTATTATCTCTGAGATAGTATTCGCTAACAACCCCTCTGTATCGACCCACTTCAACACTATTAAATCTCTGTTTTCGGTTATTAAAATCACCTACGAAATCAAAAATCCATTCATTTTTAGAATAGTTGTTATCAAAAACCTGAATATCTCTGCTCAGATATTTTTTAAAAGCAACAAACGCATCCTTATCCTCAAAAACAAGCCAAAAATTTAGTCGTTTCTTTTCTTCGTCAAATCCAACTTTGAAATATTTACATCCATAAATTTGACGGCTTGCCAACTCTCTTTTCCATTCAAGATACTGCTTCCATTCTTCAAGTTTCTCTCCTGTGTATTCTGTTAAGGACCCTGCATTATCCAAAATATCATAGAGAAAATTAGCCCCTACTCTTTCTGGTGTACGATAAGGGGTAGCAACTGCATCAACCTCGAAATCTAGTTGTTCTGTATCCATTACTTCAAATACAGAATCAACAATAAATTCCTTTCCTACAATATGCCCCTTGAATAACAGTGACACCTCATCAGGCAAATAATCCTCCATAAAATCTCCAGGAGTTCTTTCAGGACGGATTCCAAGTAGCTTAATATCATATCCACTCTGATTAGTAAACGTTAGATTCCTAATATACATCTGTTTTCGAAACCCTTCAGGAAACATACCTTCAAGAATCTGTTGCATTCTGTTTTCTGATGATAATTCCTTTAATTTAGGAAATCTTTTTACAAGAGCAATCTCACTATTTTTCAAACGATAATTCTTTTCTTCATTACCATTCAATCGAATGCATATATTATTCCCCGAATAACTAAGTTCAGAATTATCTATTTCTTCCTTAGGAGCATAATTGTTTTCATCATAATCATCTTCGTCACAGTCATCATTATCATCTCCATAATTATTGCCATCATAAGAATGTCTGTAGCTATTTCTTCCCAAACTATTCCAATCCATACTATTGTCTCCTGTATTTCGAAATTCTTCTTGCTCTGCATCATGCAGCACCCACATTTCATCTATTTGCTGTTGCGCCCACATTTCATCCATTTGTTCTTGAACTTGTCGCTCAGCAAACATCTGATTTATTTCATTTCTTACATGATCTTCTTCAATAATCTGCCTAACAGATTCACTATCACTTATGTTTAAGTCATTATTACTTGTTTCTGATTTTTTTCTATTTGACGAATCAGCTACCACTTTAACCAGTCCTACTGCTCCAGCTGTAGCAATAATTGCTCCAATTCCTTTAGCAATCTTTTTTATATCATCATCTGTAGCCATAATTCATTCACCCTTTTACTGAACTTCACGACAATAATCAATATATACAACTATAACAATTTAGCATGACGTTATTTGTCACGCTTGATATATTTACCCGACTTTATTCTTTCATCCTTAGGTTTTTCCGCATCTTCTGGAATAGCCCATGTATTTCCAAACTTAACAGCCCCCTCTATGCGCCCTTCTAAGCATAAAGTATTAATTCTTCTCTCTTTAATACCCCATTTTTCTTTAATATCTGAGATTTTTAAGTATCCGTTCATAATTACCTCCAGAAACTAAAACGGACTTATTATCGAAATAAGACCGTTTCCATAATCAATACTGCAATTGGCGGACATTTTACAGTCTCTATAGTTTTACATCACATGTTCTTATATATTGTACACGTACATTCGCACAATGTCAATCTATCTTTGATTTTTTGA
This sequence comes from uncultured Lachnospiraceae bacterium, assembly GCA_947625875.1. Classification (GTDB taxonomy): domain Bacteria; phylum Bacillota; class Clostridia; order Lachnospirales; family Lachnospiraceae; genus Eubacterium_J. Next base: position 55,167 of record CANQQG010000010.1, read on the forward strand.
ATTTCCTCACTTCTGAAATCCACATAAAATCTGTATTTTCCACAAAAGAGGCAATCACGACTGACAATTCCCCATTCGTTTCGTATTTATGTGGCTTTGCAGAAAGCAGACCGGGGAAAATGGGAAAAGTCAAAGTCTTTGAGAACTCAAGCAAATATAGGATAGCATCTGTTCATTCCTCACCACCTCACCCCCTTATCTTTCTGCCACGTCTGATACACCCTACTGACTTTCCTTTCTTTTACTATCTGCTCTTTCTGTCTGAGACGTTCTTTTATGCTTATGGGAGCTGCCGCTTTGTCCCCATAGGTCTTGTCCCACTCTGCACGAGCCGCCTGATAATCAAAATACTCTCTCTTGGATACATTGAGTTCCTTATT
>CANQQG010000011.1 GCA_947625875.1 uncultured Lachnospiraceae bacterium
GGAGAGACAGCAGTGCCTTCGGACATCAAACTCTGTTTAATATCATACCACAGGATTAACCATTATGAAAATGTAACAGTTAACTGTATAGATGGGAATCAGGGTGAGAGGAGTTTCTCTTAGATATCCCTTACCATTTATACCAAAAAAGAATAAGTCTGTAAGCCATTTTTCTTGCTTACAAACTTATTATACGAGAGAGAGCGGACATGAGTGAGCGAAAATATATAAAAATACGCGGTGCAAATGAACACAACCTGAAAAAAATAAACCTCGATATCCCAAGAGATGAATTTATCGTTCTGACGGGGTTAAGCGGCTCCGGAAAATCCTCCCTTGCGTTTGATACGATCTATGCCGAGGGGCAGCGCAGGTACATGGAATCGCTGTCCTCTTATGCGAGGCAGTTTTTAGGACAGATGGAAAAGCCTGACGTGGAAAAGATCGAAGGGCTTTCCCCGGCGATTTCGATCGACCAGAAATCAACAAACCGGAATCCGCGTTCGACGGTCGGTACGGTGACGGAGATCTATGATTATTTCCGCCTGCTGTATGCGCGGATCGGGACGCCGCACTGTCCCTGCTGCGGGAAGGAGATCAAAAAACAGTCGGTGGACCAGATGGTGGACGCTTTGATGACATTGCCGGAACGGACCCGGATCCAGCTTCTCGCGCCGGTCGTGCGCGGGCGGAAGGGCACACACCAGAAAATGTTGGAGCAGGCAAAGCGCAGCGGTTATGTGCGCGTGGTGGCGGACGGGAATGTGTATGAACTGACCGAAGAGATCCCGCTCGATAAAAATAAAAAACACAATATAGAGATCGTTGTAGACCGCCTGATCATAAAAGAGGGCATAGAAAAGCGCCTGGCGGATTCCATAGAGAGTGTGCTCGAGCTTGCGGACGGCCTGCTGATGGTCGAAGTGATGGGAGATGAGCCGCAGATGCTGCGGTTTTCGGACAGCTTTGCCTGCGCGGACTGCGGCGTGAGCATTGATGAGATCGAGCCGCGCAGCTTTTCCTTTAACAATCCCTTCGGCGCCTGTCCGGAATGTTTTGGGCTGGGTTATAAGATGGAATTTGACGAGGATCTGATGATTCCGGACAAATCGCTCAGCCTGTCGCAGGGCGCGATCCAGGTGATGGGCTGGCAGTCCTGCACCGATCCGTCGAGCTATACGTATGCGACGCTTGCCGCGCTTGCAAAAGAGTATGGTTTCAGCCTGGATACGCCGTTTGAGGATCTCTCGGAGGAAGTGCGCCATATGCTCATTTACGGGCCGAGCCGGGAGGTCAAGGTGCATTACCGCGGGATGCGCGGGGAAGGCGTCTATGACGTTGTGTTTGAAGGGCTGATAAAAAATGTCAACCGCAGATACCGCGAGACGGCGTCCGATACGATGAAGCAGCAGTATGAGGAATTTATGCGCATAACGCCATGCAAGGCGTGCAAAGGGCAGCGCCTGAAAAAAGAGGCGCTCGCCGTCACGATCAACGACAAAAATATCTACGAGTTGACGATGCTTTCCATAAATAAACTGCAGGAATTTATGGCGGATTTAAAACTGACGAAACAGCAGCGGCTGATCGGGGCGCAGATCATAAAAGAGATCCGCGCGCGCGTCGGCTTTCTTGCGGAAGTGGGGCTGGAATATCTGTCTCTCGGCCGGGCGACCGGCACGCTCTCCGGCGGCGAAGCGCAGCGTATCCGCCTTGCGACGCAGATCGGTTCGGGACTTGTCGGCGTGGCGTACATTCTGGACGAGCCGAGCATCGGGCTGCACCAGCGCGATAATGATAAATTGCTGTCCGCATTGAAAAACCTGAAAGATCTTGGCAATACGCTGATCGTCGTAGAGCATGACGAGGATACGATGCGGGCGGCGGATTTTATCGTCGATATCGGCCCGGGGGCGGGCGAGCATGGCGGGGAAGTGATCGCGACGGGTACGGCGGAGGATATCATGAACAATCCGGACTCCATTACGGGAGCGTATCTGAGCGGAAGGATTCAGATTCCCGTTCCGTCTGAGCGAAGAAAGCCGTCCGGCTGGATTACGGTAAAGGGCGCGCGGGAAAACAACCTGAAAAATATTGACGTGGATATCCCGCTTGGCGTTATGACCTGCGTAACGGGCGTGTCCGGTTCAGGGAAAAGTTCGCTGACCAATGAGATTTTGTATAAGGCGATGGCAAAAAAATTAAACCGCGCGCGCTGCATACCGGGGAAGCATGATAAAATCCTGGGCCTGGAGCAGCTTGATAAAGTGATCGACATTGACCAGTCGCCGATCGGCAGGACGCCGCGGTCAAACCCGGCGACTTATACAGGCGTGTTTGACATGATCCGCGACCTGTTTGCGGCGACGCCGGATGCAAAAGCCAAAGGCTATAAAAAAGGCAGGTTCAGCTTTAATGTCAAGGGCGGCAGATGCGAGGCGTGTTCGGGCGACGGCATTTTAAAGATCGAAATGCATTTCCTGCCGGACGTGTATGTCCCGTGCGAAGTCTGCCAGGGGAAACGGTATAACCGGGAAACGCTGGAGGTAAAGTATAAAGGGAAAAGCATTTATGACGTATTAAATATGACGGTGGAGGAGGCGCTTGCCTTCTTTAAAAATATCCCGTCCATAGAGCGCAAGATCCAGACGCTTTATGATGTGGGTTTATCGTATATACGGCTCGGCCAGCCGTCTACGGAACTCTCCGGCGGCGAGGCGCAGCGGATCAAGCTGGCGACGGAGTTGAGCCGCCGCAGCACAGGGAAGACGGTTTATATTTTAGACGAGCCTACGACGGGGCTCCATTTTGCGGACGTGCATAAGCTTGTGGAGATCCTGCGCCGCCTGTCGGAGGGCGGCAATACAGTGATCGTGATCGAACACAATCTGGATGTGATCAAGACGGCGGATTATATCATCGACATGGGGCCGGAAGGCGGCGACGGCGGCGGAACGGTCATCGCGCAGGGCACACCGGAAGAGATCGCGCGTGTGCCGGAGTCGTATACCGGGCTGTATGTGAAAAAATATCTGGAAAAAGCCGGTAAGTTGTTGTAAGATATACCCGTAGCCGGATGATCTGCGAGCGGGCGTTCTGTGTTCCGGAGCGAACCGGAAATCATCCGGCAAATGCGCATCACATAACGGATAGACGGTAAGGAGGGTATAAAAGTGGTAAATCCGGCAATGATTTTTAAGATAAAGGGAATTTGGGACGAGTTTACCGGAAATCATCCGAAATTCCCGAAATTTTTACAGGCTGCCGCCGGCCGGCCATTGGAAGAGGGAACCGTAATAGAACTGAGCATTCTGCGTCCTGACGGCGACCTGCTTGCGTCAAATGTAAAGCTGACGGCTTCGGATATTGCGCTGATCGAGCAGTTAAAAGGGCTTGGCGGAATGCAGTAAACAGCATGGGAACGATAGAAAAAGCTTCCGGATAAGGAAACTGTTCCGGATATCCGACATACTGTATAAATAGAAAATACAGGTGGTTATATATGGAAAATACAGTGCAATTTAATGCGAACACGCTGGATCATCTGATTGAACGGTTTCGGGTGAACGGGCTTGAGACGGTTAACCTCGGGCTGATCTGTTTTCGTTTTTCGCCCGCCCTGAACGGGATGAATCTGGTCTCTGTACTGACGAAGATTTCAAAAATGCTTCAGACGAAGGATGTCGCGCAGGTGGACGGCAGCCGCAATACGGGCTGGCATTTTAACTTTTACGCGGGTTTTATCCAGTATCTGGTAAACAGGAATATCAAATTTGAGCTCTATTACACGCGGAAGGGAAGAAACTGGAAAGAGCGGCTGAACCTCGCCCTGCTCTGCCGGCAGCTGGGAAATTACCGCAGGGAGTACGAGCGGAGGCTGCGTTCGGCTTGAGGCAGATTTTTCCAGCATAAAAGCAGCCTGCCTGTGGATACTATCATTACAGCATTCCCGGCGGGAGCGCTGCAATAAAACTCAACAGGAGGCTACAAAAATGGCAAAGAACAGCTCAAATGCAAACAATCAGGCGGCATCCGATGCATATGATGCATCCAACAGTTCTTCAAACAAGAACTGTGCAAACAGTTCTAATAAGAACAGCGCAGGCAGCAATGCAAAAAATCAGTCGTCCAATAAGGCGGGCAGCAAATACTCTGACTGCCAGGGCAAGTAAGAATGGCAATTGCACCAATTGCGCCGTAACTGAATAGACTATAGTAAGAAAACAGCCATAGACAGAAGAAGCAGTTTGCGTTCCTTTTGTATATGGCTGTTTTTGCAGTCTGGCAACGCCTGGGAGGAACTATGGATTTTCAGTTGATTAAATGTAAGGAAGCGCCGGAGTATTTTGGCCGGCGCGATGTTTTTTTTGCGGATCTGCGCGGGCCGGAGCAGTATCGGGAATATCATCTGCCGGGCGCGCGGAATTATCCGTATGAAAAGCTGCATGAATGGGAGGACCGCCTGCCCGGAGGGAAGCTGATCGTTTTATACTGCGAGCATGGCAATCTCAGCCTGATGGCGGCGAAGCGCCTGGCGAGGAAGGGATACAGAGTCGCGGCGCTGATCGGAGGCGTGGAATGTTTTACGAAAAATCCCATTGACACTGCAGATTGGAAAAGATAAGATAGTACTAAATGATGAGGGGCTGTAACAGCGACAAAAGATGACAGGAGAAAATATGCAGACATATGAATTAATTGCGCCATGCCATTTTGGGATGGAATCGGCGCTGAAACGGGAAATCAATAATCTGGGATATGAGATCACACAGGTGGAAGACGGGAAAGTTACATTTGCAGGTGACGGGGAGGCGATCTGCCGCGCGAATCTGTTTTTGCGTACGGCGGAGCGCATCCTGTTAAAAGTCGGCAGGTTCCATGCGGAAACATTTGACGAACTGTTTGAACAGGTGCGCGCGCTTCCCTGGGAGCAGTTTTTGCCCGAAGATGCAAAATTCTGGGTAATCAAAGCATCTTCTGTCAAGAGCCGGCTGTTCAGCCCGTCGGACATTCAGCGGATCGTAAAAAAAGCGGTTGTGGAAAAGCTCGGGCAGTCTTATGGCGTGGAGTGGTTTCCGGAGACGGGCGCGCCTTATCCGCTGCGCATCTTTTTGCTGAAAGATGAAGTGACGGTTACGATTGACACAACGGGCGCATCGCTGCACAAACGCGGCTACCGTCCGGCGGCGGGGAAGGCTCCGCTGGAAGAAACGCTTGCCGCGGCTCTGATCGGGCTGACGCCGTGGCGGAAAGACCGTATTTTTGTGGATCCGCTCTGCGGCAGCGGCACATTTCCGATTGAAGCGGCCATGATGGCGGCGAATATCGCGCCGGGGCTGAACCGGGAGTTTTTATCACAGGAATGGGACGGTTTTTTGCCGCAAAAACTGTGGCATGAGGCGGCGGAAGAGGCAAAAAGCCTGATCGACCTGAATGTGCAGACGGACATACAGGGCTATGACCTGGACGACCGGGTGATCCGGACGGCAAGGGAGAACGCGGAGCGCGCGGGCGTGGCGCATCTGATCCATTTCCAGCGCAGGGCGGTGTGCGACCTGCACCACCCGAAAAAATACGGATTTATCGTGACGAATCCGCCCTATGGCGAGCGCATGGAAGAGAAAGAGGATCTGCCGATCCTCTACCGGCAGATCGGCGAGGCGTTTGCGGGGCTGGACTCCTGGTCGATGTATCTGCTGTCCGCTTTTGAAGATACGGAAAAATACATCGGGCGTAAAGCGGATAAGAACAGGAAAGTTTATAATGGCATGATCAGAGCTTATTTTTACCAGTTTCTGGGGCCGAAGCCGCCGAAGCGGAAAAGGCCGGAGGGATAAAAGGCGCAGCAGGCCGGGATACGGGAGGAAAAGTACGTGGAAAGAAAACTGATCCGTTTTACCGCGATATTTACGTGCGCGTTTTCGCTGTTTGCCTGTGCGGCGGTTTTTTTCCTGCCCGCGCTGGAACGCGGCGTGGAGACGTTTGGGGCGCGGATCCTGAGGAACAGGCAGGAGCGGGAGGAACGTTATGCCCTGCTGGAACAGATGTCCGGGCTGGAGATCATGGACTATAATACGCAAAAAGCGAAGGAAGAGGCGCAGGAGGGTACGCAGGAATCCGAACAGATCGGCTTTACGCAGCAGATGCGCCTGGAGCTTCCGGAGGGAGTAAAAGGCGGGGACGTTTCCATTCGGGAAGATTATATGGAGAAACAGATCGAGATCTGGATTCCGGATGCGGATAAATATTATATTTATGATTATCCGATGATGGGAAAGAGCGACGGGATCGAAGACCTCGATTATACGAGCGGGGACGGCGGCGGAACGGTCGTGCTTACGATGAGCAATGTCGCTGTGCCGGAAAGCAGTTATGATGAGACGTATCTGTATCTGGATTTTGTGTCTCCGCGGGAAGCGTACGACCATGTAGTCGTAATTGACGCCGGGCATGGCGGCAATGCGCCGGGCGCGACTTCCGGAACATATTATGAAAAGGATATAACGCTTGCGATCGTGCAGAAAATAAAAGAGCTGTTTGATGCGGCCGGAGATGAGAGCCTTTGCGTCTATTATACCAGGCTTGCGGACGAAAACCCTGATTTTGATAAGCGCATCGGCATTGCCAATGAAGCGGGGGCGGACTTGTTTCTGAGCGTCCACATCAACTCCCTCTCGGGGAATACTTCGGTAGAGGGGACAGAAGTGCTGTACGATGAGCTGGCGGAGGATACGGCGTTTGACACGAGGGAATTTGCGCAGATCTGCCTGGAAGAAGAGGTGGCGGCGCTCCGCTCAAAGGACATGGGGCTTGTTGAGGGCAATTGGACTTATGTGATAAGGAACGCGCAGATGCCGGCCGCGCTTGTCGAAGTCGGGTTTATGAACAATCCGGACGAGCTGGAGAAAATGCTGGATGACGGTTATCAGCAGAAAGCGGCGCAGGGGATTTATAATGCGGTCATGCGTTCCCTGGCGGAACAGGAGAAAGCAAAGGAGTGAACAGAACGGTGAGGATTATATTTGCAACAGGAAATAAGGATAAAATGACCGAGATCAGGGAGATCCTCTCGGACAGCGAACTGGAGATCCTGTCCATGAGGGAGGCGGGGCTGGAAACAGACGCGGTCGAGGACGGAAAGACATTTGAGGAAAACGCCGGGATAAAGGCGGCGGCAATTGCAAAGCTTGCGCCGCAGGATATCGTGCTGGCGGATGATTCGGGGCTGGAGATCGATTACCTGAATAAAGAGCCGGGTATTTTTTCCGCGCGTTACCTGGGGGAAGATACGTCTTATGAAATAAAAAACCAGGCGCTTTTGTACCGGCTTTCCGGCGTGGAGAAGGCGCGCAGGACGGCGCGGTTTGTGTGCGCGGTCGCAGCGGCGCTGCCGGGCGGGCGGATGCTCACAGCGCGTGGGACAGTGGAAGGATATATCGGATGGGAGCCCGCAGGCGCGAACGGGTTTGGCTATGATCCGATTTTTTATGTGGACGCATATGGGTGTTCTACGGCGGAGCTTACAATGGAACAGAAAAATGCATTCAGCCACAGGGGGAATGCGCTGCGCGCGATGAAAGAGGAGCTGATCAGGGCAGGTGTCTGGAAATAAAAGCAGTTTTTGGGAAAGGATAAAAAAACGGACGGGGAAACCGCAGGATGTACAGGCGGCTGAAGGGGAGTCGGGAAATATGAAAATCTTAGTTATCAGCGATACACATGGAAACCATGAAAATCTGGATGCAGTCGTGCGGCTGGAGCGCCCGTTTGACAGAGTGATTCATCTGGGCGATATTGAAGGGGAAGAGTCGTATCTGGAATCCGCATGCGGCTGTCCGGTAGATATGGTGCGCGGGAATAATGATTATTTTTCCACGCTTCCGTCAGAGCGGTCGCTGGATCTGAACGGGAAACACGTTTTGATCACGCATGGGCACGAATATTGCGTTTCCGCAGGGGTGGAGCTGCTTGTCATGGATGCGCGGGGCAGGAATATGGATATGGTCATGTTCGGGCATACGCACAGGCCGCTGCTCCGGCGCGATAAGGAGATCACCGTCTTAAATCCGGGCAGCCTCTCTTATCCGCGGCAGGAAGGGCGCCGGCCGTCTTACATAATCATGGAACTGGATCCGGATGGGAACGCGGAATTTTTCCTGAAATATTTGTAAAAAAGTGTTGACATTTTTTGGGCTGTGAGATATACTGAATCTTGCGTTTGAGAAAATGCAGGCAGATGAATATCGGGGTGTGGCTCAGTTTGGCTAGAGCGCCTGGTTTGGGACCAGGATGTCGCAGGTTCGAATCCTGTCACCCCGATGCATTTTCATAATGCGTAAGGGATACGCGGGTGTAGTTCAATGGTAGAACACCAGCCTTCCAAGCTGGATACGTGGGTTCGATTCCCATCACCCGCTTTGTCATGTTTTTATGTGGCAGGTGTGTGTCTGTAGCTCAGCTGGATAGAGCAACGGCCTTCTAAGCCGTGGGTCGGGGGTTCGAATCCCTTCAGGCACGTGTATATGGTGGGTATAGCGCAGTTGGTTAGCGCGCCAGATTGTGGCTCTGGAGGCCCAGGGTTCGAATCCCTGTATCCACCCTTTGCGTTGCGGAAAGCAGCCAAAACGCAGAAGTGCAAGTTAATGGGCTATCGCCAAGCGGTAAGGCACAGGACTTTGACTCCTGCATTCACCAGTTCGAATCTGGTTAGCCCAGTTTCGAGATTTTATGGGATACTAGCTCAGTTGGTAGAGCACTTGACTTTTAATCAAGTTGTCGGGGGTTCGATTCCCCCGTATCTCATTAGACAATATTGATTAAAGAAAACGTGGAAGCCCCTGTGCAGACAGGGGTTTCTTTTTTTGCCGCCTGAACGACGGCTTTTGTTGTTTGATTTTTTGGAAAAATATTGAATATTTTTCCAATTTGTGGTAAAACTATAACTGATATTACTTACGAAAGATAAATGCCGCCCTTTTCACAGGAAAAGCGGCCGGCAACGAGGTGGTTTTCACGAAACGCGAATATATAAAGAAAAATGTATATGACGCCCTGCAGGAGCGTCTTCACTTTGTGTTCCAGGAATTTGAAAACATATATGTTTCTTTTTCCGGTGGGAAGGACAGCGGTCTGCTGCTAAACCTTACACTGGAATTCCAGAAGAAATACTATCCGGACCGGAAAATCGGCGTATTCCATCAGGACTTTGAAGCACAGTATACCGTAACTACGGAATATGTAGAGCGGACATTTGAAAAAATCGAACAGGACGTAGAGCCATACTGGGTGTGCCTGCCCATGGCGACGCGAACGGCATTGAGCAGTTATGAAATGTTCTGGTATCCCTGGGACGATAAGAAAAAGGACGCATGGGTGCGTCCCATGCCGCAGCGCCCCTATGTCATCAATCTGGAAAACAATCCGATGACAACTTACCGCTACCGTATGCATCAGGAGGATCTGGCAAAACAGTTTGGACGCTGGTACTGTATGTCGCATGGCCGGAAAAAAACGATCTGCCTGCTTGGCATACGGGCGGAGGAATCTCTGCACCGTTACAGCGGCATCCTCAATAAAAGATACGGGTACAAAAACGTGTGCTGGATTACGAAACAGTTTAAAGACGTCTGGTGCGCTTCGCCGCTGTATGACTGGACGCTGAGCGACGTCTGGCATGCGATCGGCATGTTCGGCTATGACTATAACCGCCTGTATGATCTGTATTATATGGCGGGGTTAAAGCCGGACCAGATGCGCGTCGCCTCCCCGTTTAATGATTACGCGAAGGACAGCCTGAACCTTTACCGCGTGATCGATCCGCAGATCTGGGCAAGGCTGACCGGGCGTGTGCGGGGCGCAAATTTCGGCGCGATTTATGGCAGGACGAAAGCGCTTGCATACCGCGGCCTGTCGCTGCCCGAGGGGCATACATGGAAATCTTTCACCATATTTTTGCTGGATACGCTTCCGTCCCGGCTGCGCAATAATTATGTGAGAAAATTTAATACCTCGATCGAATTCTGGCATAAAACGGGCGGCGGCCTGGATGAGGAGACGATACAGGAGCTGCTTGACCATGGGTACCATATCCGCCGTAACGGCGTTTCCAACTATACGCTTATGAAAAATTCAAGGATCATATTTATCGGGCGGCTGCCGGATCACACAGATGATATCAAGTCCACAAAGGATATCCCGAGCTGGAAGCGGATGTGTTACTGTATTTTGAAGAACGACCATATATGCCGCTTTATGGGGTTTGGGCTCAACAGGGAGCAGCAAAATAAGGTAAATATGCTGAAACAGAAATACAGAAACCTCGGAGAACAATTATGAGACAGATAAGTCCTGCATATAACGTCATTGCAGTCCCGATTGAAAAAATAAAACCGAATACCTATAACCCGAATGCCGTTGCGCCTCCGGAATTAAAATTATTGTATGAAAGCATCCGGGAGGACGGCTATACGATGCCGATCGTATGCTATTATGTAAAAGCGAAAGACATCTATGTCATTGTGGACGGCTTCCACCGTTATCGAGTGATGCTTGAGCATGATGATATCTACAAGCGGGAGGGCGGCAAACTGCCGGTTTCCATCATCGACAAGCCGCTCGACCATCGCATGGCGAGCACGATCCGGCATAACCGCGCGCGCGGCGCGCATAATGTGGATTTGATGAGCAATATCATCAAAGAGCTGCACGAGCTTGGGCGTTCTGACGCGTGGATATCCCGGAACCTGGGCATGGACCGGGATGAGATCCTGCGTTTAAAGCAGATTACCGGGCTTACGGCGCTGTTTAAGGATGTAAAATTCGGGAATGCATGGCTGCCTGCGGAAGATGATATGGGAGATGATGCGCCGCCGGAAGAAGAGGAAGAAATGCTTGATGATGATGAATGACGGGCGGCTTTCCGCCGCTGATAAAAAACGGACAGGCCGTTTTCCGGGCTTGTCCGTTCCGTATATGGTTTTATGGCTGCGGGGTTTCCTCCAATAAGGATGTGCAATGCCCGCAGCGGGTGGCTGCGATCGGGATCTCCATCTGGCAGTATGGGCAGTTTTTGGTTGTCGGTATGACGGCCTCTTCTTCTTTTTCTTTTTGCAGCAGTTTTTCTGTCTTTTCCTGAATGGAGTGCATTACTTTGATCATAAGGAAAATAATGAGTGCGATGATCAGGAAATTGATGACAGCCGTAATGAATTTTCCGTAGTACAGCGTGACGTCGCCTAAAATATTTACGGACAGGTTGTCAAAGTTTGTGCCGCCGAAAATACCGAGGATCGGGGAGATAATGTCGGTTGTAAGTGAGGTGACGATACTTGAGAACGCGCCGCCGATGATGACGCCGACCGCCATATCCATGACATTTCCGCGGCTGATGAACTCTTTAAATTCCTGGAAAAAAGATTTTACGCTCATAGCAGTTTCTGTATCCTTTCTTTTGTAATCGTGTCAGTTACCCATTTATTTTAATCGATTACCATATGGTTTGTAAAGTAAAAAAAACAGGAGGCAAATATGGGGACAGTGCAAAACCGTAAGGTGTCAGGGCAGGGCGCTGTGGTTACGTATACCCTGATACGCAAGCAGGTAAAAAATATTAATCTGAGTGTAAAATCCAACGGGGAAGTCATCGTCTCCGCGCACAGGCGTGTGCCGGAGGATTATATTGATGATTTTGTGCGCTCTAAGATCCCGTTTATCATGCGGGCGATGGAGCGGCTGAAAGAACAGGCGGATAAGCGGGAGTCGGACGCGATACGTTTTGCGGACGGGGAAAGCGTGCCGTATCTCGGGGAGAGCCTGCGGCTGGCGGTGCGCCGGAGCGACCGGAAGCTGGCTCCGCAGTGGATCGGGCAGCTCCAAAGCGGCGAGCTTATGGATTTATCGCGCAATCCGGGCGGGGAAGCGGTCTTTCGCAAAGACGGCTGTCTGTATATCTATGCGGACCGGCCGCAGGAGCCGGAGTATGTCTGCCGGCTCTATGAGGCGTGGCAGAAGATTCAGGCGGAGCGGCTCTGCACAGAGGTGAGCCGCCGGTACTATCCGTATTTTGAACCGCTCGGCATCCCGTTTCCGCTTATAAAAATAAGGAAGATGAAATCCAGATGGGGTTCGTGCATTCCCGCAAAGCATAAGATCACATTTAACAGTGAGCTGCTTGCGCAGCCGTTAGAGAGCGTTGAATATGTCGTTGTGCATGAATTTGCGCATTTTGTCCATCCGGACCACTCAAAAGAATTTTATGCGTTTGTCGCACAGATCCTGCCGGATTACCGGGAGCGCCGGGAAAAGCTGAAAATGCACCGGCAGACGGTTTTTCAATGATTGCAAAAATTTCATAAAAAACAGGTTACAAGATCGAAAATATATGTTAAAATGACATAAAAGTATGTGAACATTATAACGGGGGATTTTCTGTGCCCGGACAATAATGGGGGAGTTGTCAGAGAAAAAACGAAGTACAGGAGGAGTTTCGTATGGGAAAGACAAAAAACAAAAAGCCGCAGAAGGCAAAGGCAAACCGGCGCAAAACAAGGAAGCTCGGCATAAAAATAAAGATTATCGTGCCGACGATCGTAGCTGTTGCGGTCATTTGCATCGTTATGGCGGTGATGTTCCGGATGCGGATGAGTTCGGATATGGTTTCTACGGGCGCACAGGTGGCGACTTATGTGGCGACAATGGCAGAGGACGACCTGAACGGGGATCTGCTGGCTCCGGGCAGGCTGGAAGTCGGCGGGGAGAAGTCCGCCTCTTATGTAGCGGTCACCTCATCCCTGTCTGCAACGGTCGCCGGTTCGCCGATCAAATACATATATACCCTGTATACGGATGGGGAAAAGGTGTATTACGGCGTTGACGTGGATGCGGACGATCCGACGCCGATCGGAACGGAATTTGAAATACCGTATGATTATTTAAAGCCGGTTTTTGAAAAAGGAAAAGTGGTCGCGGATGATGAGATCACGTATACGGACGGGAATGCGCTGATCACAGCGTATGTTCCGGTCTATGACAGAAAAAAGGCGGTTGTGGCTGTGATCGGCTGCGACTATGACGCGTCCGGCGTTGTGAAGGCAATCAATTCCACGATGCGCAATGTCATATGCATTGGTTTTCTGTGCGTCATCATAGCGGCGTTATTCTTTAACTTTGTTATCTCGCGCATTATTAAAAACCTCTGGCGGGTAGACGAGCGCATTTATGACATTGTAAACAGCAACGGCGACCTGACGCAGACGATCAGCATAAAGACGGGCGATGAAATAGAGTCCATTGCGGGGCATGTGAATGAACTGCTCGTTTACATACGGCAGATCATGACGAACATTTCCGACAATTCAAAGAAACTGAACAACTCTTCCGAGAGTGTTGTGTCACATCTGAAAAACACGCAGGAGAGCGTGTCGGATGTTTCTTCTACCATGGAAGAGATGAACGCGACCATGCAGGAGACGACGACTTCGATCGGGCATATCAACGGTTCGGTCAACGAGGTTTATGAATTTATCGCGCAGATCAACCAGCGGGCGCAGGACGGCGAAGTCCTCTCGGATGAGATCAAAGCCAGCGCGGAGCGTATCCAGCAATCGGCCGTCACCGGGCAGCAGACGGCAAAACAGCGTACGGATGAGATATCGCAGATCGTTTACCAGAAGATCGAGGAATCGAAAGCGGTGGAAAAGATCGGCGAGCTGACGACAAATATCATTAATATCACAGACCAGACGAACCTGCTTTCCCTGAATGCGAGCATTGAGGCGGCGCGCGCGGGCGAAGCCGGGAGAGGTTTTGCGGTCGTGGCGGACGAGATCGGGAAGCTTGCGACCGATTCGGCGGCGGCGGCGGAGCAGATCCAGCATGTGAGCACAGACGTGATCAAAGCGGTGAACGCGCTCGCAGAAGAAGCGGCGCACATGATGGAATTTATGGAATCTACGGCGCTGCAGGGCTACGCGGAACTCGTGAAAACGAGTGAGGAATATACGGGAGAGGCGGCGAAGATCAACGATATGATGCAGCTGTTCCGCGGGCAGTCCGAGCAGCTGCAGGTAAATATGGATAATATCCGTCAGGTGATGGAATCGGTCAACCATTCCGTAGAGGAGAGCGCGCGTGGCGTCAACCGTATTTCGGAGATGTCGGCGAATATTACGGAAAATGTATCGGATATCGAGGGCGAAGCCGACACCAATATGGATATTGCAAATATGCTGGATGTAGAGGTAAATAAGTTCCGCCTGCAGTAAGGATGGGAAATGTAAATATGGAAGGGGTTTCCGGATGCGCCGGGAGCCCCTTTTTTCTGGTTATGGCCATGAAACACTTGACTTTTCAGGAAAAGCAAACTATGATAAATGCGGTTGGTAACTTGTAAATCAGATTATAAAAAGCAAACAAGGAGACATTTTATTATGAAAAAGAAATTATTTGCAGTTTTGATGGCAGCGGCAATGACGGCGTCGCTTACAGCATGCGGTTCCGCTTCTGACGATTCTACGGCTGATAAGAGCCAGTCCGGCGATGCGCAGACCGAAAGCGCAGAAAGCGGCGCGTCTGACGCGGAAAAGACGGAAGATGGCGCGGCGTCCGATTCGGACAAGGTTTATAAGATCGGCATCTGCCAGCTGGTAGAGCATGAAGCGCTCGATGCGGCGACGCAGGGCTTTCAGGACGCGTTAAAAGAAAAACTCGGCGATAACGTGACGTTTGACCTGCAGAATGCGCAGAATGAGCAGACAAACTGCGCAACGATCTGCAACGGTTTTGTGTCCGGCAATGTCGATCTGATCATGGCGAATGCAACGCCGTCCCTGCAGGCGGCCAGCGCGGCGACAAACCAGATCCCGATCCTTGGCACGTCCATAACGGATTATGCGACCGCGCTTGGCCAGAGCGATTTCACAGGCACATCCGGCACGAATATTTCCGGCACATCCGACCTGGCTCCGATTGACCAGCAGGAGGATATGATCCTTGAGTTGATTCCGGATGCGAAAGAAGTCGGCATCGTATATTGCTCGGCGGAACCAAATTCCAAGTTCCAGGCGCAGCAGATGGAAGCGGCCTTAGAGGAAGATAAGATCGCATACAAAGAATACACCGCGTCGGATTCCAATGAGATCCAGGCGGTTATGACAAATGCATGTTCCTCCAGCGACTGCCTTTATATCCCGACGGACAATACCATGGCGGCGAGCGTCAGCCTGATCAAAGACATTGCGCTCCAGTATAAGATGCCGGTGATTGCGGGCGAAGCGGGTATCTGCGAGGGCGGCATTGCAACGCTGTCCATCAGCTATTACGACCTGGGCTATGCAACAGGGAACATGGCTTATGAGATCCTTGTAAACGGCGCGAATGTGGCGGAAATGCCGATCGAATATGCGGAGGCGACGACAAAGCAGTATAACCAGGCAAACTGTGAGGCGCTTGGCATTACGATTCCGGACGGCTATGAGCCGATCGCATCAGAATAAAAAAGGAGACGTTCTGCAATGTTGGATATTATGGCATTGTTCCGCGCCTTTCCCGGCGCCTGTGCGCAGGGACTGGTGTGGGGCATCATGGCGCTTGGCGTCTATATTACATATAAGCTGCTTGATTTTGCGGATCTTACGGTAGACAGCACGCTTGCGACAGGCGGCGCCGTAGCGGTCATGCTCATTTTGGGCGGCATACCGACGCCGGTCGCGCTGCTTGCGGCAGCGGCGGCGGGCGGCCTTGCCGGGTTTATTACAGGCTTTCTGCATACCGTATTGGGCATACCGGATATTCTGTCGGGCATTTTGACGCAGATCGCGCTGTATTCCGTAAATTTGAACATTCTTGGCGCGTCGAATAAATCCGTCAGCGTAGACCAGTACAGCCTTGTCATATCGCTCCGGTATATTCCGAGGGCCGTTATCGTGACGCTGATCTTTATCATTGCCCTGATCGGTGTATTGTATTGGTTTTTTGGGACAGAATACGGCTTTACGATCCGTTCGACCGGCTGCAACCCGCATATGTCGCGGGCGCAGGGCGTCAATACAAATAAGGCGAAAGTGGCGGCGCTTATTATTTCCAACGCGATCGTCGGCCTTGCCGGCGGGCTGCTCGCGCAGTATCAGGGATATGCGGATGTGTCGATGGGGCGCGGCGCGATCGTGATCGGCCTTGCTTCCGTCATCATCGGCCAGGTACTGGGGGAGAGCGTCTTTGGAAAGCGGATGAACTTTATTATCCGGATGCTGTCCGTCATACTGGGCGCGGTGATTTATTATATCGTTATTACATTTGTGCTGTGGCTCGGCCTTCCGTCCGAAGATATGAAGCTGTTTTCTGCGATCGTGGTGGCAGTATTCCTTGCTGTCCCGTATTTAAGGGGAAAAGCGAAATCTTCTTTTCGTAAAGGAGGGAACAGATAATGCTGGCAATTACAGATGTGCACAAGACGTTTAACAAAGGGACGATCAATGAAAAAGTGGCGCTGAACGGCCTGAATCTGGAATTGAACGAGGGCGATTTCGTGACCGTTATCGGCGGAAACGGCGCGGGAAAGTCCACGATGCTCAATATGATCGCGGGCGTCTATCCGGTAGATGCGGGAAGCATCGTGATCGACGGCGTGGACGTCACCAGGCAGCCGGATTATAAGCGCGCGGCGTATCTCGGCAGGGTGTTTCAGGATCCGATGATGGGGACCGCGGCCGACATGGAGATACAGGAAAACCTTGCCATGGCTTACCGCAGGGGAAAACGGCGCGGCCTGAAATGGGGCATTACGGCGCGTGAAAAAGCCGATTATAAAGAAAAGCTGCGGCTGTTGGACCTGGGGCTTGAAAACCGCATGAGCACAAAGGTCGGGCTGTTGTCAGGCGGGCAGCGGCAGGCGCTGACGCTGCTTATGGCGACGCTCCAAAATCCAAAAGTATTGCTTTTGGACGAGCATACGGCGGCGCTCGATCCGAAGACGGCGGCAAAGGTATTGGACCAGACGGAAAAGATCGTATCGCAGAATCATCTGACGACGCTTATGATCACGCATAATATGAAAGACGCGATCCGGCTTGGCAACCGCCTGATCATGATGCATGAGGGACAGGTGATCTATGATATCGCGGGAGCGGAAAAGAAATCCCTTCATGTGTCGGATCTGCTCGCCAAATTTGAAGAGGTCAGCGGCGGGGAGTTTGCAAACGACCGCATGATCCTGTCATGAAAGAATATTTTTGGCGCATAATAGAAATGCAGTCTGGGAGGTGACGAGTTGAAGATATGGGAATTGAAGGCGGGCGACATACTTACGATCCGCTGTAAACAGGGTGAGTCTATGGTCGACCTGAAGGCGCATATCGCTGATGTCCGCGGGGAAATTGTATTTCTGGATCTGATACGCCATGAAGGGAAGATCCTTGATTTTTCCAGTCCGAATATAGAGCTGATCGCAATTTATGAGGACGGGCTGGATCTGCCGAAAGCGTGGACAAAGTGCAGGATCCAGCGGCAGACAGTGGCGGGAAAGCCGTATCATGTCCTTGTGTCGGGGAGATCCAGCGTGCGCGTCAACCGCAGGCGCGTTTCGAGGGTGGCGCTCGGCCTGCCGGGCAGTATGTATGTGGCTGCGGATGATGAAACGATGGATATTACAGTTGTCGATCTCTGCGCCAACGGCATCGGGATCGTCTGCGGAAAAAAGATTGAACAGCAGGGCTATAAAAACCTGCTGATCGAATTTACCGATCCGGGGCATGACGATGATGAGATCAAGGTGGAAGCAAAGATCGTCTGGCAGAAAAAACTCGAAGACGGCAGTTTCCGCTGCGGATGCCGCTTAGTGCAGGCGGAGGAAACGCTTGCCTATTATATCGCGGATAAAATGCGTGAAGAACGTGATCGGGAAGGCGCATAGATCCCGCGTTCGTGGAAATAAAAACCGGGGCGGGAAAGCCTGCCCGCGCAAATGGGCATAAGAAAGGCGCCAGCAACTTACTCTGTAAATGCTGACGCCTTTTAGACTTCTGTATCCATTGGAGTATACCAATTCCTTTCTTTCAATTTGTCTGATGCTGCCTTTCGGTCTTCTCCTTAGTACATTTTATCCGGTTTTGTTTTCCTTGAGTGCGTTTGATCCGGACTCATATAGGAATGTTCTCAACTGAGCCTCTGACCAGCTTCCCTTCCATATATTCACGGTTTCCTTTGAATGCTATGTAACTAACTTGAAGACGGTCGCTTTTGAGCTGTTCATTGGAGTATACCTCGCTTTCCCTGATTACCGGTTCCCATAATTCACATCACTTTTGATGGAAGCGGGCGGAACCAGTCACTGTCCTGTTTAAACTGTCCTGAACATTGGAGTGTACCTCTTTTCTGAAATCTGTTTTTTGTACTTCCTGCACTGCCGGTGTGAGCTTCGCGTTCACTGGTGGCAGCCGCTCTCAAATAAGAATTCTTACGTGTGCATTGGATTGTACCTCCTGCTTTTTCTCCTGATTCTTATCTTACGTGTCCGGTGGTCCATACCTCTCTTTCTTAGATTATGGGGCAAATCGTTATGGTTTTGGTGGAATCGACCTCCTTTTTTTCTGTGTTTGTTTTTTGTTGAAATTATAATATCAAACAAAATATGATTTGTCAATAATAAATTTGAAAAAAAATAAAATTTTTTTATTTAGACTGAATAATTGTGTGAAGTGAATATATTTTATGGAAAAATCAGATAATATATTGTTTATAAAATATTCACAATTCGTTTACGGGATTGGATATTGTACCAAAATCAAAGTAGTGGTATAATAAACAGGCTTATAGAATGTGACGGGAATATGATTTGATAGATGATAGGAGTATTGGAATGGGAGCTTTTGAAAAGATATTTGGCACTCATAGTGAACGTGAATTAAAAAGGATCCGCCCGCTGGTAGATAAAATCGAGGCTTTGCGGCCGACGATGCAGGCGATGTCGGATGAGGAACTGAAGGGAAAGACGGAAGAGTTTAAAAAGCGCCTCGAAGCGGGGGAAACGCTGGACGACCTTCTGGTGGAGGCGTTTGCAACGGTAAGGGAGGCTTCGGTGCGCGTGCTTGGGATGGAGCCGTACCGCGTACAGCTGATGGGCGGCATTATCCTGCATCAGGGACGGATTGCGGAGATGCGCACCGGTGAAGGAAAGACGCTGGTCGCGACGATGCCGTCTTATCTGAATGCGCTGGAAGGAAAAGGCGTACATGTTGTAACGGTCAACGACTATCTGGCGCAGCGTGACGCTACGGAGATGGGAAAGATCCATGAGTTTCTCGGGTTAAAGGTCGGCTGTATCTTAAACAGCATGGAGAGCGATGAGCGCCGCGCGGCGTATGCCTGCGATATTACGTATGTGACGAATAATGAACTCGGATTCGATTATCTGAGGGATAACATGGTTATCTATAAAGAACAGCTCGTGCAGCGCGGGCTGCATTATGCGATCGTCGATGAGGTGGACTCGATTCTGATCGACGAGGCGCGGACGCCGCTGATCATTTCCGGGCAGAGCGGGAAGTCCACGAAGCTTTACGAGGCGTGTGACATTCTGGCAAAACAGATGCGCCGCGGAGAGGGCGATGGCGAGTTTACGAAGATGGACGCCATTATGGGCGTGGAAAAGGAAGAGGACGGCGATTTTATCGTCAATGAAAAGGACAAGGTGATCAACCTTACGGCGGAAGGCGTAAAGAAGGTCGAGCAGTTTTTTAAGATCGAAAACCTTGCGGATGCGGAAAATCTGGAGATACAGCACAATATCATCCTTGCGCTGCGCGCGCACAACCTGATGTTCCGCGATAAGGATTATGTGGTAAAAGACGACCAGGTACTGATCGTCGATGAGTTTACGGGGCGTATCATGCCGGGCCGCCGTTAT
Source organism: uncultured Lachnospiraceae bacterium (assembly GCA_947625875.1). GTDB lineage: Bacteria > Bacillota > Clostridia > Lachnospirales > Lachnospiraceae > Eubacterium_J. The sequence continues at coordinate 19,898 of CANQQG010000011.1, forward strand.
TCGGACGGGCTGCATCAGGCGATCGAGGCGAAGGAGCATGTAAAGGTGAAGCGGGAGAGCCGCACGCTTGCGACGATCACATTCCAGAACTTCTTTAATAAGTTTGAGAAAAAATGCGGCATGACCGGTACGGCGCTGACCGAAGAGCAGGAGTTCCGCGATATTTACGGGATGGACGTTGTAGAGATCCCGACCAATAAAGAAGTGATCCGTATTGACCACCAGGATGCCGTATTTAAGACGAAGAAAGAGAAATTCAAGGCGGTCTGTGACGATGTGGAGGCCTCTCATGAAAAAGGGCAGCCGGTGCTGGTCGGCACAGTGACGATCGAGACGTCGGAATTGTTGGACAAGATGCTGAGCCGCAGGGGGATCAAGCATCAGGTGCTGAATGCAAAGTTCCATGAGATGGAAGCGGAGATCGTCAGCCACGCGGGGGAACATGGCATGGTAACGATCGCGACAAACATGGCCGGCCGCGGTACGGACATTAAGCTGGACGACGAGGCAAGGGCGGCAGGCGGCCTGAAGATCATCGGTACGGAGCGCCACGAGTCAAGGCGTATTGACAATCAGCTGCGCGGCCGTTCGGGACGCCAGGGCGATCCGGGCGAATCAAAGTTTTATATTTCATTGGAAGACGACCTGATGCGCCTGTTTGGTTCTGAGAAACTGATGGATGTGTTCAATGCGATCGGCGTGCCGGAGGGCGAGGAGATCCAGCACAAGATGCTGACCAATGCGATTGAAAAAGCGCAGAAGAAGATTGAGGCGAATAACTTTGGCATCCGTAAAAATCTGTTGGAATATGATCAGGTCTCGAATGACCAGAGGGAGATCGTTTATGAAGAGCGCCTGAAGGTCTTAAACGGCGAGAGTATGCGCGATTCGATTTATAAGATGATCGTGGATTTTGTGGAAGGGGTTGTGGATACCTGCCTTTCCGATGACGTCGACCGGGAGGAGTGGGATCTGAACGAGCTGAACCAGCTGTTGGTTCCGGTGATCCCGTTAGAGCCGCTTACGGAGGAAAATATCGCTGACTGCAAGAACAGCAGGGAAGTCAAGCATAAGCTGAAGGAGCAGGCGGTAAAATTATACGAAGCGAAGGAAGCGGAATTTCCGGAGCCGGAGGCGGTCCGCGAGATGGAGCGCGTGATTCTCTTAAAGGTGATCGACCGGAAATGGATGGCGCATATCGACGATATGGATCAGCTCCGCCAGGGCATCGGCCTGCAGGCGTACGGGCAGAAAGATCCGCTTGTGGAATATAAGCTGATGGGTTTTGATATGTTTGAAGCCATGACGCAGAATATACGCGAGGATACGCTCCGCCTGCTGTACCATGCGAGAATAGAGGAAAAGGTGGAACGGGAAGAGGTTGCGAAGGTAACCGGTACGAATAAAGACGATTCTGCGGAAAAGAAGCCGAAGAAACGTGAAGTCAGGAAAATCTATCCGAATGATCCATGCCCTTGCGGAAGCGGCAGGAAATATAAGCAGTGTTGTATGAATAAGGTTGTATAAATACAGGGATACAGAGGCTGCCGCAAAATGAGGTTCGTGCATTTTGCGGCAGCCGGCTTTATGCGGGGAGATCTGTTTCCCGCAGCCGGTTCCCTGCGGAGGATGAAAATGGGAAGGCTGAAAAAAGCGCCGGGATGTCTGGCGGTATTGTGCGCGGTCTGTCTGTGTATGCTGTTTGCGGGGAAATGTCCGGTACGGGCGCAGGCGGCGGAAACGGCGCATATTGCCGGCCGGTCAGACGTTTCCAAAACGCAGGTAAAAACTTTAAAAAGCAGGGCGGCGGCATATAAAGCGGCCCTGACCGCTCTTAAAAACGGCGATTGTAAGACGAAATTTTACAGTGAGACGTCGTATTATCCGATTTTCCTGTTAATGCTGCGGCAGCATCCGGAGTATAATTACAATACGGCTGTCTGGAAAAAGTCGGATGGGACATATGGATACGGCGTCAGCAGTGAACTGACTGAAACGGAGCAGGCGCAGAAGATGCGGGCGGCGGAAAAGAAGGCGGAATCGGTCATAAAAAAGATTATAAAACCAAAGATGACGGCTGTGCAGAAAGTGCGGGCGATTCATGACTATGTTGTCCGCAGGTGCAGTTTTGACCATGAGATGCAGCCGACGGACGGTTATGAGGATTCGCTTACGGCTTACGGCGCGCTGCTTAAGCGAAAGGCGGTCTGCCAGGGATATGCGGGCGCATTCAACCTGCTTGCGCAGAAGGCGGGGATTTACGCGATCGCGGTGTGCGGGACGGCAGGCGGCGGCACCCATGCATGGAATTATGTGAAGATCGGCGGCAGCTACCGTTATGTGGACTGCACATGGGACGATGTGCTGCAGAAGGGGAAACAGATCTGTTATGAGTATTTTAATATATCCGGAAAGCTGATCGCGACGAACCATTACTGGAAAAAAGAACAGTTCCGCAGGGGGTATATTAAGTATTGCAAATATCTGGCGCAGGGTAGGGAAGTATGATCAGAGTTGTTAAAAAATTCTATAGTATTATGACGCGCGAACAGGCGGCGCAGGCGCTGGCGCTTGGGTTTTTGATGGTTATTGGCGGCATTCTGGAAATGACAGGCGTGTCGCTGGTGGGGCCGCTGATTACGGCGGTCGTAGATCCGGGGTTTATGGACAAGCCGTATGTCAGGCTGCTGTGCGGGACGTTCCATGTGGACAGTTATTACGGGGTTATGATGCTGCTGCTTGGCACGCTTATTTTTATTTACATTTTTAAAAACGCATTTTTGTTTATGGAGTATTATCTCCAGTACCGTTTTGTCTGCAATAACCGTTTCGAGGTGCAAAGGCAGCTCCTGCGCGTATATATGCACCGGCCGTATGAATTTTATCTGGGCGCGACGACGGGGGAGATCATGCGCATTATTAATACAGATGTCATCAATGCGTTTAATCTGCTCACAACTGTGCTGAATTTTTTTACCGAAATCATCGTCAGCGCGGCTCTGATTATTATTATTTTTGTGATCGACCCGACGATGGCGGCTCTGATCGGCGCTGTGCTGGGCGTGATCATGCTTTTGATGTTTAAGATTGTAAAGCCGATATTGCGCGGCGCGAGCCAGCGGTTTATGAAAAACACGTCGCTCGCCAATAAGTGGCTGCTGCAGTCTTTGAACGGGATCAAGGACGTGAAGGTCAACCATAAAGAAGAATATTTTATTGATGAGTATGCGGTATACGGAAAAAAAGCGATTGATGCGGAAAAGATCAACAGCGTGGTGACGGCGCTGCCGCGCCTTTTGATCGAAGCGGTCAGCATCAGTGCGGTTCTGGCGGTCATCATGATCCTGCTCTCCCTGGGGAAGAGCATTGACAGCCTGCTGCCGCAGCTCTCGGCATTTGCGGTCGCCGCAGTGCGGCTTTTGCCGAGCACGACGCGCATCAGCGGGGCGGTCAATTCCCTCGCGTTCCAGGAACCAATGCTGGATAATCTGATTAAAAATCTGAATGCGGCAAAGGAATGGGAACAGAAGGAAAAGGAAGAGCAGGCCGGCGGGGACGGCATGGCAGCGTCTGCGGGCGGCAGACTGACGTATGGCAGGGAATTTGCGCTGTCAAAGATCTGTTTCCGCTATCCGAATGCCGCGCAGGAGGTGCTGGACAATGCGGATATGGCCATTCCGGTCGGAAAATCGGTCGGCATTGTCGGGGCGTCCGGTTCGGGAAAGACGACGGCGGTTGATCTTTTGCTTGGGTTACTGCAGCCGCAGTCCGGGCAGGTGCTGACGGACGGGCAGGATATCCGCACGCATTATGCGGACTGGCTCGCGCATCTGAGCTATATCCCGCAGACGATCTATATGCTGGATGACACGATCCGGGCGAATATTGCGTTTGGCGTAAAAAAAGAGGACATTGATGACGCAAAGGTATGGGAGGCGCTGGAAGAGGCGCAGTTAAAGGAATTTGTCAGGGGCCTTCCGGAAGGGCTGGAAACAAAGATCGGGGAGCGCGGCGTACGGCTTTCCGGCGGCCAGCGGCAGCGGATCGGCATCGCGCGGGCGCTTTATCCGGATCCGGAACTGGTGATCTTTGATGAAGCTACGTCGGCGCTGGATAACGAGACAGAGGCGGCGATCATGGAGTCCATTAACCGCCTGCACGGCAGGAAGACGCTCGTTATTATTGCGCACCGCCTGACGACGATCGAGGAGTGCGACCTGATCTACCGGGTGGAAAATGGCAAAATTATCCGTCAGGAGCGGTTGTAAGAAACGGAAGAACATGATATGATAGGAAAAACTGGAATCGTAAGATAAGGAGGATCATTATGTGGGGTAACATTCGGAAAGCGGCGGCGATGATGCTGGCGGCGGCAATCCTGCTTGTGTCTGTAAATATACCGGCAGGCGCGGCGGAGACGGCGGAAACGGATCCGTATTATAAAAGGACTTATGCGGAAATGTATGATAATTTATCGAATAAGGGCGTGTATACGGTCGCTGTAAAGAACCTGAAAAAAGGCTATACGGTGAAATGGAGCATTTTGGGCGGCGGGAAAGCATATGCGTCGCTTGCTGAGAGGACTACAAAGGCGGTAAAGACGGCCGTGATCAACAAAGTGACGGTCAACAGTAACGGAGAGTCGCTGAAGGGGAAGCGGATCGGCGTCAGGGCGAAGGTATATGATACGAAAAATAAGCTGATAAAGACGCTTTCCATGATAGCGGCATTGAAGTGTAAAGCGGAGTCCATTGATATTGATACGACGCAGATTACGGATGTGTCGGGCGGACTGGACAGGCTGACGGCCGGGCATTCTTATGAACTGACGGCGATTATGTCGCCTGCCAATGCAACGAGCGCGGCGTATTGGGAGATTACAGATGCAAAGGGGACGCATTATGATGACGAGATCACTGCGGGCGGCGTCTGGACGCCGCAGGATAACGGCGTCTATACGATAACGGCTTATGCGAAAAATTCACCTGACGGAAAGGTTTTGTGCAGGAGCAGCATTCAGGCGGAAGTGCGCACTTATATGGAAACGGTGACGCAGACCGCATCGAATAAATTTGAAGCGACGTTTAACGGCGATGTGTCGGGCGTGTATAAGGCTTCGGATTTTACGGTGGAGAGCGATTCGGCTTCCCTGCCCGTAAAGCAGGTGAAGTATTCGCAGGATGGGAAGACGGCAATTGTTACGGTGTCTTCCAATTTTACGGATGGGACGGCTTACACGGTTGCTTGCGGACAGGACAGCGGGCAGTTCACGGCGAGCGTTGGCGCGCCGGTTGCGCTTTCCCTGCTGACTTCGGAAGTGCAGGCGGAGAAAGAAACGCCGCTTGAGGCCGCATTGTATGATGCGCAGGGGATCGATGTGACCAATACGGTGGACGCCGGCGCGTTTTTCTTTGAAGGGGAAGTGACAAACGGCATATTGAATAAAGAAACAAATGCGCTCTATATGCAGACGCCCGGAAAGACCGCGCGCATTACGGTTTCTTATAACAAGGGGACTGTGAAATTAAGCGACACGAGAGTCATTACCTGTACAGAGGCGTATGTGGAAGAGGCGGACACGACGAAGTTTACGATAACGGATTCTGTCAATGCGCCTGATTTTCAGGGGGAAGACGTCCGCACAGTCGCTGTCGGGGATGTGATGTATGCGCATTTTGCGGGACTTGATGAGAATGGGGAGCCGATCGCCTATGATACGGTTACTTATGCGTCTTCGGATGTAGACGCATTGATCGTTAATAAGACGAGCGGCAGGATCACGCCGATTAAAAGCGGCTCCGTTAATATTACCGTTACCGTTTCGCAGGGAAGCCGGACGCTGGATTATACATTTGCCATCATGGTTTCTGAGGGACGTAAGCTTGCGGGGGCGGTTCTGGAAAAGTCGTCGGTGGTCGTTTCAAATGTTTATGAGATGGATTATCAGGAAAAGATCCGGGTGACGGGACGGGATCAATATGGCGATGCATTTGATCTGACAGAGGAAGCGGGGGCTGTTTTTGAGACGTCAAACCGCGCTGTGCTGGCTACCTATGACGCGGAGCAGGATGCGGTTATCATTCATGCGCAGGGCGCGTCCGTGGGCGTTTATCAGTATGTGCTGGAGCTGACGCGGGGCAGTGTCAGCGTCATGGCGAATTTTACGGTCATCGTTCAGGAGCCGTCTTATAATGGGACGGTTACCTATGGCGTGATCGCAAGTGATGACACGGTTGATATGGCTGTGGGCGCGCAGACGGCGGGTGAGAAGACCGTGACATTGAAAGTGGCTGAGTACCGCGGGGGCGTGTTTTACGGTTATAAATATTTTACAAACGCATATATCCAGAAAGGCAACCGATATTATGCCGCAGACCTGAAGCAGAGCGGCGCGTCGCCTATTCTGGCGGCAGGTTCGGACACGCTTACGCTCACGCCGGTAATCTTTAAAACAAATCCGGGTGAAACGATCCCGAGCTGCCAGAAGGCGGAAACGGGGACTTATATCGTTACGTTCCATTTCCTCTCGGATTCCGGGGCGGATGCGACGGTTACGGCGTCGGTTGAGCTGACGGATTCTCAGAAGGCGCCCGGTTTTACGATACGGAGCCAGACTGCGGAAAAGCGCGTAAAAACGGCAACGGAGCTTGTCTGGGAATGCATTGCCGTTACCGACGGGACGATCACCGGCTGTACGGTGACAGGCACAGAACTGGCCGGAGATGCGGTTTCCGTCTCTGCGGGCGAACAGATCCATATTAAACAGATCACGGTGCGCACGGTGGAGCAGATCGCGAATGGCACGAGCGTATATATGGAGCACGTTATCAATATAAATAAAACATTGGAAAACCATGCGTAAAAGAGAAGCCTGGTTATAAAAAGACAGGAGCGGATTCTGGTTATTTGGGATTCGCTCTTGTCTTTTAAAATAGTAATTGCAAACTGCAAAGATATCCCATATAATAATAGTCAGTATGGGTGGCTATGCAGGCGGCGCGCCGCCGTCCTGCTGTTTGGAGAGGAAATGCAAGGAGAAGCAGTTATGGAACATGAAAAAGAACAGATATCCGTAGCGCAGATCTGCAAAGTCATCGATCTGCTCGACAGCGCTATGAATGACTGCCTGTATGTGCTGGATATGAGAAATGACTATTATTATATATCGCCAAAAGCCCTGACGCGGTTTTCCGTACCGTCGAATGCGTTCCATCATGTGGTCGAGAACCATGCGAAGTTTGTCTATCCGGACGATATCGACCCGTTGCAGGAGGATCTGAGGCAGCTCATCGCGGGGGAGAAGGATTTCCATAACATGGAATACCGCTGGAAAGACATAAAAGGGAATCCGGTCTGGATCAACTGCAGGGGCAGGCTGGTAAAAGGGGAAGACGGCAGAGCTTCCTATATGGTCGGCTGCATCAATGAGATCGGCGTAAAACCGAAGGCGGATAATCTGAGCGGCCTTCTCGGGGAGGCAAGCCTGCAGGCGCTGCTGGAAGAAATGCAGGGCGAGGAACTGCATGGATTTTTCATGCGGCTTGGCATTGACGGATTTAAGGAGATCAATGAAAAGCATGGCGTGGAGTTTGGGGACATGATCCTGCAAAAGACAGCAAAATGTATTTCGGAATGCCTGGAGCCGGGGCAGAGGCTGTACCGGATCGTGGCGGACGAGTTTGCCATTCTCGATCTGTTCGGCGGATTTGAAAAACAGGCGTCCGCACAGTACCGCAGGATCCGCCGCCGCATTGACAGCTTTATCGAAGAGATGCATTATGACGTCATGTATACGATCTCGGCGGGCATTCTGGATTTTCAGAACGTGGAGCATTATAATTATCCGGATCTGATGCGTTTGTCGGAGTTTGCCTTAAATGAAGCAAAGCGGAACGGGCGCAACTGCGATTACCGTTTCCGGCAGAATGATTATGCAAAGTTTATCCGCAAAAGGGAGCTTGCGAAGGATCTGCGCAAAGCGGTATACAATGATTATGAGGGATTTGAGGCTTATCTGCAGCCGTTGTTTGCAAATGACGGCAGGCTTTACGGGGCGGAGGCGCTGATGCGGTTTGAGTCGGAGCGGTGGGGTCTGGTGTCTCCGGTTGAATTTATCCCGATCCTGGAAGAGACAGGGCTGATTATTCCGGTGGGAAAATGGATGCTGCATGAGGCGCTGGAAATCTGCGGAAGGCTGCGCAGATGGATACCGGATTTCCGGATCAGCGTGAACGTGTCCTATGTGCAGGTGATCAAGAGCGATATTTTAAAGGAGATCGTGGCGGCGGTGGAAGAGCATGGCCTGCTGCCTGAAAATATCATCATTGAGATTACCGAGAGCGGGCTTTTGGAGACGGATAACCGTTTTACCAGGCTCTGGTCAAAATTAAAGGAAAATGGGATCTGGATCGCGCTGGATGATTTCGGGACGGGCTATTCCAATTTCCATTATCTGTATGAGCTGCGCCCGGACATCATAAAGATCGACCGCTCGTTTACGGCGAAGGCGATGGAAAATGACTACGAATATACGCTCCTGTCTTTGATGAGCGGAATGATACACAAGCTGAATTTAAAATTCTGCGTGGAGGGCATTGAGACGCGCGAGGAGCACAGCCGGGTGAAAGAACTGTTTCCGGATTACAGCCAGGGCTTTTATTTTGGGAAACCCTGCCCGTACAGCCAGTTTGTCGGGCAGTTTATAACGAATAAATAATATGTAAAAAGAAGAGAGGAACTGTACAATGAGCAAGAAACCAACAGTATTAATGATCTTGGATGGATTTGGGTTAAATGAGAAAACGGAAGGGAACGCGGTCGCCCTGGGGAATACGCCGGTCATCGACGGGCTGATGAAGAAGTACCCGTTTGTCAAGGGCTATGCCAGCGGGCTTGCGGTCGGGCTTCCGGACGGGCAGATGGGCAACTCCGAAGTCGGGCATCTGAATATGGGCGCGGGGCGCATCGTATACCAGGAGCTGACGCGGATCACAAAGGAAATCGAAGACGGGGATTTCTTTCGGAATGAGGCCCTGTTAAAAGCGATTGAAAACTGCAAAGAGAATCATTCTGACCTGCATTTGTTCGGCCTGTTGTCGGACGGCGGCGTACACAGCCATAACACGCACCTTTACGGGCTGCTGGAGCTTGCGAAGAGAGAGGGGCTGCAGAATGTATACGTACACTGCTTTATGGACGGGCGTGATACGGCTCCGGCGTCAGGCAAGGGGTTTGTGCAGGATCTGGTAAATGAAATGGAAAAGATCGGCGTCGGGCAGATCGCGACGATTTCCGGCAGGTATTATGCGATGGACCGCGATAACCGCTGGGACAGGGAAGAAAAGGCGTACCTTGCGCTCACGCAGGGAATCGGCGAGAAAGCGTCGGATCCGGTTGCGGCAATGCAGGCTTCTTATGACAAGGACGTGACGGACGAGTTTGTGCTGCCGACAGTGATCGAAAAGGACGGCGCGCCGGTTGCGACGGTAAAGGATCAGGATTCTGTCATCTTCTTTAATTTCCGCCCGGACCGCGCAAGGGAAATGACAAGGCTGTTCTGCTGTGATGAATTTGACGGGTTTGACCGCGGGCCGAGGAAACAGGTAACGTTTATCTGCTTTACGGAGTATGACGTGACGATCCCGAATAAAGAAATCGCGTTTAAGAAAGTGGAGCTTTCCAATACGTTTGGCGAATTTCTCGCCGCAAACGGCAAGACGCAGGCAAGGATCGCGGAAACGGAGAAATATGCGCACGTAACGTTCTTCTTTAACGGCGGCGTGGAAGAGCCAAACAAAGGCGAGGACAGGATTTTAGTAAAATCCCCGAAGGTCGCGACCTATGATCTGCAGCCGGAAATGAGCGCGCCGCAGGTCTGCGAGAAGCTCTGTGAAGCGATCCGTTCCGGAAAATATGACGTGATTATCATCAACTTTGCAAATCCGGACATGGTAGGGCATACGGGTGTGCTGGACGCCGCAGAGCAGGCGGTGGAAGCGGTGGATACGTGCGTCGGGAAAGCCGTTGACGCGCTGCTTGAGGTGGACGGGCAGATGTTTATCTGTGCGGACCATGGCAATGCGGAGCAGCTGATCGATTATGAGACGGGCGTGCCGTTTACCGCGCACACGACCAATCCGGTGCCGTTTATTTTAGTGAATTATGATCCGGCGTATACGCTGAAAGAGGGCGGGCGCCTTGCGGATATCGTGCCGACTTTAATCGAAATGATGGGCATGGAAAAACCTGCGGAAATGACCGGGGAATCGCTGCTGATAAAAAAATAAAAAGTCATTGGACATACGGAGGATGGAATGAGTCAGGAATTTAAACCGATCAAAGAGGGAAAAGTGCGTCAGGTATACGACATAGGGGACAGCCTGATCATTGTGGCGACAGACCGCATTTCCGCGTTTGACGTGATCTTAAAAAATATCATTGCGGAAAAAGGCGCGGTATTGACAAAAATGTCCCGTTTCTGGTTTGATTTTACAAAAGAGATCGTGCCAAACCATATGCTCTCTACGGACGCCGCAGATATGCCGGAGTTTTTCCGCACAGAGGCGTTTGAAGGGAAAAGCATGAAATGTAAAAAGCTGAAAATGCTGCCGGTCGAATGCATCGTGCGCGGCTATATCACCGGGACCGGCTGGGAGAGTTATCAGAAAAACGGGCATGTATGCGGGATTCAGCTGCCGGACGGCCTGAGGGAGTCGGACAGGCTGCCGGAGCCGATCTATACGCCGACGACAAAGGCGGAGCTGGGGCTGCACGACGAGCATATCACGTTTGAGCAAAGCGTGGAGATCCTTGAGAAGCTGTTTCCGGGGAAAGGCGCGGCTTATGCGGAGCGCATCAGGGACTGTACGGTTGCGCTGTATAAAAAATGCGCGGAATATGCGCTGTCAAGGCATATTATCATCGCGGATACAAAATTTGAATTTGGCCTGGACGAAAACGGCGAGATCGTCCTGGGCGATGAGATGCTCACGCCGGACAGCTCGCGCTTCTGGCCGCTGGACGGCTATGAGCCGGGAAAGACGCAGCCGTCTTTTGATAAGCAGTTCGTCAGGGACTGGTTAAAACAGAATCCGGACAGTGATTACCTGCTTCCGGATGAAGTCGTGGAAAAAACCGTTGCCAAATATAAGGAAGCATACGAATTATTGACAGGGGAAAAGTATGAATAACGATTTTATGGAACAGCAGTGTCCCTGGGATGGCGCGCATGAGGCGTGTGGCGTAATGGGGATTTATGACTTTGACGGCAGGGATGTGGCGTCCGATATTTATTACGGCCTGTTTTCCCTGCAGCACCGCGGGCAGGAAAGCTGCGGCATTGCCGTCAGCGATACGAAAGGCCCGAAGGGGCGTGTCGATTCCTATAAGGATATGGGGCTTGTAAATGAAGTGTTCAATCCGGAGAATCTCGGTCGGCTGAAAGGCGATATCGGCGTCGGGCATGTCCGTTATTCAACGGCGGGCGCGTCCACGCGAGAAAACGCGCAGCCGCTCGTGCTGAATTATGTCAAGGGAACGCTCGGCATGGCGCATAACGGCAACCTGATCAATGCGGCTGAGCTTCGGGAGGAACTCGAATATACAGGCGCGATCTTCCAGACGACCATTGATTCCGAGGTCATTGCTTACCATATTGCAAAGGAGCGTCTGCGGACAAAAAATGTCGAGGAGGCAGTCGTTCGCGCGGCGGCAAAGATCAAAGGCGCGTATGCGCTTGTTGTCATGAGCCCGCGGAAACTGATCGGCGCGCGCGATCCGTTCGGATTCAAGCCGCTCTGTATCGGCCGGCGCGACAATATGTATATCCTTGCGTCGGAAACGTGCGCGTTGGAAACGATCGGCGCGGAGTTTATCCGGGACGTGCTGCCGGGGGAGGTCGTCACGATTTCCCCGGAAACCGGGCTTACGTCGGATCAGACGCTCTGCCTGCCGAGAGAAAAAGAGGCGCGCTGCGTCTTTGAATATATATATTTCGCGCGGCCGGACAGCCATATCGACGGCGTGAGCGTTTACAATTCGAGGATCAATGCGGGGCGGTTTTTGGCGCAGGACTCCCCGGTTGACGCGGATCTGGTCGTCGGCGTGCCGGAATCCGGCAATGCCGCGGCGCTGGGCTATTCGATGGAGTCCGGCATTCCTTACGGGATCGCGTTTATGAAAAACAGCTACGTAGGCAGGACGTTTATCAAGCCAAAGCAGGCTTCGCGCGCGTCAGGCGTGCGCGTCAAATTAAATGCGATCAAGGAAGCCGTATACGGCAAGCGCGTCATTATGATCGACGATTCGATTGTAAGGGGCACGACGTCCGGCCGGATCGTCAATATGCTCAAAGAAGCGGGCGCAAGGGAAGTGCATGTGCGGATCAGTTCCCCGCCGTTTTTATGGCCATGTTATTTCGGGACGGACATTCCGGAACGGGAACAGCTGATCGCGTACCACCATAATTTAGAGGAGATCCGCGGCCTGATCGGCGCGGACAGCCTTGGGTATTTAAAGGTGGAGCGGCTGGAGGAGATGACGGGCGGGCTGCCGATCTGCAAGGGCTGCTTTACCGGGGAATATCCGTTGGAGCCGCCGAAAGAAGATATCCGCGGGGAATATTTCGATAAAAAAGAATCGTAAAAAAGAACCGTAAGAGAGCGAGGAGGCAGTATGTCGACAGATAAATACACAAGTCCCCTGTCGGAACGATATGCGAGTAAAGAGATGCAGTATATTTTTTCGCAGGACAAAAAGTTTCAAACGTGGCGGAAGCTCTGGATCGCCCTGGCGCAGACCGAGATGGAGCTCGGCTTAAAAGGCGCGGACGGGAAGCCGGTCATTACGCAGGAAATGATCGACGAGCTGTGCGCGCATGCGGAAGACATTAATTATGAGGTTGCAAGGGAGCGGGAAAAAGAAGTGCGCCATGATGTGATGAGCCATGTGTATGCGTACGGGCAGCAGTGCCCGAAGGCGGCGGGCATTATCCATCTTGGGGCGACGTCCTGTTATGTCGGCGACAATACGGACATTATCATAATGACGGAAGCGCTGAAGCTGGTGCGCAAAAAACTGATCAATGTGATCGCGGAGCTTGCAAAATTTGCAGACGCCTATAAGTCGCTGCCGACGCTTGCGTTCACGCATTTCCAGCCGGCGCAGCCGACGACTGTCGGAAAGCGTGCGACGCTCTGGACGCAGGAATTTCTGTTAGACTTAGAAGACCTCGACCATGTGATCGGCACGATGAAGCTGCTCGGCTCAAAGGGCACGACCGGGACGCAGGCGAGTTTTCAGGAGCTGTTTATGGGCGACCAGGAAACGATTGATCAGATCGATCCGATGATTGCGCAGAAGATGGGCTTTGCGCAGTGCTATCCGGTGTCAGGGCAGACGTATTCCAGAAAAGTCGATACGAGAGTCGCCAACGTGCTGGCGGGCATTGCGGCGAGCGCGCATAAAATGTCAAACGATATCCGCCTGCTGCAGCATTTAAAAGAAGTGGAGGAGCCGTTTGAGAAAAACCAGATCGGCTCGTCCGCGATGGCGTACAAGCGCAACCCGATGCGCAGCGAGCGGATCGCTTCCCTGGCGCGTTATGTCATGGTGGACGCGTTAAATCCGGCGGTCACTTCCGCAACGCAGTGGTTTGAGCGCACATTGGACGACTCGGCGAACAAAAGGCTTTCGATTCCGGAAGGGTTCCTGGCGGTGGACGGCATTTTGGATCTGTGCCTGAACGTTGTGGACGGGCTGGTCGTATATGATAAAGTCATTACAAAACATCTGATGGCGGAGCTGCCGTTTATGGCGACGGAAAATATTATGATGGACGCTGTCAAAAAAGGCGGGAACCGGCAGGAACTGCACGAGCGCATCCGTCAGCTGTCTATGGAGGCGGGCGCGAACGTCAAGCAGAAGGGGCTGGAAAACAACCTGCTGGAGCTGATCGCGGCGGATCCGGCATTCCATTTGTCGCTAAAAGAGCTGCAGGCGGGCATGGAGCCGTCAAGATACGTCGGGCGCGCGCCGCTGCAGGTTGAAAATTTCTTAAAAGAGGTTGTGCGGCCGCTGCTGGACGAAAATAAAGAACTGCTCGGCGTAAAAGCGGAGATAAATGTGTAATTGAATTTGGAGGGAGACGCTATGCGGCAATTTGACTTTTCCTGTGTAAAAGACCCGACGTGTTTCGCGGTCAACAGGTTGGAGGCGCATTCAGACCATGTGTGTTATGCGGATGCGTCCGAGGCGGCTTCGGGGGAGACGAGCCGCCGCTATTCTCTGGACGGCGTATGGAAGTTCCATTATGCCAGAAATTTTGCCCAGACGGTTCCGGGCTATGAAAAAGAGGACTATGACTGTAAGCCATGGGCGGATATCCGCGTGCCTGCGCATATCCAGATGGAAGGGTACGATATCCCGCAGTATGTAAATCTGCAGTTCCCCTGGGACGGGCGCGAGGATATCTGGACGGACGACGTCCCGACAGCATTTAATCCGGTGGCAAGCTATGTGAAATATTTTACATTGCCGGAGCATTTTCAGGGGCGGCCGCTTTATATTTCTTTCCAGGGCGTGGAAAGCGGCATGGCCCTCTGGCTGAACGGGCAGTTTGTCGGTTACAGCGAGGACAGCTTTACGCCGTCTGAATTTGAGCTTACGCCTTACGTCAGAGAGGGCGAAAACAAACTGGCGGTTACGGTGATCAAATGGACGTCGGGAAGCTGGTGCGAAGACCAGGATTTCTTCCGTTTTTCGGGTATTTTCCGCAGCGTCTATTTATATACGGTCCCTGCGGCGCATGTGTGGGATATTAAGACGGAGCCGCTTGTCATGGAAGACCTGACGCGGGCGGAGCTTGCGCTTACATTGAAAACAGCGGGCGTGGGAAGCGTGCATATCGTCTTAAAGGACAAGGATACGGCGCTGGTAGACGATACCAGGGAACTGGCGCAGGTGACGGAAGCTGCCTACGAGATCTGTGCGCCAAAGCTCTGGAGCGCGGAAACGCCGTATTTGTATGACCTGATCTTTGAAGTCTATGACAAAGACGGCAATCTGACGGAAGTGATCCCGCAGAAAGCAGGCTTCCGCCGCTTTGAGATGAAAGACGGGCTGATGCTTTTAAACGGAAAGCGGATCGTGTTTAAGGGCGTGAACCGCCATGAGTTTTCCTCGAAAACGGGGCGTGTGGTTTCTACGGAAGAGCTTGTTCAGGATATCGTGACCATGAAGCGCAATAATATCAACGCCATCCGCACCTGCCATTATCCGGACGATTCGCGGATCTATGCGCTGTGCGACCAGTACGGGCTGTATATGATCGCTGAAAACAACATGGAATCACATGGCGTCTGGGATCCGATTATCCGCGGCGTCATGCCGAAGGAGTCCGCGGTGCCGGGCGATAAAGAAGAGTGGCTCGGCGCGATGCTCGACCGCGTAAACTCCTGCTACCAGAGAGATAAAAACCATCCGGCGATCCTGATCTGGTCATGCGGAAATGAATCGTACGGCGGAAAGGTCATTTATGAAATGTCGCAGAAGTTCCGGGAGCTCGACCCGCACCGCCTTGTGCATTATGAGGGCGTGTTCCATGACAGGCGTTATAACGGCACGAGCGATATGGAGAGCCAGATGTACCCGTCCGTTGATTCGATTAAAAAGTTTCTGGAAACGCATACGGACAAGCCGTTTATCTGCTGTGAATATACACACGCGATGGGCAATTCCTGCGGCGCGATGCATAAGTATACCGATCTGACGGATACGCAGCCGCGTTACCAGGGCGGTTTTATCTGGGATTATATCGACCAGTCGCTTTTGAAAAAAGACCGTTACGGACAGGAATTTCAGGCATACGGCGGCGACTTCGGCGACCGCCCGAGCGATTATAATTTCAGCGGGAACGGCATTGTATATGGCGGCGGGCGCGATGCGTCCCCGAAGATGCAGGAGGTAAAATATAATTACCAGAATATTTCTGTGAAATTTACGGACGATACGTTTACGGTCATCAATAAAAACCTGTTTGTGAATACGGACACTTTCGCCTGCATCGCCATTCTGCAGAAAGACGGCGCAAAAATCGCGCAGAAACCGCTGGAGATATCGGTAGGGCCGTTGTCGCAGGCGGAGTTCGCGCTGCCGTTTGCGGATAAGGAAGACGGCGAATATGCGGTTACGGTTTCTTTCCGCCTGAAAGAAGACACGCTCTGGGCGAAAGCGGGGCATGAAGTCGCGTTTGGGCAGAAAGTGTTTAAAAAGCCGTTTGTGTGGAAAAAGAGCGATAAGCCGCTTTCTGTTACCATGGGCAAGTTAAACCTCGGCGTTAAGGGCGACGGTTTTGAAGTCCTGTTTTCCGGCGTCAGCGGCGGGCTGGTTTCCTACCGTTATGCGGGCGTGGAAATGCTTGAGAAGATCCCGACGCCGAATTTCTGGCGCGCGCCGACCGATAACGATATGGGCAGCAATGCGCCGGAACGCTATGCGCAGTGGAAGATTGCGAGCATGTATGTCAGCCAGAAAAATACAGGCGCGTCTGCGGACGTCCCGATCCGGATTGAGCCGGGGGATAACTGCATTACGGTTGCGTTCCTCTACCATATGCCGACGACGCCGCACAGCACATGCGAGGTGGCCTATACGGTATACGGCGACGGCGCGGTCGAGACCGTCCTGTCTTATGACCCGGTGGAGGGGCTTGGCGATATGCCGGAATTTGGCATGATGTTCCGGATGAACGCGGATTATGACCATGTGACGTGGTACGGGCTTGGGCCGGAGGAAACGTACGCGGACCGGAAAGCGGGCGCAAAGCTCGGCGTTTATCAAAATAAGGTCATGGACAACATGGCGAAATACCTCGTCCCGCAGGAATGCGGCAACAAAATGGGCGTCCGCTGCGCAAAGGTTACGGACGCGCGCGGCAGGGGGCTGCTGTTTGCGGGCGATGAAATGAATTTTTCCGCGCTGCCGTATACGCCGCATGAGATCGAAAACGCGACCCATGCCTATGAACTGCCGAACGTCCATTATACGGTCGTTCGCGTCGCGGCGGCGCAGATCGGCGTCGGCGGGGACGACAGCTGGGGCGCGCTGGTGCATCCGGAATACCGCATTGACGTTACGGGCCGATTATCGTTCCGTTTCCTGTTTAAGGGAATTTAAGGAACCATAAACTTTGTTTTTTTTCGCGATATGCTTGTCAGACAGAGGATTTTACTGTAAAATAAAAGTAACCGTTCAGCCAGTGGAGATGGCCTGTCTCTGCTGGCCGGATCGTTACAGATGAAAATGGGAAATTGTTGGAGGAGACATGGAAGAACAGCGCTTTATGAAAAAGATGGCGGGCAGGATCGCCGCCTCGCTTGCCGTATGCATGACGGCTCTGCTGCTGCAGGCGCAGACGCCGCTGCAGGCAGCCAATGTGAAGGACGGCGTAACATTTGAGGAACTGAATGAGGACAGCGTATTTTTGAAGCAGTCGCAGGCGCGGATCTGTACGCTGACGGCAAGCACGATGATGCTTCGGCGCGCCGCGATGCTTTCCGGGGACGAGGACTGGGATCAGATCACCGAAAGCTCGGTAAGGAAGACCGCATGGGTGGAAGGGACAGGCTTAAAGTGGAATTTTTCATCCGCAGGCTTCAGCGTGACGCAAAAGAGCCTTTCCTCGAAGAAGGAACTGATCAGTATGCTGGACAAGCATCCGGAAGGGATCGTGATCTATAATACGAGCAAGCCCCATGCAATTTTGATCACAGACTATACGGACGGCGTTTTTTATTGCTCGGATCCGTCGAACGCAGCCCCGAAAGGGCGTTATCCGGTGGCGAACGCCTCGATCTCAGTAGAATCAGCGTCAAGGTGCTGGTATGTAAAGACGCCGACGGGACTTACGATCGCGCCGGACGGCAGACTGGTCAATGAATTCCGCTACACAGTGGGAAATCTGGAATACATGATCGTAGATGCGGAAGAAAAGACGGCTGCGTGCGTTGGCATTGCAGAAAGCGCAAAGTCTGCGCGGATACCGAAAACAGTAAAGATTGACGGCATTACATATCGGGTTGTAAAAGTGGCGGAAAGGGCCTTTGCAGAAAATACGGAGCTTTCGGCAGTGCGGATCGGGGCAAATGTCGTGGCTGTGGAAACAGAAGCGTTTTATAATTGCATAAATCTCAGAAGAGTCATTATCGAATCGGCGCGCCTGAAAAAGATCGGGGAAAACGCCTTTGGCGGCATCAGCCAAAAGGCAAGCATCCTTGTGGGCGAAGAACAGGTAGAGCAGTATACGAATCTGTTATCCATGTCGGCTATGCCAAAGTCAGCCGTTGTAAAGGCCGGGCAGTAGAAGATCGGAAGCATATGGAAAGAAGGCGGCTATGGGACGCATAGCTGCGAAGGGAGCAAAAAATGAGCATTATCTCTGTATCGGGCGTGAATAACGCGGCAATTCTTACCAGACTGACAGAAGATACGCAAAAAACGGAAAACAGTAATTTTTCTTCTTATTTGGACAAGGCGGCCGCGGCCGGCAATGCGGATTCCTTAGAGCAGATCTTTCAAAAGGCGGCGGATACGTATCAGGTATCCAAAGATTTGTTAAAGGCGATGGCGAAAGCGGAGTCTTCTTTTAATGCGAAAGCGACGTCAAAGAGCGGGGCGATGGGCATTATGCAGCTTATGCCGGGGACGGCGGCTTCACTCGGCGTTACGGACGCGTATGATCCGGAGCAGAATATCATGGGCGGGGCGAAATACATCAGCCAGCTTTTGAAGAAATATAACGGAAATCTGTCTTACGCGCTTGCCGCTTATAATGCGGGGAGCGGAAATGTAGATAAATACGGCGGGATACCGCCGTTTTCGGAGACGCAGAATTATGTCACGAAAATCCTCAAATATCTGCAGGAGGGCGTAACGATCCCGGACAGCGCACAGTCACAGGCGGATTCGGCCGCGTCATCGGCGGCGTCTTCCGCGGAGCAGACGGACAGCGCTGAAAATACAGGCGTATCCCCGGCGGGAGCCGCTGTGTCGGCGGCCTCATCTTTGCGGGATTTTATGGGCAAATATTTTGATTATGAGGATTATCTGGAATTTTTGCAGTTATTTACAAAGATTATCTCTGAAAAGGTAAACGGCCAAAAAGAAGAGCCGGAGGAAACCGAAGACGGGCAGGCGCAGCCGGAAGAGACACAGGAAGAAGAAGCGGCGGAACCGGCCAGGCAGCTTACGATGACGGTTCGGGACACTTACGGGAACGTCCAGAATTACACGCAGGAGGCAGTGCCTGCGCCGGACGATGCGTATAAGGCGTACCAGCGTATGCTGGCAAGCGGCGGAAACCATATTACGGTAAAGCTCACGCCGGGCGCCTGAGCGTTTTCTGTCCGTAAGCGGAAGGAAGCAGTAAAAATATAACGAAACCGGTTGACTTTTTATCTTTCATATAGTATAGTAGTAAAGTCAGTTCGGTAAAAGCGGGCTGACAGAAACAAGCTGATGTGGCACAGGTGGTAGCGCACCTCATTGGTAGTGAGGAGGTCACGGGTCCGAGTCCCGTCATCAGCTTTACCGGATAAACTGGGAATCAGAGATGGAAAGTCTGTGATTCCCAGTTTTTTTTACCTGTATACAAAGGAAGGAGCGTTATATGCAGAGAAAGAATTTTGGAAAACAGATGATTTTGGCGGTCGTGCTTTTTATTTATATCATCCTGTCATTCGTCTTTTACATGAGGGAGAACCGGGAGCGTATTATCCGGCAGAATGCCAGCTATATCGAATATACGGCGAACCGGATCGCGAACCATATTGACGATATTTTGCAGAACGCGCAGGAGGGGATCAATACGATCTCGTATCTGTTTGACGAATCGATGGATTCCGTACAGATGGACGAGCAGATGCTGCAGAATCTTGCGGAGCAGTCCCTGTTTGACGACATTGAGTTTACGGGGACGGACGGCGTTTTGCTGCGCGTGTCCGGGGAGACGCGGGACGTCTCCGGGGAAGAATATTTTACGGAAGGCATGAGCGGGCATTCCGGAATCTGCGTCGTTACGGATGAGACGACAGAGGAAAAAAAGATCGTATTTTATGCGCCGCTTCGCTGTGAGAAAAAGATCGTCGGCGTATTAAACGGCGTATATTGCGAAAACCGGGTGC
Source organism: uncultured Lachnospiraceae bacterium (assembly GCA_947625875.1). GTDB lineage: Bacteria > Bacillota > Clostridia > Lachnospirales > Lachnospiraceae > Eubacterium_J. The sequence goes on from CANQQG010000011.1 coordinate 40,075, forward strand.
GCGATATTATCTCTACGGATTTATTTGGCAGCGATATCAAGGCTTATCTGTGCGATAAAAACGGGGACGTCCTATTTTGCAGCGAAGGGGCGGAAGAGACCGATAATATCGTGCTGTCGCTTGACGGCTTTGCGGGCGTGAAAAACTCTGTTGTGGACGAGATCCGGAAATCCTTTGAAAACCACAACGCATTTACCTATACGTTTGAAACGGAGCAGGGGACGGGGAACTCCTATCTTGCCATGCTCTCGGTAAACGACTGGGTGTTAAAGCAGAACTTCCCGTCAAGCGTGTCGGGGCGGATGGTAAGCCGCGCGGAGACGGCGGGCTTTGAGCTGGAAGCCAGGCTTGTCGCCGGATTTTTGCTGTATCTGGCGGTTTTAGTGTTTTTCGGATGGCGGCAGCGCAAACAGCTTGTATTTGAAAACCGGAAGGTTTCGCGCATTGTGGAGAGCGCGGTGCGGCTGTTTGACCGGTTTGCGGTCGTCGACCTGGAAGCGGATACCTATGAATATCTGGAGGAGGCGGATGTCCGTATGCCGCAGAAAGGTTCTTTTTCAGATCTGCAGGCATATTTGGATCAGCATTATATCGAAGAGGAAGGCGGGGAGAAAATGTCCGCGCTTATCACCCGGGAATATATCCAGGACCATATCCGGAAGAAAGACCAGTATCTGCAGTTTGAGTACCGTATCCGGAAAAACGGCGCAGAGCAGTGGGAAAATATGTCAATCCTGTGCCTGCGCTGGGAGGACCAGACGCCGGTTCAGGTGCTGGTCGCGATCCAGGACGTGACGGCGTTAAAGGAAAAAGAGCGGGAGAGCCGCCTTGCCCTGCAGAATGCGTTTGAGGCGGCGGAACAGGCGAACCATGCGAAGAGCGAGTTTTTGTCCCGTATGTCGCATGATATCCGCACGCCGATGAATGCGATCATGGGAATGACGACGGTTGCCGCGATGCATATTGACGATAAGGAGCGCGTGGTGGACTGTCTGGGCAAGATTACGGTGTCGAGCAGACATCTGCTTGCGCTCATTAACGATGTGCTGGATATGTCAAAGATTGAGAGCGGGAAAGTGACTCTGACGGAAGAGGAGTTCAGCCTTTCGGAAATGGTGGACAGCCTGCTTACGATCATAAATCCACAGGTAAATGCGAGGAAGCAGAACCTGAAGATCAATATCTCCAATGTCCGGCATGAGGACGTGGTCGGGGATACGCTGCGTTTGCGGCAGGTATTTGTCAATATCATCGGCAATGCGGTGAAGTTTACGCCGGAGGGCGGCGAGATCTCGATTGGCATTGTCGAAAAAGAATCCCATATTGCGGGCAGGGGCTTTTATGAATTTGTCATTGCGGATAACGGCATCGGCATGGAAGAGGAGTTTATCCAGGATATTTTCGAGCCGTTTGCGCGGTCGAAAAATTCGGACTCGAAGCAGATCGAAGGGACCGGGCTGGGAATGCCGATCGCCCGAAACATTGTTCGCATGATGAACGGCGATATCAAAGTGGAGAGTGCGCTTGGCAAAGGCTCGACATTTACGGTGCAGCTGTATCTGCAGCTGCAGGATCTTGAGGAGGAGCGGGCGGAATCGCTGGTTGACCTGCGCGTGCTCGTGGCGGATGATGAGCAGGACGCCTGTGAGAGCGCCTGCGAGATTTTAAACAGTATCGGCATGGCGGCGTCATGGGTGTTAAACGGCGACGACGCGATCCGCGAGGTTGTCCTGGCGCATGAGGACAAGAATGATTTTGCGGCTGTTATTTTAGACTGGAAGATGCCGGGCAGGTCGGGCGTGGAGACGGCAAGGGAGATCCGCAGGCAGGTGGGGGAACAGGTGCCGATCATTATCCTTTCCGCATACGACTGGTCGGAGATTGAGCAGGAGGCGCGGGAAGCGGGCGTAAACGCGTTTATCGAAAAGCCGCTGTTCCGTTCGCGGATGCTGTATGTGCTGAAGGCGGTCGTGGGCCATGACGCGAAGGAAGAGGAGACGGAGATCGACCATTTCCGTAAAAAGCAGTATATCAGCAGGCGGATCCTTTTGGTGGAGGATAACGAGATAAACAGGGAGATCGCCAAAGAACTGTTGGAGACGATCGGGATCGAAGTGGAGATGGCGTTTGACGGGCAGCAGGCGGTGGACAGGCTGCGCGAGACGCCGGAGGAGTATTATGACCTGATATTTATGGATATCCAGATGCCTGTGAAAAACGGGTATGAGACGGCGCGGGAGATCCGCGCGATGGGGCGCGAGGATCTGCGGGAGATTCCGATCGTCGCCATGACGGCGGACGCTTTTTCCGATGATATCCAAAAGGCAAAAGAAGCGGGCATGGACGGCCATGTGGCAAAGCCGGTGGAGATCGCAAAGCTTTCCGCGGCGTTGGAAAAATGGCTGTAAATGAAAAGGAGGTGCGGGCATGGCATATCAGGAAGCGTATGTATCTACTTATGCGCAGTCTGACTTTGACAGGCTGTTAAAAAGGATTTTTGATACGGGGGAAAATTATTATAAAAAATTCGGCTGCATCCCGCTGGAACTGGTGACGTTTCAGGAGGATAACGATATCTTCCATAAGGGCGACCGGGCGGTTTATTTCGCCGGGGAGTCTTTTATACTGGAACGGGATTATTCGGTGATCGGCTACGACCGCACGATCGTCTCGCCAAACGGGAAGGCGGAGGAAGAGGACGCAAATTACCGTATGCTGGCGCTGCGGGATGGCCTGCTCAACCAGGTCATTGGCGTTGTGTTTGCCGTCAACCTTCCGGGCGTTTTAAAAACAGCGCGGCGGGAGCCGTTTGCGTTCCGCTCTTACGGGAAGGAGCCGGATACGGCAAAGGAGCTGAAAAAGGCGAACACCTATCTGAATAAACGCTGCAATGAGTGCAATGAGGCGCTCGCCGTTTACTGCGAGCCGCTGTATACGGACGTGCAGGAACAGTATCAGGCATATTTTGACGCGAATAAGGAACACTTATTTAAAGATGAAAAAATGCCGGAAAAAAACATTTCACAGGAAGATTTCCTGCAATGCTTAAAAGACGAGGCGTTCGCGCAGCTTTTGGATTATACGTATGCGGCGATGCTGGAAAAAAACCCGAAATGGAACGCTTTTCTGCTCACGCTGCAGGATAAGACGACGGTGGAGAAGAAGTTTTTTTATGAGCCGTTTGTCAATGAATTGAAAAAGCATACGGCGATGTTTCTGCAGATGCTGCGCGTCAGCAATTTTACTGTGTAAAAAATAACCAAAAAAGGAATTGAAATCCATCGGTGTTTTGTTATAATAGATAAAGCGGGGGCTTTTTATTTTTAAAAGACCGCGCAAAAGGGAGATTTTTGTTTTAAATATCGGAAGGGAGAAAACTTATGGCAGCAAATGATTGTGTAGAAAAACAGCCGCTGACCGAGGAATACCTCGGCAAAATGAACGCCTATTGGCGCGCGGCGAACTATCTGGCGGCGGCGCAGCTTTATATGCTCGACAACCCGCTGCTGCGTAAACCGCTTACCAGGGAACAGGTAAAGAGAAAGATCGTAGGGCACTGGGGCACTGTGCCGGGACAGAACTTTGTCTACGTGCATATGAACCGCGCGATCAAAAAATACGATCTGGATATGATCCTGATCTCCGGGCCGGGACATGGCGGGAATTTCTTTGTGGCAAATTCTTATCTGGAAGGGCATTACAGTGAGATCTATCCGAACGTGAGCCAGGACGAGGAAGGCATGAAGCGCCTGTGCAAGCAGTTCTCATTCCCGGGCGGCATTTCCTCCCATGTGGCGCCGGAGACGCCGGGCTCCATTAATGAGGGCGGCGAGCTTGGTTATTCGATCGCGCATGCGTTCGGTTCCGTATTTGACAATCCGGGCCTGATTACAACGGTTATCGTTGGCGACGGCGAAGCGGAGACGGGCCCGCTTGCAACCGCATGGCATTCCAATAAATTTTTGAATCCGGCAACGGACGGCGCGGTGCTGCCGATCCTGCATATGAATGGATATAAGATCAGCAATCCGACCGTATTTTCGCATATTTCCAAAGATGAGGTCGCAAGCTTCTTCCATGGCTGCGGATGGGAGCCGCATTTCGTAGAGGGCGACGATCCGATGACGATGCACAGAAAGATGGCGGAGACGGTTGACCTGTGCATTGAAAAAATCAGGGAAATCCAGAAAGACGCGCGTGAAAACGGAAAGACAGAGCGTCCGTTCTGGCCGATGATCGTCCTGCGCACGCCGAAGGGCTGGACAGGCCCGAAGGTCGTGGACGGGCTGCCGGTGGAAGGCTCTTTCCGCGCGCATCAGGTGCCGATCGACATGTCGAAGCCGGAGCATCTGGATATGCTGAAGGAATGGCTGTTAAGCTATAAGCCGGACGAGCTGTTTGATGAAAACTACCGCCTGAAACCGGAGCTGGCGGAGCTTGCGCCGAAGGGGGACGCAAGGATCAGCGCGAACCCTCATGCAAACGGCGGCCTGCTGCTGCGCGATCTGCGTGTGCCTGATTTCCGCAATCCGGAATATGCCGTTGACGTTCCAAAGCCGGGCGCGGTAAAAGCGCAGGATATGATCCAGCTCGGCGGTTTTGTAAGGGATATTTTCAAGCTGAATGAGGAGGCGAGAAACTTCCGTATCTTCGGGCCGGACGAAACGATGTCCAACCGTCTGTATAAGGTGTTTGAAGCGCAGAAGAGGGACTGGAACGCGGAAGTCCATGAGAAAGATGAGGACATTGCAAGGGACGGCCGCATTATGGACTCTTATCTGAGCGAGCATATGTGCGAGGGCTGGCTGGAAGGCTACCTGCTGACCGGGCGGCATGGATTTTTCGCTTCCTATGAGGCGTTTATCCGCGTGGTGGATTCCATGTGCGCGCAGCATGCAAAATGGCTGAAGGTGACGTCTCAGCTCCCTTGGCGGCAGAAGATCGCTTCCCTGAACCTGATTTTGACGTCCAATGTATGGCAGCAGGATCACAACGGGTTTACGCATCAGGATCCGGGCTTCCTGGACCATATTTCCAATAAGAAAGCGGATGTGGTGCGTATGTACCTGCCGCCGGACGCGAACTGCCTGTTGTCCTGCTTTGACCACTGCATCAGGAGCAGGAACTATGTAAACGTGATCATTGCATCCAAGCACCCGAGCTACCAGTGGCTGACCATGGAGCAGGCGGTAAAGCACTGCACACAGGGGATCGGCATCTGGGACTGGGCGAGCAACGACCAGGGCGAGGAGCCGGACGTCGTCATGGCGTGCTGCGGCGATACGCCGACGCTTGAAGCGCTTGCAGCCGTAACGATTTTAAGAGACAATCTTCCGGATATTAAAATCCGTTTTGTCAACGTCGTTGACATGATGAAGTTAGAGCCGCATACGAAACATCCGCATGGCCTGACGGATGCGGATTATGACGCGCTGTTTACAAAGGACAAGCCGATTATCTTTGCATTCCACGGATACCGCACGCTTGTCCACGAGCTGACTTATGAACGCCATAACCGCAACCTGCAGGTATTTGGCTATCAGGAAGAGGGTACGATCACAACGCCGTTTGACATGAGGGTGCAAAACGAGATCGACCGTTTCCATCTCGTGTCGGCTGTCATCAAGAGCCTGCCGCAGCTTGGCAATAAGGGCGCATACCTGCTGCAGCAGATGCGCGACAAGCTGGTGGAGCACAAGCAGTATATCAGCAATTATGGCGAGGACCTGCCGGAAGTTATGAACTGGCAGTGGCACACGCCGGAAGATAAATAACAGGAAACGGATCGCGCAATAACAGCGCAAAAAAGACGCATGGAACAGCGGATGGCTGTCGTCCATGCGTCTTTTTGGCCTGTTCCGGCATGGGCGAATTTTGACGGGTGGAAGCCTTGAGTGCGCGCAGGCAATCGGAAGCGCGTATCGGATGATGGCGCAGCATCCGATTTTGTGTCTTGACAAACCTGTTTATTAGCAGTAAACTAACATCAGTTCATTGATAATAAACAAGGAGATGGTTTTATGGTTGATACCAATTTAGGCGTGGTCGAGGCGCGTTTCGCAGACCTGATCTGGGAGCATGAGCCGATCCCGTCGCGGAAGCTGGCGGAGCTGTGCGCGGAAGAATTAAACTGGAAGCGGCCGACGACCTACAATGTGCTGCGCAAGCTTTGTGAAAAAGGGATTTTTCGCAATCAGGACGGCATTGTGTCATCGGCAGTCAGCAGGCAGGAGTTTTACGGTATGCAGGGGGAGCAATTTGTCAAGGACGCGTTTGAAGGCTCCCTTCCCGCGTTTGTGGCGGCGTTTACGGCGCGAAAAAAACTGTCGGAAGCAGAGATCCGGGAGCTTTTGGATATCATAAACAGGGGGAGGGATTAGCTTATGGACGTTTTATACCGTATCATGCAGTGCGTTTTTAATATGAGCGTTACAGCGGGCGTGACGATCCTGTTCGTGCTGGCATTGCGCTTTTTGCTCCGCAGGGCGCCGAAACGATTTTCGTATCTGTTGTGGGGCATTGTGCTGTTCCGGCTGCTTTGCCCGGCGTCCTTTTCCCTTCCGTCCGGCTTTTCGGCATTGGGGTTGGTCAATGCTCCGGTTACGGAAACGGGCAGGGCGGCGTTTTTTACAGGTGCGGCTTATGTGCAGTATCCGTCCTCCATACAGGATGCGGGAGATTTGGCGGGAAACGTACAGGGCGCCGGAAATAGGTCAGGGAGCGCAGAAGGTGCAGGGAAAGCGGCAAAGAGTATGGCAAGCCCGTTTCGGATCCCGTATGCGGCATGGGCCGCTGTCTGGCTGTCGGGGATGTTTCTTTTTGCAGTTTACCAGATCGTATCAGCGCTCCGTCTGCGCAGGCTGCTGGCTTGTTCCCTGTGCGTCAGGGACAATCTCTATCTGGCGGACGATATTTCCGCGCCGTTTGTGGCAGGGGTCTGGAAGCCGCGTATTTATCTGCCGTCCGGACTGGATGAAAATGAATGGAAGTATGTGGTCCCGCATGAGCAGTGTCATATCCGCAGACATGACCATATCATAAAGCCGGTCGCGGTTTTGTGCCTGGGGCTGCATTGGTTCAATCCGCTTGTATGGCTGGCGTTTGCGCTGGCGATAAAGGACATGGAAATGAGCTGTGACGAGGCGGTCATGCGCGGGATGGATGGCGATGCGCGCGCGGCGTATGCCGCTTCGATCCTGCGCCTTACGGCGGGGAGAAAATTTTTTGCGGCCAGCGCCACGCTCGCGTTTGGCGAAAGCGGGACGAAAAGCCGCATAAAAAATATCATGCGTTATAAAAAGCCCGCGTTTTTAACGGTTGTTCTGGCGTCGGCGGCCTGTGCTGCGGGGGCGGTATTTTTGCTGGCGGATCCGGGAGCGGCGGAAGCGGAACCAGAGGCGCAGGGGCAGACGGCGCAGAAACAGGAAATGTCCGGACAGGGAACAGAAGAGACGCCGGAGACAAAAAAGGAAACCGCGCGGGCCGACAGGAAGGCTATGGAGGAGCAGGCGCTCATAGACGCGGTCATGGGGCAGGAGACATGGTCGTTTCCGGAACCGTATGATTTTGCCTGCTGCAGCTTTGTGCAGCTGAAGCGCGTTCAAAAAGCGTCCGGCAGGGTCACTTTTTATGGATGGGCGCTGCGTCAGGTTTACCGTTTTTCCGAAGATGGGATAGAAGAAGTAAGCGGCAGCCATATTCCGGTCGCGGTCACGTTTCAGGTAAATGGCAGTGATTATCAATTGCTGGAATACTGGATGCCGGGAGACGGCAGTTATTTTGTGCCTGACGTCAGGGCAAAATTTCCGGTGGATATCGCGGCGGACGGGCTGGACAGCCAGAAATTCATATTAGGGCAGATCCAGAACTGCTACGCACAGGCGGTTGCATATGGAAAGCTGGATACGGACGCCATTTTGGAAAAACTGCTGCACAGAGTCTGCTCTGCGCCGAAGGAATCTTCCAACCCGCAGGATTATATCGACGCGAATTTGATTGATTACAGGGAAATGCTTTATTATGGGAATTATACGCTTCGATATTGCCAGAGCCGTCTGGCAAAGGGACAGGCAGGACTGGAAGGGGAGATCATGGAGCGGCTGTGTGAGGAGCTTTTATGAAGCGGCGGCAAAAGATTAGTTGACAGAGATATCCTTTTCCGATAAGATAAAAGTGCGGATTCCCCGAAAGATTTTTTTAGGAGGAATCAGTTGCGTAATAACAGAAAGACTATCAAAGAACTTACCTTTAAGGACAATTTTATGTTTGCCGCGGCGATGCTTGATGCAGAGAACTGCCGCATGGTTATTGAGCGTGTGCTTGGGAAACCGATTGAGCGCGTGGAGGTAATCACAGAGAAAAGCATGGTATATCATCCGGAATATCGGGGCGTTCGGCTTGACGTATATGCCCGGGACGAAGCGAATACGCATTATGATGTGGAGATGCAGATTGCGGCGCGCAAGATATTCCGGCGCGCGAGGTACTACCACGACCAGATGGACATGGAGCTGATCGGGCGGGGAATCGACTATGAGGAACTGCCGGACAGCTACGTGATCTTCATCTGTGATTTTGATCCGTTTGGGCTTGGAAAGTATCGGTACACCCTGCGCCAGACGCTTGTGGAGGATGCGGAATATCCGTATGAGGACGGCGTACATACCGTAATCCTCAGCACGAAGGGCGGAAACGATAGCGAAACGCCGGAGGAGTTAATCAAATTTCTCCGTTTCGCAGGCGCTTCACTGGAAGAGTGCGGCCGGGATTTCGGCGATCCGCTGGTGGAACGGCTGCAGAAGTCGATCCGGGAGATTAAGCAGAGTCGTGAGATGGGGGATCGTTATATGCTGTTTGCGGAATTATTAAAGGATGAATATAACGCCGGAAAAGCAGAAGGCAAGGCAGAGAGGAGCATTGAGAACATCCTGCTGCTTTTAGGCAGCCGCGGGGAAATCCCTGACGGCCTGCGCAGACGGATCATGTCTGTCACCGATGAGGACAGCCTGCAAAAAATGTTACTCATGGCGGCGCAGGCGGAGAGCATAGAAAGCTTTGCGGGGAAACTGCGTGAAATGCTGCCGGAGACGTGCCAGATCGGTTAGATCACGACCAGTTCGGTCAAATTTCCAATAGGAACTACAGGGGAATCCGTAAAAAAAGAAACGCAGCCAGATCATGGCCGGGTCGGCCATATATCCAATGAAAATTTATAAAAAATACCCTTTGTGCAGCCGCAGTTTTGCGAAAGGGTTGTATATATTACACAATTTCAGACTTCAAATTTTAGCAAAAACGTCAAAATGACATTTTTTGGAAAAAAATGCTTGCTTTATTTGGAGCTGAATGGTAATATTTGTTTATCGGAAACGTTACCGATACCGTTACCGGAAACGATAACGATATCAAATTATCAATTTTTCAAAGAAAAGGAGAAGACTATGAAAAAGAAATTGATCAGCGTACTTTTATGTACGGCAATGACGGCGGCAATGTTCACAGGATGCGGTTCTGCTGACAGCGACGCAAAGGGGACGGAAAGCGGATCAGAGGACGACGGCAGCGGAGCGTCAGGCGGAGAGGGGAAAGTTTATTTCCTGAACTTTAAACCGGAAGCGGCGGACGCATGGGTAGAGCTTGCGGCGAAGTACACAGAGGAGACCGGCGTAAAGGTTGACGTACAGACGGCGGCGTCCGGCGGATACGAGGAGATGTTGAAATCCGAGATGGCGAAATCCGAAGCCCCGACGCTGTTCCAGATCAACGGGCCGATCGGCTTGAAAAACTGGAAGGATTATTGCTATGACCTCAAGGATTCCGAGCTGTATAAGCATGTTAAATATGACGATTATGTATTAAAGGACGGCGAATCGGTAGCCGCCATCGGATATGTGCTGGAAACCTATGGCATTATCTATAACAAAAAGCTGTTAAATGATTATATCGCTATGGACGGCGCGGTGATCCAGTCCGCGGATGAGATCAACAGCTTTGCAAAATTAAAAGAAGTGGCGGACGATATCCAGGCGAAGAAAGACGACCTCGGCATCGCAGGCGCGTTTACGTCTGCGGGCATGGATTCAAGCTCTGACTGGAGATTTAAGACGCACCTTGCAAACCTGCCGATCTATTATGAATATCAGGCGGACGGCATTGATTCCACAGACGCGATCAAAGGCACATACCTTGACAATTACAAGCAGATCTGGGATCTGTACCTGGCGGATTCGACGTGCAGCCCGAGCATGATCTCCGGCATGACGGGCGACGACGCGACAGCTGAATTTGCAGTCGGCGACGCCGTATTTTACCAGAACGGCACATGGGCGTATGGCGATATCATGAACGACGGCCTGACGGACGACGATCTCGGCATGCTCCCGATCTACATCGGCGTGGACGGCGAGGAAAACCAGGGGCTCTGCACAGGCACGGAAAATTACTGGTGCGTAAATAAAAACGCTTCCGAGGCGGACATCAAGGCGACGCTTGATTTCTTAAACTGGGTGATCACAAGCGACGAAGGGCGCGACAGCCTGGCAAACACGATGGGTTTCCTGACGCCGTTTGACACGTTTGACGATTATCTGCCGAATAACAAGCTGGTTGATATCGCAAACGAATACCTGGATGCGGGCAAGACGGCGGTGTCCTGGAACTTCTCTACGATCCCTTCCGAGACATGGAAAGACAACGTAGGCGCGGCGCTGCTTGAGTATGCGCAGGGCACAGGCGAGTGGTCGGCGGTGGAATCCGCGTTCGTTGACGGATGGGCGACCGAATACCAGGCGGCATATGGCAGCAACTAAATAAGAAAAACACTTTCTTTTGGAATTCCCTTTATATAATGGACGGTTAGCGATAAACCGTCCATTTTTAAAAAATGATGGAAGGAGAAAATGACGATGAATACGAAGTCAATGAAAAAATATTTCCCGGTTTTCATGCTCCCGACCATGGCGGCATTTGCGATCGGGTTTGTCGTGCCGTTTATCCTCGGCATATATCTGGCATTTTGTGAATTTACGACCGTTACGGACGCAAAATTTGTGGGGTTTAAAAATTTTGTCCGCGTGTTTACGGACGATACGTTTATCCATTCCTTATGGTTTACGGCGCTGTTTACCGTTGTGTCCGTCATTACGATAAACCTGTTCGCGTTTATCGTGGCGCTGCTTTTGACAAAGAAAATCCGCGGGACGAATATTTTCCGTACGGTATTTTTCATGCCGAACCTGATCGGCGGCATTATCCTCGGCTATATCTGGCAGCTGATCATCAACGGCGTGCTGCAGCCGTTTGAGCGCACGCTGACATTTTCCGCAGGCTACGGCTTCTGGGGCCTGATCATCCTGATGAACTGGCAGCAGATCGGATATATGATGATCATTTATATCGCCGGCATCCAGAATATTCCGGGCGATTTGATGGAGGCGGCGCAGATCGACGGCGCGAATAAGTGGCAGACGCTCAAAAATGTGACGATCCCGATGCTGATGCCGTCGATCACGATCTGCTCGTTCCTGACGCTGACAAACGGCTTTAAGCTGTTCGACCAGAACCTTGCGCTGACAGCGGGCGCGCCGTCCAATAAGACAGAGATGCTCGCGCTGAATATTTATAACACGTTTTACGGCAGGAGCGGCTGGGAAGGCGTAGGCCAGGCAAAAGCGGTTATTTTCTTTATTTTAGTGGCGCTGCTCGCCATTGCGCAGCTGAGGTTAACAAGGAGTAAGGAGGTACAGCAATAATGGGTGAAGGAAAAAAAGTAAAATACGGCTGGCTTTTGACGGCGGTGTTTACCGTTTTATCGGTACTGTACGTCTGCCCGGTCATTATCGTGCTGATCAATTCATTTAAAAGAAAAACCTATATCAACCGGGAACCGTTCCGTCTGCCTTCGGGAAAGACGTTTGTAGGGATCCAGAACTATGTGGAAGGCATTGCGAAGATCGACTTTTTTAATGCGTTTAAATACTCGCTGTTTATCACCGTTGCGTCAGTTGCTGTCATCATTTTGTGTACGTCCATGTGCGCATGGTACATTTCGAGGGTAAAAAGCAGGACGACGTCGGGTATGTATTACCTGTGCGCATTCTCAATGATCGTACCTTTTCAAATGGTAATGTTTACATTATCCAAAATATCTGATATGCTACACTTAGGGAATCCGTTAGGTATCGTTATCGTTTACCTCGGATTCGGCGCGGGGCTTGCGGTATTCATGTTCTGCGGCTTTGTGAAGGCGATTCCGCTGGAAGTGGAGGAGGCGGCGATGATCGACGGCTGTACGCCGCTGCAGACATTCTTTCTTGTCGTTTTGCCGATCTTAAAGCCGACCTGCATTTCTGTGGCGATCTTACAGGCAATGTGGATCTGGAACGACTACCTGCTGCCTACGCTTGTATTAGATCTAAGAAAATATAAAACAATACCGATCGCAGTACAGTATTTAAAAGGCGGATATGGTTCCGTAGATATGGGGGCCATGATGGCCATGCTTGTATTGGCAATTATTCCGATTATTATATTCTACATTGCATGTCAGAAATATATTATTGATGGTGTGGTTGCAGGAGCGGTAAAAGGTTAAGGAGGAGCTTTTTATGCGTGCAAGTGGAGTATTACTTCCAGTAAGTAGTTTGCCGTCCAGGTACGGGATCGGCTGTTTCTCAAAAGAGGCCTATAAGTTTGTGGACTTTTTGAAGAAATACGGCCAGAGCTATTGGCAGATCCTTCCTTTGGGGCAGACGAGTTACGGGGATTCCCCGTACCAGTCATTTTCAACGTTTGCAGGGAACCCTTATTTCATCAGCCTGGAAAAGCTGGCGGAAAAAGGGCTGCTGCGGAAAAAGGAGTGCAATGCCTGTGATTTTGGCAGCAATCCGGCCTGTGTGGATTACGGAAAAATGTATGAAGAACGTTACCCGTTATTAAAGATGGCATTTGAGCGGAGCGAGATCGCATCCGATCCTGATTTTGCCGCCTTTAAAGAGCGTGAGGCCGCATGGCTGGAAAATTACGCGCTGTTTATGGCATTGAAGGACTTTTACGGCGGGAAGAGCTGGGTGGAGTGGCCGGATGATATCCGTCTGCGCAGGCCGGAGACGGTGGCGGAATACCGTAAGAAATTAGAGGAAGAAGTACTCTTTTATGAATTCCTGCAGTATGAGTTTTTCAGCCAGTGGGAAGAACTCAAAGCGTATGCGAACGAACAGGGCGTCCGCATCATTGGCGACATCCCGATCTATGTCGCATTGGACAGCGCGGACGCATGGGCGGAGCCGGAGCTGTTCCAGTTTGATGAGGACGGGATGCCGGTGGCGGTCGCAGGGTGTCCGCCGGACGGGTTTTCCGCGACGGGCCAGCTCTGGGGCAACCCGCTGTATGACTGGGCGTATCATAAGGAAACCGGGTATGCATGGTGGATCCGCCGCGTGGCGTCCTGCTATAAGATGTATGATATGATACGGATCGACCATTTCCGCGGGTTTGACGAGTATTACGCGATCCCGGCGGAAGATCAGACGGCGGAATTTGGAAAATGGCGCAAGGGGCCGGGCCTGGAGCTGTTTACGGTCTTAAAGGAAAAGCTGGGCGATTTGAATATCATCGTAGAGGATCTGGGCTACATAACGGACACTGTGCGCGAGATGGTGCGCGCCTGCGGTTTCCCGAATATGAAGGTGCTGGAATTTGCTTTTGACGCGAGGGACTCTACGGGCCCGAACGATTATCTGCCGTATAATTATGACAAAAACTGCGTTGTGTATACGGGCACGCATGATAATGAAACGCTGCGCGGCTGGCTTAGCTCCATTCCGAAAGCGGATTATTCCCAGATCGAGAAATATCTCGGCAGGAAAGTCAAAGACAAGGATGAGATGGCGCTTGAGGTGATCCGCCTGGCGCAGGCAAGCGCGGCAAACCTTTGCATTATCCCGTTGCAGGATTATCTGCTGCTGGATAATAAGGCGAGGATCAACGAGCCGTCCACGCTTGGGAAAAACTGGAAGTGGCGCCTACAGCCGGGCCAGCTCTCCTCGCAGGCGGGCTCGCTGATGAAGAAGATGGCAAAGACTTACGGCAGGCTCCCGGAAGAGCCTGCGGAAAAAGAGCGGAAGGTTTCCGGAGACGCAGATAAAAAAGGCAAAGCAGGCAAGTGACATGCTGTCCCTGACAGAAAAAAAGAACAGGAGATACGGGACACATGAGTGATATAACGATTAAGGATATTGCAAAAATCTGCGGCGTCGGGGTGAGTACCGTTTCCCGCGCGATGAATAACCATCCGGACATTAATCCGGCGACCAAAGAAAGGATCATGCAGATCATTGAAGAACATAATTATATCCCGAACAACAGCGCGAGGAATTTAAAGCGTACCGAATCGAATACAATCGGGCTGCTGATGAAGGGAATCGGAAACCCGTTTTTCCAGGGGATGTTTGATTTCTTTGAGGAGATGCTGAGCCGGAAAAATTTTTCTTTTGTGCTGCAGAGAGTCGGGTTTGATGAGGACGAGGTCAATGTCGCGCTGGAACTGGAAAAGGAAAAGAAGCTCAAGGGCATTATCTTCCTCGGCGGCCAGATCCGCGAGGACATGAAGGCGTTTGATATGCTGAGCGTGCCGTATGTGCTCTGTACGGTCGGCTGGAAAGAGGAAAGGCAGGCGCCGAATCTGGTCGCGATCGACGACCGGAAAGAAAGCTTTAAGATGGTGGATTATTTATGCAGCCTGGGACACCGGCGGATCGTGATCATTACGTCTGCCGAGGAAGAGATGAGTGTCGGCAACCTGCGTTATGAGGGATACCGGCAGGCGCTGGATAAAAACGGGATCCCGTTTGACCCCTCGCTTGTATGTTTCATGAAGCCGGAACTGGAAAGCTTTTCGGCGGAAAACGGCTATGCGGTCACACAGGAGCTGCTTGCTTCGGGGACAGAGTTTACGGCGATCTTTGCCGTCTCGGATATGGTTGCGATCGGAGCGGGCAAAGCCCTTTTGGAGGCGGGGAAGCGGATTCCGCAGGATTATTCTGTTGCGGGGTTTGACGGTTTGTCGCTGACGCATTTTTTCCACCCTTCCATTACGACGATTCATCAGCCGAGAGAAGAAATGGTAAAGGCGGCGGTGAAAATGCTCCTGGACATGATTGACGGCAGGGATTGCCGCCGGATACAGATCTTTGAGGCGCAATTGGAAATACAGGAATCTACAGGGAAGGCGAAGGCTTCTTAGCCGTAAAAAGGCTGCCGGATAAGAGACGGAAATTAGCTCTTATTGCGGCAGCCTTTTAATGCGCAAAAAATGGCTTACATAATCTTGCGGTGGCCTTTAAAGCGCGTCTCGCAGTATTT
>CANQQG010000012.1 GCA_947625875.1 uncultured Lachnospiraceae bacterium
TTTAGCTATCTTATATGGAAATACCATGAAATGCAAGGGATTTTCATGATTTATCCGAAAACATCCATCCGGGCGCTTCCCTGTCCACAACACAGCAACGGCAGCCCTTGCGGGCTGCCGTCTGTCACTTTCCGGTTATTTTACGGTCACTTTTAATACGTCTGAATATGCCCCGTACACTTTCCCGCCCACAGCGTCGAGCTTATATGCGCGTACCCTGACATAATAAGCTTTTCCTGTCCGCAGCCCGGTTATCTCGCACTTTACAGAAGCAATATTTTTCTTTTGGGACTGTTTCATCGCCCGGTCCGATGCATACTGCACCGTATAGCCATCGCTGCCGTTCTGCGGCTTAAAACTGACGGCGATCTTTCCCTTCTGCGCTGAGAGGGCGGTAATGCCCTCCATTTTTTCCGGCGCCGTAATATTTGCGGTTACGCTCCTTATGCCTGCCGCCGCTTCGGAAAACGCCTCTGTGCAGGACGGCGCAAGCCCGTTCCATTCCGGGCTGACAATATGTTCCCCTGCGGTATCCTTTTTTTGTATCTGCGCATCTGTCACATTCAGGTACGCCCTCGTAAACCCTCCTTCATAATCATCCCATGTGCAGTCCACGTTATACCACGCGCCGCCCAGCCGGACTTTATTCCATGCATGGCCCGCGCTTGTCACCGTCACGCACTGAATATCCGTCCTGCCGCAGAGCAGCGTAAATAACTGCGCATACCCCGCGCAGACGGTCGAGCGCCCGAACAGCGCCGCGCTGATGCAGCTCTGGCTCATCTGCGCATCATCCGAATCATCCAGCTCGACATTGTTATTATAGGTGACGGCCCCACAGACCAGATCATGGATCGCCTGCTCTTTCTGCAGCTGCGAACCCGCCTGCGCGTACTGCGCTTCCCACGCTTCGATCTGAGCCTCAAATTTTTCCGTATATGCCGCCCGCCTGCTCCCATTTGCAAAAGCGGCATATAACCCGATCGATACCATTTCGCTTTTTTCAGAATAAACAATGGCGTTCCGCAGGAAATAATACTGCGGGTTCTCAAACAGCACACAGTTAACGACGCGCCGCATCTGCGCAGACGTCAGGCCCGCGTATGACGTCTGCGGCAAAATATAGACTTTTACCTGTTCGCCGTCCCTGTTTACCTTTGTCGACTGGAAATTCGCGCTGCCCGATATATATTGGTCTGCGGCCTGCTTTAACGACAGGTACAGATTTTTCTCTTTTGTCGTGAGTTTACTGAAATAATAATCATTCCCATCATCTGCCCACCGGCTGTCCGACAGGCTGACAGAAGACGAAGCCGCGCTGCGGATTGCGACGCCGGAATGAGCCTCCATCGTATCCACCGGATATTCCTGCAGCTTCATGTCGGGAAATTCCGGCCTGACAGCTGCCTGCGCCCGGCTCCCCGTTTTCTGCGCCCCTGCCTGTACGCTCACAGAAGCGCCCGCAAGAAACATCGCCGCGGCAAGCGCCAGAGCCGTTATCCTTTTACACATCCCATTTAATCTGCCCATCATGTCAGCTTCCTTTCCCGGTCTGTATCAGACCTCTCTGTATATAATACGAAGCCGACATTATTTTTTTTGGAATAGAAAGCGACTTAATTCAATTTCTTCCTCTGTTGCCAGACTGTTCTCAAACAGCACCGTCCCTTTTTTGGCGCGCGCTGTACGCAGTCCCGCCAGCTCCAGGCGCCGCCTCATCTCACGCGCCGTTCCCGCGCCGCCGTCAAAAATGCGCACACGCTCCCCCGCAATATCCTGAATGACGCGCTGCACGAACGGATAATGCGTGCAGCCGAGCACAATCGAATCAATGTCCCGCAGATACGGGGCAAGCAGATCCTCTAAAAAATCCCTTAAATCCTCCCCGTCCGTATTGCCCGCTTCCACAAATTCCATCAGGCCCGGACATGGCAGCCCGATAATATCCGCGTCAAATTCGTACTGCTCTACCAGACGCTGGAATTTTTCCTCCCGGATCGTCATCGGCGTCGCCATCACAAGCACTTTCGGATGGCCCGGCTGCAGGGCGGCAGGTTTTAACGCGGGTTCTATGCCGACGAGCGGAAGCTCCGGATACATATTCCGCAGAATGCGCACTGCCGCGCTCGTTGCGGTATTACACGCAACGACGATCCCCTTCGCGCCCTGCCTCAGCAGTTCTTTTACGTTTGCGACAGTCAGTTCCCGCACCTGCGCAAGCGTCTTTGTCCCATAAGGCGCATGGACGGAATCGCCAAAATAAATATAATCTTCTTCCGGCATGATGGCATACAGCTCCCGCAAAACGCTGATGCCCCCGATTCCCGAATCAAATACGCCGATCGGCCGATCTTGGTTTTCCATTTCTCTCCAGCTTTCTTTAAAATTCTACATTTACATCCACTTCTGCCAGATTTCCCGCTTCGTCCGTAACGCCGTCCACATGGAAATACGACCCCGCGTACTGCCCGCTGTTATACTGCCAGAACCTCTCATTTCCGCCGCCGCTGTATCCTGTGCCGAGCTTCATGCTGCGGTACCTCGCAATCCAGAGGTCGATCCCCGCAAGCCGGGATGTGTCCACATTGGCGTTTAGAAAAGTAGTATAACTATACAGGAGAAACTGATACCCCGCCTTTTCGACCACGTCCTTAAACGCTTCTACCATTTCCGCAAGCGCCGTTTTCCCAAGTTTTGCCTGCGCGGAATCTTCCAGATCCATGGCGATCGGATAATCCAGTTTCCTGCCGTTTAAGATCTTTATGACCGTCTCCGCTTCAGCGGCGGCTTCCTTTGCATCCGCCGCCCTGCTGTAACAATACACGCCCACCGGAATGCCCGCCTTTGCCGCGTTTACATATTTCGTCTCAAAGGTGTAATCTTCCAGGTAATGATTGCTGATCCGCAAAAAAGCAAAATCAATGCCCGCCGCTTTCACGCGCTCCCAGTCCACATCTTTCTGCCAGACAGATACGTCGATGCCATTTTTCCTGCCCGCCGTTACGGATACCGTAGCAGACGTCCGCTTGCCCGCGATCGTCGCCGTAACCGCCGTTGTCCCGTAAGAGACGCCCGTAACCCTTCCCTCCGGATCGACCACTGCAATATCCGGATCCGCAGACTTCCACACGACGGTCCCCTCGTGTATCGTATACGCAAAAAGCTGTTTTACAGCGCCTGCCGCCACATTCAAAGTGCGGCTGCTCAATTCCACGCCGCCGATATTGTAGCTGCGCGGATGGCACATCACGCTCTCAAGCGATTCCCCGGCAGCGGAAACTTTATAATAATACACTTTCCCGTTCTCAAGCCCGGTATCGACATATGATGTGTTTTTCAGTTTTTTTGCGATGCAGGTATATTTTCCGTTCCCTTTTGACGCGCGGTAAAGGTTATAGCCGGACGCGCCCGCCGCGGCCGACCATGTGACGGTAAGCTCATCTGTCGCCGTCTGCCGCAGCGTCAGCCCGACCGGCGCGGAAGGCGCGGTTGCCGCGGAGTGACAGCCGTCCGCAAGGCTCACGCCCGTTGCATTTCCGCGTCTGTACAGCGCCTTTACTTTATAATAATATGTAACGCCCGGCTCTACGGCACGGTCTTCATAATGTAATGCCGCCGCGCCGTCCACATCCGCCAGAACTTCATATTTTCTGTCCGCATACCGGCTGCGGTAGATGCGGTATGCCGCCGCGTCTTCCATTTTCTCCCAGGACAGGCGGAGGCTGCGGCTGTCCGTAACCTCCGGTCCCGTCACCTTTGGCGCGTCCATCACCGGATCGGCGCGGAACGCCTGCGACGGCCCGCTCTCAGTGACGTCCCCCTCCTGCGTCTTCCAGTAAGCCGTTATTTTATAATAATACGTCTTCCCCGGCACAACCGTCGTATCTTTATAAGAAAGCGTCCTGTTTCCGGATATGGTTTTGAGCTTCTTATATGCGCCGTCTTCCTTTGCGCTCCGGTATATAGAATAGCCGTCCGCGCCTGCGACGGCCTCCCACGCCAGTTCTACCGTCTTATAATCCAGCGGTTCGCACGTTTTTATCTGCACCGTATCCAAAGCCATCGTGATTTCCGCGATAACGGAAAGCGTCGCCTTCACGCTCCTGCCTTCCACATCGCGAAACGCCCTCACGCGGTACTGATAAGTAACGCCCCTTTTGGCGTCCGTATCCGTAAATACAGGCTCTTCCGTCTCCGCCAGCAGGGTATATTTTGTTTCCTCCGGCGTTTTGCGGTACACCTGGTATCCCTGCGCGCCCGCTATCCTTTTCCATTCCAGCGCAACCATATGGTCCGCCGTCTCCGAGATCATCGTGATCGCGCTCCGCCTCAAATAAGGTTTCGCCGTTATCTCCTCCGAGCAGCTGCCGGCCGCGTCTTTTGCATCTACCGCACAGACACGAAAATAATAATTCTGCCCGGTCAGAATGTTTTTGCATTTATACTTTGTATTCCGCGTCCTGCCAAACAGCTCATAATTTTCCCCGTCCAGCGAGTATTCCACCCGGTAATAAGACGCGCCCTCCACGCCCTCCCAGTACAGCTTTACCGAATGATACGTCAGGCTGCCTCTGCGCAGGCCTGCCGGGGCTTCCAACGGCTCTTTTTCGGTTCCATCGGCGGGAATTTCCGCTTTTTTCTTTTCTATCCCGTATCCGGCGCTGTCTTCCTCCGCCCGGACGCCGTCCGCAGCGGCCGGGGCGGCCTCCACGCGGTACGCCGGTGAAAATGCGCCTATGGACAGCAAAAGAAGCCATATCGGCGCAAGCTTTTTTCTCTTTCTCTTCCAGTCGTCTTTTTTCTGAATCTCCATCCTTCTCTCCTGCATACAGGCCATTGGTTTTTCCGGCCCAATATCCTGAAACAGCAAGTATGCATACCGCATACCTGCTGTCCCTTTTATCATTTCCGCTATTTTGTTCTCTCAGGATTCTTTCGGGCAGGAAGTGACGCGCTTATTATTGCAGTCCTGCACCCTGCCGACCCCGCAGTCCACAAGCCCTTTCAGATAACAGAACGCCTGCCTGCCGCTGTCCTTTGCCTTTTTTTCTTCTTCCAGCGGACATACCGTCGCCCGCTTATTATTACAATCCTGGATCCTTCCCGAATCACAATCCACAATTCCTTTTAAATAACAAAATTTGTTTTCCATTCTGCTCACCCTGCCTTGTGTTATTTATTCTGTTTCCCGCCGTCACTGATCCATCCTGCGTATCAGCGCAAGCCCATACGTGCCATATCCCAAATGTGCGCATACGCTCAGCGGGATCGGCGACATACTGCATGGAACGCCAAAATACTCTTCAAAATATGCTTTTAATTTTCCTGCCTCTTCCCTCGGCAGGCTCGCCGCAGAAGCAAGATAAAAATCCGAAACGCCCTTTGCGTGGAAGCGCGCCGTAATATCCCGCTCCACTGCCTGCACCATCTTCCTGCGGACGGCTCTGTCCCCTCTCGCCTTTTCCGCGACGTCGATCACGCCGCCCTGCAGATACAGCAGCGGCTTGATATTTAACACGCTGCCGAGGGCCGCCGCGCCCGCCGTAATGCGCCCGCCCTGTTTCAGATATTTCAGGTTATCGACCGTAAGGTATATGATGCACTCATCTTTGACAAACTGGAGCTTATTGCGGATCTCCCGCGCGCCCATGCCCGCAAGGGCCATTCTCCGCGCCTCTAACGCCGCATATTTCTGCGTAACCGAGACGCGCCCGATATCAGCGACCACAACGCGCCCGCCATATTCCTGCGCAAGCGCCATCGCCGTCTGGCATGAACTGCTCAGCCCGCTGGACATCGGTATATAAACCAGCTCATCATACTTCTCCAGCGCCTGTTCCCACAACTGCGTCACATCACAGGGGTTCGGCTGCGACGTATAGATCACGCTGCCCTCCCTCTGTTTTTTGTAAAACTCTTCATGTGAAATTGTCTGCCCTTCCAGATAAAGCGCATCGTCTATGTAAAAGGGCATCGGAAGTACATAGATCCCGTACTTTTTCGCCTTTTCCTGCGAGATGCCGGAATTGCTGTCCGTAACAACTGCTGTCTTTTCCATATGTAGTCCTCTCCTGTATTTTCTCCATAACTGAATACTACTATTATTGCAAATTTTTCACAATACCGCAAGCTGTTTTTTATCACAGCCGTTTGTTTTCCAGACGCGGGCCGGTCTGTTACCGCTCATAAAACGAGAGATTTTCTTCCATCTGCGGCGTGATGGCTCCGCCGGATTTGCGCACTTTTTCATACAATGCCGTCAGCCGCTGCTGTTTTTTCGCATTATCCAGTTCAAACTTCGGTATCGTATTCTGGTACATCGGGTTCGCTTTCAGATCCTGCCGGATTGCGCCCGCAAACGGACAGTATTTCACAAGGATATCCCGCGCCACTTTATTTAGCCGGAAGCTGCCTTTTGATTCGTATTTCACCCAGTTCTCATAATCGAGGACAAACACTTCCCGGTAACTGTTCTTTGCGCGCGCCAGCGCATTTTTCAGCTTTTCCTTTGCGTCCGCGGACAGGTCGTGGTTCTTGCGGTAGAACTGGATATAATCGCAATATTCCGCCGTAAGCGACTTCTCGCGGATATCATTCCAGCGGACACCCTGTATCTTCCGGCACATTTCCCAGCGGAACCTGCCGACGGTCTCCATCATCATATCTTCCAGATCCACAGCCGTAAAGACCGGGAACAAAAACCTGCCCGGCGTATCGCGCCGCTTATCCGCGGTTTCCTGCCACATCATCGCCTTGGTCCCTGCATTCGGCATCAGGATAATATCCGGCAACACTTCCTGCATCATCGGCTCATGCGTGAGCAGGTCGTTTGCCGGGCCGGAATAACCGACCTCCCGGTAAAATACCGAATAGTCCACTCTCCGCAGGCTGTTGACGGCCTCTTCCAGCCGCTTTGCCGTCACCGCCATCTTATCCAGCGAATTGATCAGATCATATTCCCCCAAAATCGGGCAGAATGTCGTGATCTTTCCATATGTAATGCGGTTCGCGCTCTGGAACATATTCTTTATCTCAAAATGCACCCGTTCTTTCCGGTCGGACTGCATCATTTTCACCTGTTCCGCCGTAAGGTCGCCGTTTTTACGCTGCTCCAGCAGATATGCGGGATAATCGAGGTCAAACTCGTTTTTGGAAGGATCCTTTTCGGCATTATAAATATTTTTCAGCCACTCATAGATCGTATAAACATGTTCCGAATGGAATACATTTAAATGCTTCGTCAGGTCATACAGCTCCTTTGCATGCTCCTCGCCCGCAAGCTGCACGTCCATAAAACCAAAATTTAAAAACATCGCTATGATCGGCGTAACGTCGTCTTCATGCTCCACAGCCCGGAAAAACGCCCGCTCATATATCTCATAAAACATCGGCGAGAGCTGCCTGCGGATCTGGTACGCTTTGGAATCTGTTGACAGCATATCCGGCAGGCTGCGGTACGCTTCGACTCTGGCGCGGATCTCATCCCGCTCTTCTTTTGCATATCCGGCAAACAACAGGATGTGCCCCAGGCAGTCTTCCGCCGTAATATCAATATCCTTTGCCGTTTCTACGCCATCTTCCGAGCCGCCCGTAAAATCGTATGCCTCATACCTGCCGACGCGCTGGCTCACAAGCGCCGCATCATACAGCCGCAGTTTGCCGATAAAGCCTGTAAGAAATGAAATCTCCTTTTTTACCGGCTCCACATCCAGCCCGCGTTTCGCCATGCGCACCGCCAGCTCAAAATAGAGCTGGAACAGGTCGTCGCCGGACTCGGAAAGCAGGACGTCTTTATTATACAGGAGATAGTTTACCATCTCTTCCACGCCCTGCATGATCCGCCGCATCTGCAGCGACGCCTCCATGATCGCCCCCACGCAGAGGCTGTCGTCGCGCTGCATAAAGAGCAGATAATCTTTTAAATAGTTTTTTACAAGGCTGTTGCTGTTATTGACCTCCCAGTCTTCCGCCCTGTGCTCCATCTCCAGACGCTGAAAATACTCCATCCGCGAAAACGGCTGCCCCTCCAGCCCATTTTTCGCGCAGAGCGCCTGATAGTCGTTATAGAGCGTCTGCACAAACGCATGGAACTGCCTTGTGCGCGTCTGCAGTTCCACATACAGCCCAAGCATCTGATGCCGCTGTTCGACCGCTGTGCGCAGAAATACGCCCCGGTAATTCGGATACGCCGATAAAATCTGTTTTAAATCCGCCGCATTTTTACATGGGATAACCGCCAGCATCACATCCGTCCCCGCAATATAATCACAGATAAACCAGTCGCTTTCGAGGATGCCGATAATGGCATTTTGCCCCAGCGTCACGCTCGCAAACGCCATCTTCTGTATGACTGTCCCCTGCTGGATCAGGTACCACTCCTTTACGATCCCCTTTTGTTTTGCAATTGCCTGTCCTTTTTCAAGCCTTATCACATCCATTTTTTTCCCCTGCCATTTCCCCCGACGGTAGCCGTCTTTTTTCTATCTTACTTATATATTATTATGTTTTTTACAGAATGGCAAGGCTTGACAAAAGAATTTTTACCCAAACCACCGATTCAGGAAATCCAGATATTTGAATCTGATCCGGTAATCCCCGCTTTTTAATACCGCGCTGTATTCCTCTTCTGTCAGCGCGCGCCTCAACGCCTCCCCGGTTTTTTTATCTTCCACTTTATAAACGCTCCCCGAAAAGCAGATATTCGGATACATCACGCACCACCAGTTATGGCCGCGCCCGCTTCCGATCACGACATTGAGCGCCTGGTATTCCCCTGCCGGGAAAGTGTACGCGCCATATGTTTTTTCCGGAAACGCGGTCTCTTCCAGCCGCACCGCCACTGCATAGGCAAAGCCTTCCGCCCGCACCGCCGCCTGTGCGGCTCCGGCAATGCCCTCTAAATTCTCTCTGACTGTTTCCCTGCACTCCGAGAGGCTGTCCGCATCTTTGAGGTGCTCCCGCATGTATGCGCCTACCGCGTCCCGCACCTTTAATTTCAACGCCTGGTCCTCCGCGTTGTCGCTGTTTGCGCGCACATGGAAACGCAGGACTTTTTCCGCGATCCCCTCCTGTATCCGCTGTTCCCGCCCGTCCTGATACACGCGGCACAGCCCGGCCGCTAACAGCAGCAGCAAGAAAAAGATTCCAAAATCCGCCTTCAAAACAGAACCGATGTCCTTTAATCTTTTCATGTCGCTCTCCCCGCTTTGCTATTATTTTTTTAGAGCATATCCTCTTATCAGACATCTTTCCCATATTTTTCCGGCTTATACAAAAATATGATTTAAAATATACTGTAAAAATAAAGCCGCCGCCTCACGGAAATCCATCCGTTAAAGCGACAGCCCTGTTCTTTTTATTTCTTTTCCACCGTTTTACCGCTCCATACGCACCTGCACATCCACACGCACATCCAGCGCCGCGCGGTACCCGTCCGGATCGTTTTTATAAACCTTCCACAGCTCTGGCGCGCACATCGGCAGATACCGGTAGCTGTCCGAAAGATCCGCCTGATATTCCCTCCGCACCTGCGCCCACGCAGTTTCCAGCTGCCTCTGCACTTCTTTTTGGATCTCCTGCTTCCTGCCGGCTCCTGTAATATAATCTGCATCTGTTTTTATCAGCAGGTTTTGCAGCACCTGATCTCCGTCCGCAGAAAACGAGCGTTGGCACGATAGATTTCCAAGCCGCACCTGCGCCCCGCCGTCCAGCTGCAGATCCAGTTCCTTTAATTGCCCCTGCATCAGAAAATAGCTCATGGCAGTTTCCACAGATATGACACCCGCCGTCTCATAATCTTCCATGACATAATATGCGCAGACAACGGGAAGCCCGTTTTTTGCTTCCAGCACTGGGATTAACAAAACCTGATCCTGATTTTCCGCCTCATTTAAAAGCGTCCCCAGCGTAATAACAGCCGTATCCGCTATATCCTGCTCATTTTCCGTCATCTGCTCCAGATAACTGCCAAGCGGCGTCTCCAGCTCTTCATTCAGCTCCGCAAGCTCCTGCAGCCCCTGCCTGGTCAGATACAAAAGCGTGTTTCTCGCAAATTTACCGTCTTTGCGCACGTATTCCAGAAAACTTTTCCGCATTTTTGCATCTTCAAAAAAATCAAGCCCCAGAATTACCGCCTTTGTGTGCGACACGTCCAGCTGGCAGCGGTTATTTTTTTCATAAGCTTTCTGCGCCTCAAAATACGTACCGCCCGAAGCGGCATTGACCGTCGTATTTCCGCCGCTTGCCCGCTCATTGGAAATCTCCGAAAGCTGCTGGAATAAATAAACGCTCTGGCAGCTTCCTTCCTGCTCGTCCAGCAGCAGCGCAAGCGGAAAGCTCTTATTTTCCAATTCCGCTCCGCCGCATCCGCTCAGCAGAAAAGCCATCGCCGCCACAAGCATTCCGGTGGCGGCAAGCCGCTTCGCGCGCGCCGAACGCCACTGGCAAAGAAGCAGTGACAAAACAGGCGCCAGCAGCAAAAACGGGATCCCATACTGATAAAAAAACTCCCACAGCCCGGCCTCATACGCCCGCCTGCGCAGGACAAATCCCAGAAGGCCCGCAGTGGCGCCGGTCACAAGAATCGCCGGCGTCCCCGGCCTTACAGCCTGTTTTTTCTTTCCGTACCATGCCCTCTGCCCGATCAGCGCGCCATAGTACAAAGCGGTCGTAAGCAATGCATAGAGCGTAAAAAACCATACGGACGCCATGACCGTATCCAGCCGCTTTAAAAAGCCGCCCGGCAGCTTCACAAGGCCCAGCATGGTTATGGCGGAATACCGTTCACCGGCAAGCGCCGGCGCGCCAAAAATGCCAAGCAGCATCAAAAACAGAATGCACAGCGCCCCGCCGGTCCAGAGCAGCGCCCGGCAGACCGCCCCGCCCGCTTTTTTCGGCTCCTTCGCATAAGGAGCCAGAAACACGAGATAGCTGACCGGCAGGAACGCCGCAAACGCCTGATAAGAGCCCGCAAATACCTCAATGGCGGACTCCCCGGCATTCCAAAACGGAAACCAGCGGACAACCTGCACCTGGCGGACGCAGAGCAAAAGCATGATGAGAAGCGGGATCAACAGCGCCCAGAATAAAAGCTCATAAATCCGCGCCCGCGCCTCTACCCCGGCCGCCGCCCCGTAAACGCCTAATAATAAAAGCAGGAAAAATACAAGCAGGCTGCTCTCCCCTTCCAAAAGGGTTTCGCACATCAGGTCTGTCAAAAGCAGCGCGGTATAAATGCATACGCCGATACTGATCGCCGCATAGACCGCATAAAACACTCTTGCTAAAAATGCGCCCCATACCCGCTGTAAAAACAAAAAATAATCGCCCTGCATCCGGCGGATGCACAATTCCAGGATCCAAAGGTAGCCAATGCCCGCGGCGGCGGCCAGCAAAATTCCCCATACGCCCGCGCTTCCCGCAGTCTGCGCAAGCTTTGCCGGCAGCAGCAGGGAACTGATCCCGAACAGGTCAAACAGCATCAGGCGTTTTATCTGGCGTAACGATATTTTATCATTATCCGAAAACAAAATTACCGTTCCTTCCCTTTATACTTCTTATTCCCAAACTGCAGACGGAGCCGCCTGCCGCGCCTTGCGTACACCGGCCGCCGATCCATGCCCGCGATCGGATAACGTATGACGCTGTCACGCTCATCCCGGTAACCGTTTAAGTCAGCCGCCACAAACGGCATCAGATACGGTATGCCAAAGCTTTTCAGCCTGGATAAATGAATCAGAATACTGAGGCCGGACGCCAAAAATCCGAACAGCCCAAGCCATGCCGCGCATGCGATCATATAAAATTTCAAAAGCCGGAACGCCGTCGCCAGTTCTTCATTCGGGATCGCAAACGAGCTGAGCGCCGTAAACGCGACCACGATCACAACGATCGGGCTGACCAGATTCGCCTCCACTGCCGCCTGACCGATGATCAATCCGCCCACAATCCCGATCGTATTTCCCATCGCGCCGGGCAGCCGCACGCCCGCTTCCCGCAGCAGCTCAAACGACAATTCCATCAGCAGCACCTCAACGACCGCCGGAAACGGCACGCCCTGTCTCGCCGCCTCAAACGACAGCAGCAGCGACGTCGGAAGTATCTGGGAATGGAAATTCGTAACCGCCAGATAAAACGCCGGAAACGAGAGCGCAAAAAAAGCAGCCATATAACGGATCACACGCTCCAGGCTTGCGATCTCAAAACGGTTATAATAATCATCGCTCGTCTTTAACAGCGAATTATAATCCGTTGGCAATATCAGCGCCGTCGGCGAATTGTCGCAGAGCATGACGACTCTGCCCTCCAGAATCGCAAGCGCCGCCCGGTCAGGACGCTGCGTCGTCTGAAACTGCGGAAACGGCGAATACCATTCTTCTTCCGTCAGCTGCTCGATCACGCCGCTGTCCATCACGCCGTCTATCGTAAAGCCCTCAAGCCTTTTTTCAATTTCCTGCAAAAGGCTCGGATAAACCAGATCCTCCAAATAAACCAGATCCACAATCGTATGCGAATATACGCCCGCCTTTACTTCTTTGACGCGTATTTTTGCAGACCGGATCCGCTTCCGCAGCAAGGCGGTATTCACCTTCACCGAATCCGCAAAGCCTTCCTGCGAACCGCGGATCACCTTTTCCGATTCCGGCTTCGTCACGCCCAGGTTCGGATAGCCTTTATCCGGTATCTTTAACGCGCCTGCAAACCCGTCCACAAACAAAACGACGTCCCCGGTCAGCAGGCCAAACTGCGCCGCGTCCTCCAGATTGGAAAACGGCGTCACATCACATAAACCCTGCCCGTTTTTTGCCAGGTTTTCATAAATCTGCTCCGCCGTCAATTCCGACAAATCGTTTAACAGCCTTCCGATCAGCGAATTTTCAAATACTAACGAACCCGCTGTGATCTCGATGTATACCGCCATACAGCGCACATCCTTATTGCAGCCAAGCATCATTTCCCGCATCTTGATATCCGCGCAGTCCGCAAACATCCGCTGAAATTCCCTGATATTCTCGTCCAAATGGAACGACACCGGATGCACATGCTCCGCCGTCGTAAGCTTTTCCATCCGATTTACCTGCGCCGTCCGATATTTTTCTTTTCCCATAAATTCACGCCCGCTCTGTCTTATCATCTTTTCCCCGCTATTATCTGCGCTCCGGAAAAAAATATACGCGGAAACTATGGAAAAGCTGATTTTTAAGAAGACGCCGGTTCCTGTTCGCGGATGATATTTTTTACCGCCTCCGCCTGATTGCGGATATGCTTTTTCGTCATCTCCGCCGCCAGCTGTTTATTTCTGTCTTTCAATGCCGTCACAATTTCTTCATGCTCCTTCACGAGCATTGGATAATTTTCCTTCTCTTTTAAATACTCTACCCGGTAGCGGTAAATCTGTTCGCTTAAATTGCTTAATATATTGACCAGTTTCGGATTGTCTGTCGCCTGATAAATCACGTCATGAAATTCCACATCTGTCTGCACAACTTTTTTTAAATTGCCCGTCTGAATCGAATTTTCAAAATTCTTCATTGCAAGCGTTAAATTCACAAGCTGTTTTTCTGTCATCTTATCACAGGCGATCTGTACCGCAAGCTCATCCAGCGCTTCCCGTATCTGCAGAACATCCTCCATGTCTTTTTCGGTCATGCGCGCCACTTCCGCGCCTTTTCTCGGAATCGTCACAGCAAGCCCTTCCAGCTCCAGCATACGGATCGCTTCGCGGATCGGCGTGCGGCTGACCCCCAGCTTGGAGGCGAGCTGCAACTCCATCAGCCGTTCCCCCGGCTTTAATTCCCCTTTTAATATCGCTTCCCGCAGAGTCTGGAACACCACATCCCGCAGCGGCAGATAAGCATTCATATTCAACTTTAAATCTTCTGACATGCCAACACCCTGTCCCTTAATCTATACATTAAAAACCGTCGTAACAAAAATCTGCCTCGCCAGCCCGCTGAGCCGCAGCTGCCCCGCCGCCCGTTTTGCCGTTTCCCTGTCCTCAAACAGCCCGAATACGGTCGGCCCGCTGCCGCTCATCATGGCATTCAGCGCGCCATGCTTTATCATCAGCTCTTTAATCTGCCGGATAACCGGATATTCCTTTACCGTCACTTCTTCTAAGATATTTCCCATATGGGCGGCAATCCGCTTCAGGTCATGCGCTTCTATATCCGCCGAGAGCCTGTCAATATCCGGATGCCTGACGTCCTCCCGCAGCTGCAGATTTTCGTATACCCACTTTGTAGAAACGCTCACGCCCGGCTTTGCGATCAATACCGGACACCGCGGCATCGCGGGGAGCTTTGTGAGCCGCTCCCCGATCCCTTCCGCCAGCGCAGTCCCGCGCATCAGGCAGTACGGCACATCCGCTCCGAGCTTCAATCCATAATCCGCAAGCTGCCCGCCGGAAAGCCGCAGGTCAAAAATGCGGTTCATGCCATACAGCACAGCCGCGGCGTCCGCGCTTCCCCCCGCCATGCCCGCCGCGATCGGGATGCATTTCTTAATATCAATATGAATCCCGTCAGTGATGCCATACTGATCCATCAAAAGCTTTGCCGCCCGATAAGCAAGATTATGCTCATCCGTTGGCAGGAAACGCATATTTACCGTAAGCTTAATGCCCTTTTTTTTCATCCGCGCCATCTGTATGCTGTCAAATAAATGTACCGTCTGCATGATCATCCGCACCAGATGGTAGCCGTCCTCCCGGCAGCCCGTCACATCCAGGCCGATATTGATCTTTGCAAGCGCTTTCAGCCTTATATCGTCCATGACTTTTCCTCCATGGTTATATGTATTCTGTATACAATTTTCATGTTATCATGCTGGAAAAAAAAGGTCAATACAAGAAATGCTTTTCATTTCCTGTTTTATCTGCTATATTTGTAAGGTAACAATATTATGTCCCCATATTGTTTCCATACTTACAAAAAATGAGGTGTTAGATTGAATCCAAGTGACATAATCCAGTTAATCATTTTATTTATCTTACTATTTTTGTCCGCATTCTTTTCCTCCGCGGAAACTGCGCTCACAACCGCAAACCATATCCGCATGATGACGCTTGCCGATGAAGGGAATAAAAAAGCCGCGCGCGTCCTGAAAATAACCGATGATTCCGGCAAAATGCTCAGCGCCATCCTGATCGGCAACAACATTGTAAACCTGTCCGCATCCAGCCTTACGACCAGCCTTGCCATAAAAGCTTTTGGCAGCGTTGCAGCCGGCGTTGCGACAGGCATACTCACCATACTGATCCTGATCTTCGGCGAGATTTCCCCGAAAACACTGGCCACCATCCACGCGGACAAGATCGCCATGGCATACTCGGGCATTATCAGCGCGCTTATGAAAATACTGACTCCCGTTATCTTTATCATCAACAGGCTTTCTCATGCATTTTTACACCTGCTCGGCGTTGATTCTGACAAAAACCGGCATCTGATGACAGAGGAAGAATTAAAAACGATCGTGGACGTCAGCCATGAGAGCGGCATTATCGAAACCGGAGAACGCGAAATGATCCATAATGTATTCGATTTTTCGGATGCGCAGGCAAAAGAGATCATGATCCCGCGCATTGATATGACGTTTGCCAATATCAACAGCACTTATCAGGAAATCCTCGACATCTACCGCGAAAACCATTACACACGCATTCCGGTTTACGAAAATACCACCGATAATGTCATCGGCATTGTAAATATGAAAGATCTCCTGCTTTTTGAGGATATCAGCCATTTTGCCATTCGCAATATTATGCGGAAGCCTTATTTTACTTATGAAAAGAAAAATATCGCCGAACTGTTCCTTGAAATGCAGAAAAATTCGATTAACCTTGTCATCGTGCTTGATGAATACGGCATTACGGCAGGCATGATCTCCATGGAAGATTTACTGGAGGAAATCGTCGGCGAGATACATGACGAATACGACTATAATGAAACAGAAATGCTCACAAAAATTTCCGATACGGAATACCTTGCGGCCGGTTCCATGAATCTGGACGATTTAAATGAAGAACTGCATATTCATCTGAAAAGCGACGACTACGACTCCATTGGCGGTTATTTTATCGGCATCTGCGACCATCTGCCGCAGGAAGGCGAACAGATCACGACCGGCGAAGGCGTTCTGCTGACGGTCACTGCCGTTCATAAAAACAGGATTGAGAGAATACGGATCACCCTTCCGGAATCTGTTTCACAATCCGGGCGCCGCTGAAGGTATATCTGCGGAAGGCCATAAACGGATCCTCGCTGCTGTCCGGTTCAAACAGGGCATACAGCGAGGGGCCCGCTATCTTCTGATACCAGTCTTCCTTTTGAATATACGGGAAATAAAAAGAAAACATCTCCGCATCCGCCTGTACGCCCACCCGCTTTCCAGCATATCCGGTTACGGCAAGCTCCATCTGCCTGCGGATTTCATCGGTCTGTTCTACGGAAAGCGCCTGATCCAAATGATAAAACCGCTTCATACGGACGCTTTCCCGCATCTTATCCCTCTGTTCCTGAGAAACAGCGTCAAACCCCAGATCCAAAAGTTCTGCAAACCGCTCATATACCCGATCCGTATCCACAACCACACGCCCGTCATCCTGTTCCAGCAAAACACTGTCCATCAGGCTGTCCTCACAGGCGCGGTCTAATATGCGCCCGTATTCTTTCTGATAAAAGAAAGCCTGCGACTGATACGCCCCCAGCAAGTCAGGCGGCAGCGCAAAACAGATAAAGACAGCGGCAAACAGAATCGCCCAATCAGTAAGCTTCATATTTGACAACCCCTCCATAACAGATATTCTGCGTATCGTCCTCCTGCCATGGCAAAAGGCGCAGCCCGCCCTTTACCAGAATCGTAATGCGCAGAAAATCATTTCTCGCAAATACATAATCTTCCCCGCGTTCGAGTTTTTCCCGGATATCTTCCTCATCATAAAACGTGCTCACCTGTTCGTACGTATCTTCTTCCTGCACATATGCGAGTTCTTTTGTCTCATGCAAAAGCCGCACCTCACAGACGCCCTGCACCGGAATCAACCCCTGATAAAACTGCCGCATCATCTCCTGCGACAAAAAGCCGGTATTGCACACACTGTCCACAAACCTTGTGCTTTCCGCCAGCAGATACATCTGCGCTGCGGTTTTCTGCCGTTCCTGCATATAAACAAGCGGCATCCCAAAAAGCGTCGCCACTGCGATTAAAATCGCCGTAACACGTCCGAAAATATCATTCATAAGCATTCTCCACGACGACAGTATCCTGCTGCAGCTTCGCTGCAAGCGTCTCCGCCATCCGTCCCTGCTGCATAACGATGACAAACATCAGGGCAAACGCGGCGGCAGCGGCAGCAGCCGCCGCTCCCATCCCAAGTCCCTCCGCTGCATGCTCCATTTATCCCGCCTCCCCGGATCAGCATTGTGTAAAAACAAGCCCTGTGATCACGCCGTTTGTATCGCGGACGACACTGCCCGCAAACCGTCCCGTCGGATTGATATAACTCTGTTTTGTGACGTCCTGCGCATTCTTATAGCTTGACGCAGACTTATCCCCCAGGGCGCCGTCCGATTCAGAAAAAACATATCCATAATAAACGCTGGACTTTCCTGTCACAACCTTTATGCCCATGGTATCGTCTGAAAACTTGCGGATCACATTCACTACCTCGCTGCCGCTGACCTCCGTACCGTCATACATCGTCTTCGATGTATCCGAAAACTCCGCCTGCAGCTGGTTGATCTGCCCCGTTCCGCTCGAAGCCGTATCCCGCGCCTCCCTTGCGATATAAAACCCCAAACTGATAATGATGCAGGTAATGATAATCCCTGCCGCGAGCATAAGCCCTTTTAAACTGTTCTCCATAAAAATTAATCCTCCTTACATAAATGTCGCCATGCCGTCACTGTAAACCGAGAGCTGGCTTAACCCCTGCGCCACAAACGGCACGACCAGTTTCAATGCCAGCACAAGCAGGAACGGGATAAACGCCATTACCTTCGCAAGCGCCGCGCGCCCGCCCGTCCATGCATTCACCTTCTGCCTGTACTGATCCATATAATAATTCCGCTCCGCTTCCATATTTAAAAACGCATCCGCAATCCGCACATCATCACAGCTGATCAGCGCATCCGCGATCCTGCCCACCGGTTCATAGCCCGCATCTTCTTTCAGGTGGCGCAGAGCCAGCTTCCTGTTATAAGAAAAACTGTCTACGGCGCGTTCCAGCGCGCGGCGGAACAGCTCCGAAAAACGTTCCAGCCAGCTTAAAATATTTTCCACTGTAATCTCCGGATAATGCATCAATACGAGAATCATCGTTTCAAAGCGGAGCGTCTCTTCCATTTTCTTTTGTTCCACATTCCACCGGCACAAAGCAAGCTCCGTCTCGGGAAGATATGCGCCAAAGACCGCCCCCAGCAGAAGCAAAAGCAGGTCATACCAGTAAAAACGGATCCGCCTGTATGCTTTTAACTGTTTTTCCAACAGCATTTCACACGCTTTTCGAAGCTGCTCTGAATACGCCGCCCATTGCGCGCTGTTTAGAACCGCTGTATCCTCCCCTGTTTCAAGCAGCCTGCCAAAGGCAGCGCGAAGCGTCCCGGAAAGTTCCTGCTTTTCTGTTTCCGTAAGCTCGACTGTCCAGACAGAGGGAACGGCAAACTCCTGTTGCAGCTGCGCCCGCGCCGCATGTTTCACAAGATGGACGCCTGTAAACACGAAAAAAAAACCAAGCGCCGCGCAGATATATCTGCGCAGGATAAACTGCCGGATATTTCCAAAGCCCTGCAGTTTTTTCAATTCCTCATTTTTCTGCAGGCAGCGGCTGTAGCGCCTGCTGATCTTTTTATCAACCAGATAGCCAATCCAGCTGACGGCCAGCAGGCGGCGTTCCACGCGGTATTTTTTCAACGGTTTCAGGTCAGGGTAATGCAGCCAGAGTATGAGCGCCAGCCCCGCAGACGACGCCGCGAAACAGACAAGCGTTGTTCCCATCCCGTATCCCCCGTCATAAAAATGCTCCATGGCCGGTTCGCTTGAGACCGCCCATGCCCGTATAAACGGGATCAGGAAAAACGGCGCCGCGCAAAGCGCCAAAAGCCCGCTGAACTGATACTGCGCGTTTTGTATCCGCAGTATTTCCATGCGCACTTCCTCTTCGATATACTGGATATTCTTAACAAACAAAGAAAGCCCGTCCTTTTTTATATCGCCAAGGTTTTTCACTGTATGGCACAGCGCATAAAACACAGAAAAAAAAGAATTTTTTGCTTTTGACAGGTAATATTCCGCCTCTTCATCCGATGTTTCTTTTTCCAGTGAATCCAGCAGCTCATTTCCCTCTGCGGCCATACAGGTATCCTCTGTGCGGATGCTCTCCCGGACAGCTTCCCGCAGATCCGCTGTCCGCGTATAGCTGACCGCCACTTCCCCAAGAAAACGTTCCTGCTCGCGCAGCAGCCGCGTTTCCCGTTTCCGCTTCCTGCAATAGCGCCATATCAGGACGATCTGCGCCAGCAGCAGCGCCCCGCACAGCACACTAAATATCTGTTGCAAAAAACTCCTCCTTTTCCTCCGGCGTCAGCCACTTCGCTATTTCCGCGCGCGTCGCCTCATCCAGCCTGTTTTTCTGCACATAGGCATGGTTTTCATATTCCACGAGATTGACCATCCGAAACCCTTCCTTTCCGGACGGATCTTCGATGATCTGCGTGACGCGCTCCACATACCGCTCCCCGTTCCGATCCATATGCAGATGGATGTCAAAGCGCACGACCTCCAGGACCTGCTGCAGCGCAATCCGCTCCGAGTGGAAACTTCCCTCCTTTAACAGGCTGTTGCGCAGGGAATGGATCAGGCTTCTCGTATTTCTCGCATGGTGGGTAAATACCGTAAACAGCGATCCCGCCTGTCCGCTCTCAATCATCCAGGCCGCGACCCGATGAGACACCAGTTCCCCGATAACCGTTACCATGCCGTCCGTCTTCCTCTGCACTTCCAGCCCTTCCCAGCCCTTTACGGTATCCGTTTCCCGGAATGTCACGATATTCCGTTTCGGATAAAGCTGCCGCAGATGCAGCTCAAAAGCAAGCTCCAGCACACGTATGGTATATTCTTTCGGAATATGTTCGATCAGCGCCATTAAAAGCGTTGTCTTTCCGCATCCCTGCATACCCGTAATTCCGATCACCTGGCACCCCTTCATGATCCATATCAGCAGATGGATCAGCGGCGCGGCGTCTTCGCCCGGAAAGAGCTGCTGCAGCGTGCGCTTTTCCCCCTGGTCAAGCTTCCTCACAAAAAACATCCAGTTTTCCGCAAAATCCGGCCTTGCGACAACGACACGCGCATGGTCCGCCATTTCATGGATCAGATAACCTTTTGCCTTTGACAGCTCGCCCGGCTGCTCAAAACGGCAGATATTCCGGCAGACGCGCTCCAACTCCGCCTCACTCCCAAAACTCAGGAAAGCCAGGTGGACGCTCCGTCCCTTATAAAACATCCATACGCTGTCATACTCCCCTTCCCGTCCGGACACGCCGCCGGAAACGCCGTCTATGTGCATATCACGCAGCTCATCGATCACGCCCAGCCCTTTATAGGCCGCGTAGACTTTATAGCTTAAAAGACGCATCTTATCATCAAAATCCAGCACAGGGGGCTTTTTTTCGTAAACCCGGCTGATATCTTCCGCTGTGATCTCATTTTTTTGCCCATCATCCAGCAGACGCCCTTCCGCAATGAGCTTTTCGACTGCATACACGCCGTATGTCTTCTGATACGCATACAGGAGCCGGTCAAAACGGTACGCGATATTCCGCTCCCCGTCAGGAGAAAAAAGAAACGTATTCCCAATATTTTTTTCATCCAAAGAAAACAGCTTCAACAGGCATTCGCCGATAAAACCGATCATAAACTCCTTTGCGTTCTTATCGCCTGTGCCGCAGCGTTTCAGGTTTCTGCGCAGCTCCTGTTTCTGCCTGGCAAGCCGCTGCAGCTGCTCCATGGACAGATGCATCTCATACAGGTTTTCCCGCAGGATCCCGTTGATATGGTCATTTACTTTCTGTATCATTAACTCCAGTGTCATGGCAGTCTCCTTACTCTGCATATCCTGCGGCGCGTAAAATGAGCCCCGCTGTCCGCGTCAGTTCCCGCATAAAATACTGATGGGGATCAAACGCAAACGAAGCGGACTTTAAATGCCTCCGTACAAACCGTTCCAATTGCCCCTTATCCCCCGCGCTGCCAAAAAACAGATCTTCCGGCACAACGCACAGCTCCCCGTCGCAAAGCCGGTAGATACGGCTGATATTCTTCCGGTTGTACACAGATTCCTGCCGGTAACGGTTTATGATATAAACGACTTTTCCGCGCCAGCCGCGCTGCCTTTCAAAGCAGGCTTCCACGCTCTCCCGCTCCTGCGACAGATTTACAGCCACTACATCTGCCTGCGCGAGCAGATCTTCCGTCATCTCATCTTTCCCGCAGCCGCAGTCAAGAAACATAAAATCCGCAATCTGCTCCACCCGCTCCGCAACGCGCAGCATCCCGCCCTTTATATCCTGCCGGCACAGGTACGGGCTGCTGCATCTCCCCTGCGGCAGATAAAACATTTTATCTTTTACGACCGCCACAACGTTTTCCCGGACGGCAGACGTATCCAAACGGTTATTTTTTTCCTGCCAGAGCAGGTAGTCCAGCCCGTCCAGCGCATAGTACGCGCTTTCCTCCCGCACCATGCCGGATAACGCCCCGCATTCAAATTTTCCGCACAGGTCTCCCGCAAGCCCCCTGCTCTGCATCAGGACCGTTTTTATATTCCATGCGTTGGAACATACGCTGGCGACCGCCGCCATCGCGCTTGTCGTCCCGCATCCGTCATCTTCACTCCAAAATGCAATCTTCAATATTCCCCTCCTGTCAGCTTCTGATCACTTTTCCTTTTTTTGCCGCCTTTACCGCGCGCAGGATCCCGCCATGCCCATCATCGGTCAAAAACATGCGCAAAAGCTGCCCCAGCAGCCGCTCCATGCCGCACGACACATGGGAAAACTTATGCACTGTCCCATACTGCATCTCAATGCGGTAGGCCTCGTCCGCTTCATCAAACGGAAGCGTCAGCCATTTTTGCACAAAACAGTTTTCCCGCTCAAAATATTCTTTTACCATCCTGCCCGAAACCCCGTCCGGACACAGATTCCGCAGGATCACAGACATAGACGCCTGCGCCTTCCGCATAAGGTTATTGTAAAAATCCAGATTCGCCCGCTCGCAGTCCACAACAAGCGCCAGCTCGTCGCAGGCCGCAAGGCAAAGTTCCTGCGGACTCCGTCCCAGCTGAACAAATACATATTCATACTCCAGGTCCTGCCAGTCCTCCAACGGCGCCTCCCTGATGAAATCCACGCCGCGGTATGTGATAACCGCAAGCCCGCGTTCCGGCGCCGGTATGCATCTGTGCAGCACGCCCTCTTTGGAAAGATCCGCCACGCAGACGCTCTTTCCGGTATTTTTCAGGGCAAATGCCGTATAAAGACAGATATCCGCCGGATAAGTGCCAAAAAAGCCTATAATCTTAGGCAAATACTCACCTGCTTTCTATTTATGCTCTTCTATTTATATTTTTCCATTTATATTTTTCTATTTATACTTTTCCATTCATTGATTTTTGGGGATCTCATTGCCGCAAGCCTGAAACGGATCTGCAATTTACAGCAGATTCTGCCTGCGATCATACGGAATCCTTGATTCCATATAAATGATTGCCTTCCGGCAAATGATCATAAGAAAATAAGATGTATCTATATTACGCCTTTTTTTTCGATTTGTAAAGAGGGAAATGCAACTTTTTTCATCCGCTTCCCACACGACAGCCCGCTATGGACTTCACAAAAAATTTATGCTAAAATGAACAAAGAATTTTCAGGAGTTGATAGGACGTGGATAGCAAAGATTACAACAGCATACTGGATTCCCTGCCAACGACCGGCGTTTACGTCATCAGGGAAGACAACCATCAGATCTTATATTTTAATAAATATGTAAAAGAACTGACGCCGCACATTGAAGTGGGCATGGTCTGCCATGAGCTATGGAAAAGCGCATGCGAAAACTGCCCGCTCATCAATATAAAGGAAAACGCCAGCAACCGTTCCGTCCACTATGACGGCCCGTTTGGCAAAGCAGTGGACATCGCGGCCTCGCGGACTATGTGGCAGGACCGCATACCCGCATTTATCATCACGATCACGCCGCATACGGATACGGTCAGCTTTACCTACAATACGATCCTGCGCGTCAATCTGTCAACGGACACTTACGAATCCATTAAGTGCGACGATAACAGCGCCGCGCGGACAGGACGGCTGACGGAATGGCTCTACCGTACGGTGAAACAGGGAGTTATCTTATCAAGTGACATCCTGCGTTTCCAGAAATTTACGAGCATGAAAAATATGAAAAAAATATTGTCCAATGACATGCACACTGCCGTCTGCACATACCGCCGCAGAGTCGGCAGCAGTTTCCGCTGGCATACCATGGAGATCGTGCCTGATTCCGGCTACACGCCGCAGTCGCAGACAGCAATCATTTATATCAAGGACGTTCACGATATTTACCGGAAGGGCCTTGAATTAGAGGAGATCAATATCCAGAACCTCGAGGTCATTCAATCGCTGAGCGAGCAGAATTTCGGCATTTATGTCATCGACCTGCGGACCGGAATGATGAATCCCGTACGCATCTCGCCCGATGTGGAAAAACTGTTCCAGGCCGGCATCCGTTCCTGGACAGACATTTTTCCAAATATGCTGCCGTTCTTCCATCCGGATTACCGCAAACCGATGCTGCGGAAATTTTCGCTGCAGGGCTTAAATGAGGCCTGCCGCCGCGGGGAAAAGAAAACGGAAATGCTCTGTTTAAGGAAACTTGACAGCCATTACCGTTATGTTTCCACGACGGCATATTTCCGCGACAGCCGTTATGTCGTCCTGACGATCCAGGATGTCGACGCGCGCACCAAACAGGAAATGCAGCGCCAGCGGAATGACCGGAAAATGGCAGTCATCATCCGGTCACGTTATAATATCATGAACCAGGTCGACCTGGAGACAGGCGTATGCGAACGCATTTACCTGAACAAATCAGGCGACGCGAACCGGACTGTGACTGACGATTATGAAAGCCATATCCAAAAAGCGGCCCGCGAAGCCGTCCATGCAGATGATGCGGAAAAATTCAAACGGTTTTACAGCATCGCGAATCTGCGCGAAAAAGCCAAAACCGTCGTCGACTATGCGGAACAGATTTTTCAGTACCGCCTGAACACAAAACCGCTCACCTGGGTAGAGGCGCAGATTTTTTTTATCCGCCAGGACGATAAGATCCTCGTCAGCATCTTAAGCCGCGACGTCACGAAAGAAAAACTGCTCGAAGAAGCATACAATGCGGAAATCCGGGAACGCTCCAATATCATCAACAGCCTGAGCGATATGTTTTCCGCGATCTATTATGTCGAGCTGTCCGCAAATACGATCAGCCGGA
Organism: uncultured Lachnospiraceae bacterium; assembly: GCA_947625875.1. Classification (GTDB taxonomy): domain Bacteria; phylum Bacillota; class Clostridia; order Lachnospirales; family Lachnospiraceae; genus Eubacterium_J. Next base: position 24,547 of record CANQQG010000012.1, read on the forward strand.
TTATGCGCAGGAACGGACCGAGTGAGCATATCAATGAAACGCAGAACCTGAGTGAAACGCTCGCACATTACGTCAGGCATTATGTCCACCCTGACTTCCGCGAAGAATATTCCGCTACGATGGATCCGGAAAACCTGCGCAGGAATTTAAATAAAAACCACACCTTCCTGGCAATTGAATATCCGCAGATACGCGAAACAAAAGACGGCTTTGTAATCGAACGCTGGATCCGCGCATCTGCGATCCTGGTGGAAACAAACGATGAGGAGCCCGAGCATCTTTTATACGTCATGCAGGATATTACGGAAAGCAAGCAAAAGGAAGAGCGTGAACACCGGGCATTAAAAGAAGCGTGTGATGCGGCGATCCATGCCAATACTGCAAAGAGCGAATTTTTGTCACGCATGAGCCATGATATCCGCACGCCGATGAACGCCATTATCGGCATGACCGCCATGGCCGCCACGCATTTGGATAATCCCGAACGCGTCACAGACTGCCTGAACAAGATTACGATTTCCAGCAGGCATCTGCTGTCGCTGATCAATGAAGTGCTGGATATGAGCAAGATCGAGTCCGGAAAGATCGACCTTGCGGAGGAGGAGTTTAACCTTTCCGACCTGGTGGAAAACGTCCTGACGATCATCCGCCCTTCGGTAGATGCAAAGCAGCAGCATCTGGAATTCCATATCGCAAATGTCGAGCATGAGGATGTCATCGGCGATATGCCGCGGCTCCAGCAGGTATTTATGAACATTCTGGGAAATGCCGTAAAATACACACCGGAAAATGGACGGCTGGAACTTCTCATATCCGAAAAAAAATCCAGCGTCTTCGGCTATGCCTGCTTTGAATTTATCTTCCGCGACACAGGCATCGGCATGTCAGAGGAATTTTTAAAACGGATTTTTGAACCGTTCAGCAGGGCGGAAGATTCCCGCGTCAGCAAGATCGAAGGTACGGGGCTTGGAATGGCGATCGCCTTAAATATCGTGCATATGATGAATGGCAGCATCCATGTGGAAAGCAGGATCGGAGAAGGCTCTTCGTTTACCGTTACCGTATTCCTGAAGCAGCAGAGCGAAAGCGCGCCCGACACAAAACCGTTCACCGGACTGCCCGTACTGGTCGTTGACGACGACATCTACGCCTGTGAGTCCGCCTGCTCGATCCTGAATGAGCTGGGAATGGACAGCGAATGGACGTTAAACGGCAGGGAAGCTGTGAAACGCGTCCGGAAACGGCACCGGGCGGACGATGACTTCTTCGCCATTATTCTTGACTGGAAAATGCCGGAAATGGACGGCCTGCAGACGGCGCAGGAAATCCGCAGGGAGGTCGGTCCGGATCTGCCGATCATCATCCTTTCCGGTTATGACTGGAGCAACGTGGAAACCGAAGCGCGCGAGATCGGCATCGATTTCTTTATCTCCAAGCCGCTTTTTAAATCGCGCCTTTCCTATCTGTTTAAAAAGCTTGTGGAAGGCGATGCGGCGGAATCGGTAACCATTGCCGCGGCAGAGGAAGCGGACTTTACCGGCAAACGGATCTTACTGGTCGAAGACAATGACCTCAACCGCGAGATCGCAGAAGAGATCATCGGCAATACAGGCGTTACGGTTGAAAGCGCCGTAAATGGAAAAGAAGCCGTAAATAAATATCTGAAAATGGGGGCAGGCTATTATGACCTGATCTTTATGGACATCCAGATGCCTGTCATGAACGGATATGATGCAACACGCGCGATCCGCAATTCCGATGCGGCGGACGCAAAACAGATCCCGATCATCGCGATGACCGCAAATGCATTTATGGAAGATATGATCGCGAGCAAAGAAGCCGGCATGAACGAACACATCACGAAACCGCTGGATTTTGCACAATTGCGGAAATGCATGGCATACTGGCTGAAAAAAAATGATTAACAGGAGGCGCATATGCACAGGCTGACTCATATTTACACAGGAAACGGAAAAGGAAAAACAGCTGCAGGAATCGGCATGGCAGTCCGCTTTGCCGGTTCCGGCGGCAAAGTCTTATACACGCAGTTTTTAAAAGATCACACAGAAGATGAACTGGAAATTTTAAGGACAATTCCGCAGATTACGGTCTGCCTGCCCGAAAAGAGCTTTCTTTTCTCCAGGGAACTCACTTTATCGCAGCAGAATGAAATAAGGCAGTCCTGCACTGTGCATTTTGAAAAAATGATCCGTGAAACCGCCGACCACGCATATGGGCTTCTGGTTCTGGATGAGATCCTCCTTGCGGACCATCTGCATTTTATCCCGCACGAAATGCTGCTCTATTTTATGAAAGCCAAACCGGAAAATCTGGAACTTATACTGACCGGACGGAATGCCGCCGAAGATCTGTATGGATATGCGGATTATATTTCCGATTTCCAGTGTGTCAGACGCCCCGACTGGAGCAGGATATCCGCACAGCCGGAAACCGGAACCAATCCAGAAAGCGGAAGCCCATAAGGGCTTTCCGCCGCTATGATACTTTCCTTATCGTTTTTTTATAGAAACTTCAATAAATCCCGCAGCATACGGCCCAACCACATACGGATCTACATAAAAACGCAGCTTTCCGCCTTTTATATAGCACTGGCCGTTAAAGTTTACAGACGAAAGGCTTTTTTCCACCGCATCGCGACCGCCTGCCACATCATCCGTAAAAAACGGGCAGTCGTCCGTCCCTTCCGTCTTATCATATTTCTTTAAATACAGAGCCACAACTTTTTTATTTAACGCTTTTTTGGAAACGCCAAGTATGTTTGCCGGCGTCACCTTTTCTCCCGTTGCGGCGTCAAAAATAACCGCCTGCAGGTACGGCGTGCCATGCGCCCCGCCCGTATAATTATCCCCGCTTTGCAGCACGCTGATATACGTCCCGTCATTACAGGTCACTTTGCAGGTCACATCATCCGCATAAAAAATGTCCGAAGTTTCAGCCATCTCTTTTGCTTCCTCTAAATTCCCTTTCGCCGCTTTAATCCATTTTGCGCGTTTTAATTTAAAATAGCGGTTGATTTTCTGTGCGGCCGCGCTCTCCCCCTGCGCCACGGGATACTGGTAAGAAATCTCTTTATACACAGCGCCGTCCTTTGTTTTAAACGAATGCTTATAGGTCTGCATTTTAAATCCCATTTTCTCTGCCGCTGTCTGTTCTGCCGCATAGACCGTTACCGGCATACCGGTATTTGGCGGCATACACGGCGCAGCCACCGAAGCAAGGGCCATGCCAAACGTCAGTGACAAAATGCCTGTTTTTTTTACAATCCATTTGTTCATAACACATCACTCCTTAATCTTATTTTTGGTACTGCCTGTTATTGATTACAAAACAACTATAGCGCCAGTCCCTCATAAAGTCCAATTAAATATATATTAAAAATAGTTACCTTTCTGTTGCATTTTTTACCTAAATATTAATTTTGTTCCGTCACCGCAATCCCCAGTTCTTCCAGCTGTTTTTCATCCACCGTATCCGGAGCCTGCGCCATCAGGTCAGATGCGTCCTTGACCTTCGGGAACGCGATTACGTCGCGGATAGAGTCCGCATGCACCATATGCATGACCATGCGGTCAAGCCCGTAAGCAAGCCCCGCGTGCGGCGGAACGCCATATTGGAACGCGTTCAGCAGGAAGCCAAAATTCTCCCTCGCCTTTTCTTTTGTAAAGCCAAGCGCTTCAAACATCTTCTCCTGGATATCATTCCGGTGTATACGGACAGAGCCGCCGCCAAGTTCCGTTCCGTTTAACACAATGTCATACGCTTTTGCGCGCACTTCGCCCGGCGCAGTGTCAATCTTATCCCAGTCCTCTTCCATTGGCATCGTAAACGGGTGGTGCATCGCCATATAGCGGTTCTCCTCATCCGACCATTCCAGCAGCGGGAACTCCGTAACCCAGAGGAAATCATACCGGTTCTCATCGATCAGGCCCAGTTCCCTGCCAAGCTCCAGACGCAGCGCGCCGAGCACATTCCATACGATTTTATTTTTATCCGCTGCAAATAAGAGCAGGTCGCCCGGCTTTGCATCCATCTTTTCCACGAGCCGTTTTAATTCGTCTCCGGTCATAAATTTTGCAAAAGAGGACTTATAAGTCCCGTCCTCGTTCACGCATAAATACGCCAGCCCTTTTGCGCCGTACCCCTTTGCAAACTCGACCAGCTTATCGATTTTTTTACGCGGCATTCCGGCCTGTCCGGCTGCATTAATGCCGCGCACCGAGCCGCCGTTTTCCAGCGCGCCTGTAAATACACCAAACCCGCATCCTTTTACCGTATCCGACACATCCACAAGCTCCATGCCAAAGCGCGTATCCGGCTTATCAGAGCCAAACCGGTCCATCGCTTCCCGCCATGGCATCCGCGGAAGCGGAAGCCGGATATCCACGCCGATCGCCTCTTTAAACACATATTGCAGCAGGCGTTCATTTACATCCAGCACATCGTCCACATCCACAAACGCCATCTCCATGTCCACCTGCGTAAATTCCGGCTGGCGGTCGGCGCGCAGATCCTCATCGCGGAAACATCTTGCGATCTGGATATAACGGTCATACCCCGCGCACATCAAAAGCTGCTTAAATAACTGCGGCGACTGCGGCAGCGCGTAAAACTGCCCCGGATGCACACGGCTCGGCACAAGGTAGTCCCGCGCGCCCTCCGGCGTCGACTTTTGCAGGATCGGCGTCTCAATCTCCAAAAAACCTTCCTTTTCCATAAAACTGCGGATCAGGCCCGTCACTTTGCTTTTCATCATCAGGTTGCGCTGCAGATCCGGGCGCCGCAGATCCAGATAACGGTACTTTAAACGGATCTCGTCCTTCGTCTGGCTGTTTTCCTCAATCGGGAACGGCGGCGTCTCAGATTCCGATAAAATCCGAAGCTCCGCTGCAAGCACTTCGATGCCGCCGGTCTTTAACTGCACATTCACCGCAGCGTCACGTTTACGGACGCTCCCCACGACCGCCACCACATATTCGCTCCTGAGCGTTCCCGCCTTTTCAAAACCCGCCGCTCCGACATGTTCCTCGTCAAACACGATCTGGAGCAGGCCGGAACGGTCACGCAGATCGATAAAAATCAGGCTGCCAAGATTTCTGCGCTTCTGCACCCATCCCATGACGGTAACCGTTTCCCCGATATTCTGTTCCGATACCTCCGTACATCTGTGGGTCCTGTGCAGCCCCTGCATGGATTCTCCCATAATTCCTTTCCTCCTGTCTATGACAAACTGTCCTGCTGTTTAAAAAATTCTACAAACTCCTCATATCCGTCTTTCATGAGCTGTTCCTTCTGGAACTTTTTATTTTTATTCATCCGCACGACGAGCGCCTGCTCCCCGTTGCGCCGCGCCTCCTGCGCCCTGGCGATCACGTCTGCAAGCGCGGCTCCCGAATAACCTTTTTCTATCAGATATGCGACTTTCTTCGGCTGCTCCGGTATCTGGAAACCGCTTTCCAGCAACAGCAGGATAATCCGCTCAAAGCCGATCGAAAAGCCGCACGCCGGGACGTCTTTTCCGGTAAAATTGCCGATCATCTTATCATATCTGCCGCCGCCCCCGCAGCTTCCGCCAAATTCCGGCATCGCGATCTCAAAGATCGTGCCGGTATAATACGACATCCCGCGCACAAGCGTCGGATCAAACACAAGCCGGAAATCCGCAGACTTGCAGGCATTTACGCTCGCCGCGATCTCCTGCATCCACGAGACGACCTCCACATCCAGAGATTCCCCAAGCGCATCCGCCAGATAAGCCACGCCGTCTTCCGCTGCCGCCACGCCCTGAAACAGCGCCAGATATTTCTCAATGCAAGCCTGCGCATAACCCTCCTGCTGCAGCTCCTGCGCCACGCCGTCCATGCCGATCTTATCCATTTTATCCAGAATAATAAATACCGTATCAAAATCCGTCTCCGCAAAACCGCTGTACGCCGCCATCGCCTTCAGGATGCGCCGTTCGTTTATACGGATCTCAAAATTCCGGAATCCAAGCCTGCCGAGCGTCGTCGTCGTCGCAAGGATCAGCTCGATCTCCGCCAGATTCGACGGCTCGCCCAAAATATCAATATCGCACTGCATAAACTGGCGGTAACGCCCCCGCTGCGGCCTGTCCGCCCGCCAGACGTTGCCCATCTGCAGGGCCTTGAACGGCGCGGGCAGGTCATTTGCATGGTTGGCATAATAACGCGCAAGCGGAACGGTCAGGTCATAGCGCATCCCAAAATCAACCAGATCCGCCTCCGTCTTTGCCGTTTCCAGATTCAGCTTCTCCCCGCGTTTCATCACTTTAAAAATCAGTTTCTCATTTTCCCCGCCCTGTTTATTGGAGAGGTTCGCAATGCTCTCCATGCATGGCGTCTCGATCGGCGTAAAGCCAAAACTGCGGTACGTATCCCTGATAACGCCCTGTACATAATCACGTATCTGCATCTCCGCAGGTAAAATATCTCTCATGCCGTTGACCGGCTTTTTCACCAGTGCCATAACTATCCTCCAAAATCCGTTTCTTTCATAAATAAATTTTTTCCGGTTTCATAAAGCAAAAACACCTGTTAAATTGTAGCATATCCGAAACGGAATTGCAATTTTAAAAACAGCGCGAAAAGCCTCTTTGCTTTTCACGCTGTTTTCCCTTTCCGCATTTCCCATCCGGATCCGGCGCTGTCTTAACCCGCCTCTCCCTGCATCTGCCGCCCGTTTCTCGCCTGCTCCTCTTTTGCGATCAGGATCGCATTATTCAAAGAAAGCATTTTATCATCGAGCTGTGAAACGATATCCGAGCATTCCCGCAAGTCCCTGCTGATGTACTCCGGCGCATGGCCCTCAAATTTGTAATAAATCTTATGTTCCAGACTCGCCCAGAAATCCATCGCAATCGTGCGGATCTGGATCTCTACTTTCGTGTCCACGACACGGTCTGATAAAAAAACAGGTACGGTCACAAGCATATGATAGCTCTTATAGCCGCTCTCCTTCGGGTGCCTGATGTAATCCTTCAACGAAACTACGGTCAGATCGTTCTGCCTTCCGATCATGTCCGCGATCCGGTATATATCCGATGTAAATGAACACACAATCCGTATCCCTGCAATATCATTGACATAATTTACCATATTTTCTATGGACTCATCTCTGCCATACCTCTTTAGCTTCTTACAGATACTCTCCGGTGATTTTACCCGCGACTTAATATATTCAATCGGATTATACTGGTGAACGTACTGGAATTCATCACTTAAAATCTCGAGCTTGGTCCCGACCTCTTTCACTGCGGAGTGGTAAAGGAACATCATCGTTTCCCAGCTCTCCACATCCTCGCTCAATTTTTGCGGTACATCCATATGATATCCTCCATACATACCGATAGCCTTCCGGCTTATCTGTTCCGGCGCAGCTTACGCCCATTTTCCATTCCCCACGCTTTTTCTATAGTATAGCATAGATTGTTATCCTTTGTGCATTTTTTAATAAAATTTTAAGAAAAAAATTCAATTATTATCCGATATATACAAAACCTGTCACTCCTCTATCACCTGCATCTCCAGATAATCAAAAGAAACCGCCTCTACAAAATTATCCGCCGCGAACCGCGTCTTCGCATGCCTTTGAAACTCCGCCACATTTTTATCCAGCCAGATCGGCCTGCTCAGATCCAGGGCATAACAGGCTTCCTCCAGCGCATGGAAAATCTTATGCGTCCTCGTATCCTCCGATTCCTCGCATACCACCAGATCCCGCAGCATATGGCTGTCCTTCCACTCCTTAAACCAGATCCGCATCTCTTACCTCCCCCGCCTTCTCTGCCTGTTTGCCTCATACATCAGAATCCCCGCCGCCATTGCCGCATTCAGCGATTCCAGCTTTCCCGCCATCGGTATCCGCAAAAAGGCGTCCGCCAGAGCCGCCGTCTCTTTCGACAGGCCGTTCCCTTCATTCCCGATCAGAAACGCCGTCTTTCCGCGATAATCAAACGCATCGTAAAACTGCTCCCCGTCCAGATGCGCCGCATAAACGGCAACGCCATTTTCCTTCAGCCCTCCAATCGTTTCCGCCAGGTTTTCGGAAATCAAAAACGGCACGCGGAAAATGCTGCCCATCGTGCTGCGCACTGTTTTGGGCGCAAAAATATCCACACAGCCCCGGTTCATGATGATCCCGGTGACGCCCGCGCCCTCCGCCGTCCGAAACATCGTGCCGAGGTTTCCCGGATCCTGAATATTTTCCAGAAGCAGCAGATGCGCGGCGTCCCCGCGCTGCAGATCCGCAGCCTCATAATGCGGCCGCCTCATGACACACAGGATTCCCTGCGGCGACTGCGTATCCGAGATATGCTTAAAAACCGCATCCGATAAAACTACATAATCGAAACCCTGCGGCAGCTTCGCCGACGTCTCCTCCGCAAGGAACGACTCCGATACATACACCGTTTCCATCTGCGCTCCCGGCGCCTCTTCAAACATCCGCAGCCCTTCGATTAAATAGACATTCCTTATGCGCCGCTCTTTCGGCTTCCGCTGCAGCAGCAGGAGATCTTTCACCTGTCTGTTTTCCATACTTGTGATCATAATAAAACACTCCTCTGTGTCGGTGCGCATAAAACTTTCGCGCTTTAACGCAAAAAAGTCCCGTCCCAAAATACGGGCAGCCGCAAAATCCCGCAGCCGGGAAACTGCAGCTGCCCAAACATAACATGACCTGCCCGCGCCTACTTTGACAGATTACAGCAAATCTGGTATTCGTAATTATCCACCGACTTTGTCATTGCCAGCGCTTCATCAATGTCCATATCCATCAATGCGCCATTGCGTTCTCCGACCACGCGGTTGCTCTTGCCGTCGCAGAGCAGGTCGACCGCATAAGCCCCCATGATCGAAGCCTGCATACGGTCTCTTGCCGTCGGCGAACCGCCGCGCTGCATATGCCCCAGGATCGTCGCGCGCGTCTCTACGCCCGTCGCCGCTTCGATACGCTTTGCCATACTCGTCGAATGGCCAATGCCTTCCGCATTAATGATGATGTGATGTTTCTTTCCCTTTTTGCGGTTTTCAATGATATTGTTTACAAGCGCCTGCTCGTCATAATCATATTTTTCCGGAAGCAGCACGTTTTCCGCGCCATTGGAAATGCCGCACCACAAAGCGATAAATCCCGCGCCGCGTCCCATAACCTCAATGATCGAACAGCGTTCATGGGAAGTCGACGTATCGCGCACTTTATCGATCGCTTCCATCGCCGTATTGACCGCCGTATCAAACCCGATCGTATAATCCGTACAGGCAATGTCAAGGTCGATCGTGCCGGGAACGCCGATCGTATTAATGCCAAGCCCGGCCAGCTTCTGCGCGCCGCGGAACGAGCCGTCGCCGCCGATCACGATAATGCCGTCGATCCCATGCTTCCTGCAGATCTCCGCGCCCTTCTGCTGCCCTTCCGGCGTTGTAAATTCCATACAGCGCGCCGTCTGTAAGATCGTCCCGCCGCGCTGAATGATGTCCGCAACGTCATACGTGCTCATATCAAATATTTCTTCCTGTAAAAGCCCGGCATAACCGCGCTTAATGCCTTTTACTTTTTTTCCCTTTGAGATCGCTTCGCGGACAACCGCGCGGATCGCGGCGTTCATGCCCGGCGCGTCGCCGCCGCTGGTCAGTACGCCGATCGTATTAATTTCCTTAGCCATGTCCTGTATCCTCCTACTGATTATTTCGTAACCGTTCCGTTTCTTAAACAGTTACCCTCTTTCTGCATTCGTTTTCCTGTAACCATTTGATTTCCTGACAATTACATTTTTTCCAAATACAATACGCTTCTACCATTTTAATCTCTTTTTGCATTCTTTGCAAGATTCTTTTCTACAACTTTCACATTATTTTGCCCAAGCAGCGCCGAGAGCGACTGCGCAAGCTGCAGCGTGGCGGAAACGCGCCAGTTCGGGCCGAGCCGCTTCATCACCCTGCGGTCGGCGATATACATCACCACATCATCTTGTCCATCTGACGTGCGCAGCTCTTCTAAAACACGCGCCTCCTGCTTTTCATAGTCGCCCATATCCGCAAACTGCAGCCACAGCTCTTTTTTTGTCTCATCAAACGAATACACGCGCTCCAAGATCAGCCTGCCGTTCTTTTCCTCTTCCACCGCCGCGCGCCCTTCTACAAATATACGCGCGTCATTCTCAAAATATTTCCTGTTTTTCTCATAATCGCGCGGGAACACAATGATCTCCACCGTCCCCACAAGATCCTCCAGCGTCAGGAACGCCATCGTCTGGTTCTTCTTTGTATATTTTATGGTGCGCTCCACGAGCATCCCGCCGACCGTTACCTTCTGCCCGTCCTGCACCCGCGTGCTGTCCGTCTCCTCGTCCAGCAGGAAATCCGCCGTCCTGGCGGTAATGTTTTTCGTCCACTTATCCATGTATTTTTCCAGCGGATGCCCGCTGATATACACGCCAAGCACTTCTTTTTCAAAACTGAGCAAAAGCTCCCTGTCAAACTCGTCCACATTCGGGAGCCGGATCTCATAATCCTTTTTGTCTTCCTCCGGCGCAATGTCAAACAGCGAGAGCTGGCCGCTCATGGAATTTTTCTTTTCGTGGGAAACACTGTCCATGATCTTTTGATAGACCAGCATTTTCTGGCGGCGGTTGCCCTCCAGGCCGTCAAGCGCCCCCGCTTTGATGAAATTTTCTACTGCGCGCTTATTCAGTTCTTTTCCATTCAGGCGCGTCACAAAGTCTTCCAGATTGCGGAACGCGCCGTTTTGTTTCCGCTCCTCGATGATCGCCTCGATGACCGGCCGCCCCACGCTTTTGATCGCGGACAGCCCGTAGCGGATATTTCCGCCGGAAACGGAAAACACGCCCTCCCCCTCGTTAATATCCGGCGTGAGGATCCGGATGCCCATATTGCGGCAGGTCTGGATATACTCCGACACTTTGGAAGCATTATCCATAACAGACGTCATAAGCGCCGCCATAAATTCCACCGGATAATAGTATTTCAGGTACGCCGTCTGGTATGACACAACCGCGTAAGCCGCCGCATGGGATTTATTAAACGCATATTTCGCAAAATCGATCATTTCATCAAAAATACGGTTTGCCACCTGTTCGCTGATGCCGTTTGCTATGCAGCCTTTTACCTGCTGCTCTTCATTTCCGTATACAAAATTCCTGCGCTCCTCCTGCATGACTTTTTCTTTTTTCTTGGACATCGCCCTGCGCACCAGGTCGCTGCGCCCCCAGGTATAGCCCGCCAGGTCGCGCACGATCTGCATGACCTGCTCCTGATAGACGATGCAGCCATACGTCGGCGCAAGGATCGGCTCCAACTGCGGGCAGTCATAGGCAATCGCGTCATGGTTATTTTTCCCTTTTATATACGCCGGGATAAAATCCATCGGCCCCGGGCGGTACAGAGAGATGCCCGCAATGACATCCTCGAGGCTCTGCGGCTTCAGTTCCTTCATAAAGCTCTTCATGCCCGCGCTCTCCAGCTGGAACACGCCATCGGTGCGTCCCGTCCCGAGCGAATCCAAAACCGCTTTGTCATTAAAATCAAGATGGTCAATGTCAATTTTTTTTCCGGATCCCGCTTCGATCAGGCGGACGGCGTCTTTTATGACGGTCAGCGTCCGCAGCCCTAAAAAGTCCATCTTTAACAGCCCGAGCTCTTCTATCGTCGTCATCGTAAACTGCGTCGTGATCATGCCGTCCGAACCGCGCGAAAGCGGCACGTATTCCACCATCGGCCGCTGGCTGATCACCACGCCCGCCGCATGTGTGGACGTATGGCGCGGAAGGCCCTCAAGCCTGCGCGACATATCGATCAGCCGTTTTACGCTTTCATCCTCCTCATACAGTTTGCGCAGATCCGGATTCATCCTGAGCGCTTTATCGATCGTAATGCCAAGCTCCGTCGGGATATTTTTGGCGATCGTATCCACAAACGCATAGGGCAGGTCCATCACGCGCCCCACATCGCGGATCACGCCGCGCGCCGCTAACGTACCAAACGTCACGATCTGCGTCACGCACTCTTTGCCGTATTTTTCCACGACATAATCGATCACTTCCTGCCGCCGCTCGTAACAAAAATCCACGTCGATATCGGGCATGGACACACGCTCCGGATTGAGGAAGCGTTCAAAGATAAGGTTATATTTGATCGGGTCGATATTGGTAATGCCCGTCGTATAAGCGACCAGCGAGCCCGCCGCGCTCCCGCGCCCAGGCCCTACGATAATGCCATGCTCGCGCGCGAAGCGGATATAATCCCAGACGATCAGGAAGTAATCTACATACCCCATGCGCTTAATGACGCCAAGCTCGTATTCCAGGCGCGGCTTTAATTCTTCCTCACGTCCCGGATACCGTTCTTTTAAGCCGTCGAAACACAGCTGCGTCAGGTATTCTTCCGCCGAATAGCCCTCCGGCACATCAAAATGCGGCACTTTCGTATTTCCGAACTCAATCTCCACATGGCAGCGGTCAGCGATCTTCTGCGTGTTTTCAAGCGCCTGCAGCGCATACGGGAACAGCGCGCGCATCTCTTCCTCAGATTTCACATAATACTGCCCGCCCTCATAGCGCATACGGTCTTCGTCCTGAAGTTTTTTCCCCGTCTGGATGCACAGCAGGATATCATGCGCCTCCGCGTCGCGCTCATACGTGTAATGCACGTCGTTTGTCGCCACCAGCTCAATTCCGGTTTCCTGGCTAAGCCGCAGCAGCTGCGGGTTTACCATTTTCTGCTGCGGCATGCCATGGTCCTGCAGCTCCAGGAAAAAGTTCCCTTTGCCGAAGCAGGCTTCGTATTTTAACGCCGCCTCTTTCGCTTTCTCATAATCCCCGCGCGCCAGTTCGCGCTGGACTTCCCCGGCAAGGCAGGCGCTCGTGGCGATGACGCCTTCATGATATTTATCCAGCGTCTCCATGTCCACGCGCGGGCGGTAATAATAGCCGTCCACAAACCCGACCGATACGATCTTCATCAGGTTGCTGTAACCCTTATCATTTTCCGCCAGAAGCACGAGATGGTAATAGCGGTCCTCGCCATGCACATGCTCGCGGTCAAACCGGGAATTTGGCGCGACATAGACCTCGCAGCCGAGAATCGGCTTTATGCCCGCCGCCGTCGCCGCCTTATAAAAATCGATCACGCCGTACATCACGCCGTGGTCTGTGATCGCCGCCGCGTTCATGCCAAGCTCCTTTACCCTTGCCACATATTCTTTTATTTTATTGGAACCGTCCAAAAGACTGTATTCCGTATGCACATGCAGATGAACAAATGCCATGATCCCCTTCTCCTTTGCCACAGTTTCCAAAGGCCTCTGACGCTTTTACAGCGTCTTCCACCGCCGCGTTTCACGCACCAGCATGGTCGAGGCAATGATAAACGCGATAAAATCCGCGATCGGCGCGGCGTACATCGCGCCGTCCAGCCCGAACAGCATCGGAAGGATCAGCAGAAGCGGCAATAAAAACAGAATCTGCCGCGTCAGCGACATAAATGCGCCCGCCGCCGCTTTCCCGATAGACGTAAACACGTTTGCCGTAATCGGCTGGAACTGGTTTAAAAATGTAAAAAACATATAGATCCGGAAATACCGCTCCGCAAAGCGGTAATACTCCGCGCTCCCTTCCCCGAACAGGCCGATGATCTGCCGCGGAAAGATCTGGAAACAGAGGAACGCAATGACGGAGACAATGCTCGCCGCCGTAATCGACCGCCAGACAGCTTCACTCACGCGTCCATACTTTTCCGCGCCAAAATTAAAGCTGACGATCGGCTGCATCCCCTGTGAAATGCCGATGACGATCGCAAAGAAGAGCATGCCGACTTTGGAGATGATGCCCGCGCACGCCAGCGGGATCTCGCTGCCGTATGCGGACTGCCCGCCATAATGCGTCAGGACATTATTGAGCACGATCTGCACGACCATCATGGCAAGCTGGTTAATGCAGGGCGACATGCCAAGCCTTGCGATGTCCGCCCAGCACGACGCCTTCGGGCGGAAATTTTCCCGCCCCAGGTATACCGTCTTAAACTGCGTTAAATAGAGCGCGACCAGAAACGCCGAGACAACCTGTCCAATCACAGTCGCCCATGCCGCGCCCTGTATGCCCATATGGAACACCGTCATAAACAATGCGTCCAGCACGATATTGACCAGCGCGCCGACCAGCGTACAGATCATGGAAAAACGCGGGCTGCCGTCCGCGCGCACCAGATTTGATCCGCCCGTCGTAAAGATCAGAAACGGAAAACCAAACGACGTGATCCCGGTATAGGACAGCGCGTACGTAAGCGTCTGGTCCGTCGCCCCGAAAAATACCATCATCGGCTTTAAGAAGATCCTCGTAATGATACAGAGCAGCAATCCGATCGTAAAACACATCGCAACCGCGTTCCCTGCATATTTCGCGGCCTTTTTCTTATCCCCGCGCCCCATATTCAAATTAAAATTCGCCGCGCCGCCGATCCCGCACATAAGCGACACCGCCGTACAGCTCATCGTCAGCGGGAACGCCACATTCGTCGCCGCATTCCCAAGCATCCCGACATAGCGGCCAATAAAAAACTGGTCTACGATATTATATAACGCGCTTACCATCATCGCGATAATGCTCGGAATGGCAAATTCCAGCAGCAGCCTGCCGACCGGCCGGACGCCGAGCGGATTTTCTTCCTTTTGCTTTATCTCTCGTGCTCCCATCGTTTATCAATCCCCTCTTTTCTAAAGATCCCTCTTACTTTGTATTATATCACTTTTTGCGCTTAAAACAAGCATGACAATCCGCCGTCCCTTCCCCGCCCACCCGGTTCTATGATAGCGGCAGGAACCCATCTCCAGCGGAATGCGGACGCAAACAAAAAGAGGCTCTTTTGCCTCTCCCTGTTTTACCGCTCCGCCGCCTGCCGGAGCAAAAGCGCCGCCCCGCCAAACACAAAAAAATCCGACAGATTAAATACAATTTTCTGAAAACGCTCCGGCCCGAAACGGAAGCTGAAATAATCGGTGACATACCCATGCAGCAGCCTGTCGCAGAAATTGCTGCACCCGCCGCCCACAACGCACGCCAGCCCGGCTTTTGCCAGTGCGGGGCTGTCTTTTTTTAAAAGGAGCAGCCGGATAACCGCATAAGACAATAAGGACGCCTGTATCCCCTTTAACGCCCGCGGCCGCCGCTCTAACAGATTGCCGGCCGCCCCTTTGTTATGATATTTTTTCAGCGCAAGCTTCCCGCCCGCAAGCGGGCGCGTTTCGTGGAAGGAAAGCGCCTCTTCCATGCGCTTTTTTACAGCCATATCCGCACCCGCAATGCCAGCGGCAAAAGCGATATATTTCATCTGCATAGCTCTCTCTTCTCTTATCAAAAGCGGAAATCCCGCGCTCCGTTATGGATATTTTCGATATATTCCCGCGCTTTTTTCCGTACGTTTTCATTTGGTATCGTCTTTAATTCTTCCGCGATCAGTTTCTCGCCGACCGCTTTTGTCTCCGGCGACGCATAATCCTCCAGATATTCCTTTAATGTCATCAGGGCGTTCGGGTGGCAGCAGTTGACGATCTGCCTGCTCTTTAACAGCTCCATGAACCGGTCGCCTGTGCGCCCCGCGCGGTAGCAAGCCGTACAGAAACTCGGCACATAGCCCAGATCCATCAGCCAGCGCACCACCTCATCTAATGTCCTGCGGTCGCTGACGTCAAACTGCGCGGAATTGTCCTCCGGCAGCTCCTCCTCATAATAGCCGCCCACACTCGTCCGCGAGCCGCCGCTGATCTGCGAAATCCCAAGATGCAATACCTTTCTGCGCGTTTCTTCGGATTCCCTGGTCGATACGATCATGCCCGTATACGGGACGGCAATGCGGATACACGCCACGATTTTTTCAAACGTCTCGTCCGAAATGCCGTTGTCAAACACATCCGGGTCAATATCGTCCGCGCGGCGCACACGCGGTACGCTGATCGTATGCGGGCCGACGCCTTTATAGGCCTCCAAATGCTCCGCATGCATGATAATTCCCGTAAAGTCATACCGGTAATTGTTCAGTCCGAACAGGACGCCGAGCCCCACGTCGTCAATGCCGCCCTCCATCGCGCGGTCCATCGCTTCGGTGTGGTACGCATAATTGCTCTTTGGCCCTGTCGGGTGCAGCTTTTCGTACTGCTCTTTGTTATATGTTTCCTGAAATAAAATATAAGTGCCGATGCCCGCGTCTTTCAGCCGCCGGTAATCCTCTGTCGTCGTCGCCGCGATATTGACATTCACGCGGCGGATCGCGCCGTTTTTATGCTTGATGCCATAAATCGTGTCAATGCATTCCAGTATGTATTCGAGCGGGTTATTCACCGGATCTTCGCCCGCCTCAAGCGCAAGCCGCTTGTGCCCCATATCCTGCAGGGCGATCACCTCGCGGCGCACCTCTTCCTGCGTCAGTTTTTTGCGCGCGATATGTTTGTTTTTCGCATGGTACGGACAGTATTCGCAGCCGTTTATGCAATAATTGGACAGATACAGCGGCGCAAACATCACAATCCGGTTGCCGTAAAATTCCTGCTTAATCTGCTCCGCCAGCTTATAGATCTCTTTGTTTTTATCTTCCAGCTCACAGTCCAGCAGCACAATGGCTTCCTTATGGGACACCCCTTTCATTTTGCGCGCTTTTTCCAAGATCTCATCGATCAGCGCCGCATTGTTCTTATTTTTTTCCGCATAATCCAGACATTCCCGGATCTCCTCATCACTGATAAATTCCTCAGCGACCGGCGACATGACATGATACATACTTTTTTTCCTCCCTCATTTTCCTCTATCCTTTATCCTTTATCTTTTATGGCTGCTGCAGCGGCTTTGAATAGGCCACTTTCGCAGACACGCCGCTCAACCGCCCGATCTTTCCGGACAGGCTGCTGATCACATCGGCGGGCGCGTCCATGGCAACGCTGATCAGCGAAATGCCGCGCTCCCTGTGCGGGACGCCCATCCTGCCGATGATAAAGCGGCTGTAAACGTGCAGCAGTTCATTGAGCGCGCGGACGCTCTCCGGCTGCTCTACGACGACCGCAATGACCGCAAGCTTTGTTTCCTCCGCCCGACATGGCGTTCCTGTTTGGTTTCTTTCTTCTGTCGGTTTCATTTTCTTCTTAAAACAGGCTTCTGCGCACAGGCAGGCCCTCTCCATCCTTTCTGGCAGATATTTTCCTGCGGCGTTCCGCGTTCGGCAAAATCACAGGTTTGCGATCTCCACCTGATCCAGTATCCCGTTTATGTGCGCGATCGCAACGCCGTAATTGGTCATCGGCGTCTGCTGGGCTTTCGCCTGATCTACGCGCGCCATGACGTATTTGCGGTTGAACATACACGCCCCGCACTGGATCACCAGACGGTACGGGCTTAAATCTTTCGGGAAATCCGTTCCCGAAACGATATCCACCGTCAGGGCCTCCCCCGCTTTTTTCCGCAGCAGGCGCGGCAGCTTCTCCCGTCCGATATCCTCGGCGAGCGGCGCATGGGTGCAGCACTCCGCTATGAGCACTTTATCCTGCGGCGTGAGCGCATCGATCACTTTTGCGCTCTCCACATAATAACCGATATCGCCTTTATACGCCGCAAACAGCGTGGAAAAAGACGTAAGGCGGCTTTCCTCCGGCTTTTTTTCATATACGGTTTTATACGCCTGCGAGTCTGTGATGATCAGCTTCGGCGGCTTTGCCAGCACGCTGAGCGCCTGCGGCAGTTTATCCGTCGTAACGCTCATAACAAGGCACTTTTTGTCCAGCAGCTCGCGCAGCGTCTGTACCTGCGGCAAGATGAGCCTGCCCTTTGGCGCCTGGATATCCTGCGGCATTACCAGTAAAACCAGATCCTCTTCGTCCAATAAATCTCCCGTAATAAAGCGTTCCGCTTCCCTGCCCGGCGCATTTTTTATAAGCTCCTGCTTTAACGTTTCCACACCGCTCCCTGTCTTTGCGCTGACCGCCAGCGGCTCTTTCCCAAGCTCTGCTTTTATCAGCGCCGCAAGCTGTTGCGCATCCGCAAGCGCATCTGATTTATTCATTACAAAGATTACGGGCGTATCCCGCGACGCCAGATAATCCGCCCAGCGTTTTTCTTCCGCAAGGTCATCGTCTGTGCAGACGACCACAGCCAGATCTGCCTGCGCCGCCGCCCGCTTTGCCAGCTCCACGCGGCTTTCCCCCAATGTGCCGTTATCGTCAAACCCCGCCGTATCGACCAGCACGCACGGCCCGATGCCATGTATCTCCATCGGCTTTTTTACCGGGTCGGTCGTCGTCCCGCCAATGTCCGATACAATGGAAATTTCCTGTCCCGCAAGCGCATTGATCAGCGAGGATTTCCCGCTGTTCATCTTGCCAAAAAACGCGATGTGAACGCGGTTCGCGCTCGGCGTGTCGTTTAATGTCGTCCCCATGCCAGTTCCTCCTTCCTTCCGGCTGTCCGTCTTTCCATCATCAAAAAAGGAAAGCGCCGGTCTGCAAATATAAGATACCGGCCGCTTTCCCGCAGCAATCTGTGTTTTCCGCGCTCTGATACGCGGATGTTTTCCGACAGACGCTTTCCTTCATGAACCATTCCGGTCAGTATCCTCTGTTTTCTGTGCAGTTTTTCTGCTGTGCGCAGGCCGGCGCGGCAAAAAATTCCGCCGCAGTGTCCGGGCTTTGCTTTCGCAGTTTTATCATAATTATAAACGCTTTTTTGGGGAATGTCTATGGGATTTTGTTGTTTATCGCAAAAGAACTTGAAACCGGTAAACGCCTGTGCTATATTTTGGATAAAAACAGGGGGTTCGTATGGCAAAATTACTCCGACAATTTGAGACAAAAACATCTAACGGATATTTATCGAAAGGCTGGTATCAAATAGATAACAACACCGTCCTGGTAAAAGGAAATTCTGCCGGATTGTCCGATTCGTACGGCTATGAGCCTTTTAGCGAAGCGCTTGCTTACAGGCTCGGGCGGCTGCTTGGCCTTCCCGTCATTCCGTATTTCCTGGCGCCTGCGGCGGATTTTAAAGAGATCAGAACGTTCTGTTGTGATTATGTATCCGTATGCGCGCAGATTCCGCTGAAAAATGATGAGCAAATGCTCCACTTTGCGGAATATGCGGATATTTTGCTCGGGAAACCTGTTACCGATTATTATAATTTTTATAAGAAATCAGAGTTATCAAATGATTTCCTGTGTAAGATGCTGCTGTTTGACGCTGTTACGGGAAATTCCGACAGACACCTGAATAATTTTGACGTCATCATAAACGGAAAGGGCGCCGTAAAAAATGCGCCGGTCATTGATAATGGCGCCTCTATGCTTTCCCTGATACCCAACCGCAAATTAAAACTTTATACCGGGATCGGGCCGGATGGGGCAAAGCCATTTAAAGATACGCATGACAAACAGATCCGTCTTCTCCGGCGCGATTTTCATATGCGGACAACCGCAGCGGATAACATTTTTGAACTATGGGACAGGGATTGTTCTGATATTTTTGCCCTCATGCACCCTTTCCGGGCAGCCGCTATCCGGCATTATATAAAAAAACGCCTGAACTATTATGGAACAATGCAAATCTGAAAACGGAGATAAGGAAAATGAAATTAATGCGTTTTGATGAAGTGATCGCACAACAGAAAATCATTAACGGTATGCCTTATATGGTTGCAGAAAAAAATGTAGATTTTGGTCTGCTCCCTTTTGGCCTGTTTGACCCCGAGACAAGAATGGTGTCCGCATTCAAATTTGCCCAATGGGCAAAAAAAAGATGTTTCCCGCCTGACCGGATCGGCGCCGATGAGCTTTTAGCCGAACTTGGCCTAAAGCGATATGACGCATGGGAGATTATCAAAAAAACAAACGCCGTCTTTACCGGAATGGATCATTTCTGGATCGACTTCGGGAATGGTTTTAACGGCTGAAAATTGCCCGCCAGGTCTTATCGTCACCGGCCTGACGGGTCTTTTATTTCCTGCGGAACCTTCTCAAACGCCCCGCTTCCCGATCTGGCATTCCTTCCCGCGGAACGCGAATCCGTACCACCTGATCCGCCCGGGCGCTATTCCCTTAGACTCAAGCGCGGCGGAGTAGCGTTTCTCCTCAATCTGGGCAAGCGCGGCCTGCACTGTATCGCCAAGCGAATCCTCATCGTCGGGATCGTGTACTTTAAATTCAATGATAATAGCGTCGTCGCTGTCGCCCAGCGGTTCCAGCATTACGTCATAGCGTCCAAAGCCGCTTTCGCGGTTTGACGTGACAGCATAGCGATCGGCAAGATCTACCATCAGCCCCAACACGAAACCATGGTAAAAGCGTTCCGGTTCTGTGTATTCGGACGGCTTGCTGCCGCTGTCAAAACTGCTGAAAGTGGCAAGCGCTACGCGGTTCATATAACGGTTCATAGCTTTTATGTCATCGGCAAGCAGCGCCTTTATAAAGTCATTGTAGAGCGTTTGGACAGCGTCACCGCTAAACCAGCCGCTTACCATATCTGAAAACATCATTTCAACTTCCATATTCGTAAGCCGCAGCGTATATACGGCTCTGCGGAATCTCCCCTCATACCTCAGGCTCTCGATCCTGAGATACCCCGTCGCCAGCAAAAGACTCCATATCGCGTTGACATTGCCCGCAAGCTGGCTGAATATGATCTGCTCGTCGATCTCCGCATCAAAGCTCCTTCCCGCAAGAAGGTCTTCCATTGTCTGTTTGATCTCTGCATTGCCTTTCTGTATCAGGGAATTTACAAGACTGTTTCCGCCCGTATTGGACCAATAAGGTTCATATTTCCCATTTTTCATAAATGACGTTATTGACCAGGGATTATAAATATCGCTGTGACTGCCAAACGTAAAACCATCGTACCATTCTTTCACCTTTTGCTTTTCCCCGCCCAGGCCGACGGCGTCAAGAACCGCAAAAACTTCTCTTTCCGAAAAGCCGAAGCATTCCGCATATGCCTCAGAGGCCGCCGTCACCACTTCAAGATTATTCATCCCCGAAAATACGCTCTCCTTAGAAATCCGCGTAATCCCCGTAATAATACTCCTGTCAGCATAATCGTTTGTTTTAAAAGTGGCCTCAAAAAAATTTCTGAAAAAGCGAACCGCCTCATCCCAGTAACCGGAAAGCCATGCTTCCTGCATCGGGGCGTCGTATTCGTCCAAAAGAATGATCACTTTTTTCCCATAACGCCTGCTCATAAAACCAGCCATGGAATTTACTGCTCCCGCAGTTATCTCGTCGCCCGCTCCAGCGCAGATTTTCCGGTAGTAATCCTTTTCACTCGGACTTAACAGCGTCCCTTCCAGAAGATAATTATGCCGCTCGTACAGCTTTGCGATCATTTCCGCGATCTTGTATTCCATTTTTCTGTAAGTCGACGCCTTTATACTGGCAAAGCTTAAAAATATCACCGGAAATGTTCCCTGCAGATGACGGTATTTATACGCTCCACCGGCATCCTTTGCCTCCCATACCGCTTTTCCCTCAAACAGATCCCCTCTTCCCGCGTACTTATCTGAAAAAAAACATTCGACCGTACTCAGGTTAAGCGTCTTGCCGAATCTGCGGGGACGGGTGATCAGCGTGACCTTATCCATGCGTTCCCACCATTCGGTTATAAAATTTGTCTTGTCAATGTAAAATATGTTTTTTGTGACGATCTCCTCATAATTTTGATAGCCCAGAGCCGGTATGCCCAACATATGCGTCCACTCCCTTCCTATCTGCTGATGTCCTGCCAATCTAAAAATCAGCCAAGTCAATTTTATCACAAAGTATCTGTATAAGAAAAGGCATAAATTGAGGGAAGGGCATAAATGCCCTTCCCGTCACTGCATGGATTTCTGTGCCTGCCTGTTTTCTTTTATCCCCGCGCCAGCCTTTTATATTCCTCATACCGATACGCGGCGTCCTGCCTCGTCTTTTCAAACAGCTCCTCCGCCTGCTCCGGAAACTGCCTTGCAAGCGCAGAGTAACGCACCTGCCCCATCAAAAATTCATGGAAATCCCCGGTCGGCTCCCCGGAGTCAAGCGTGAACGGATTTTTCCCCTCCCGCAAAAGCAGCGGATTGTAGCGGTACAGATGCCAGTATCCCGCGGCGACCGCCTGCGCCATATTATGCATGCTCCTTCCCATGCCTTCTTTTATGCCATGGCTGATGCATGGCGCATAAGCGATGATGAGCGATGGCCCCGGATAGCTTTCCGCCTCCAGTATCGCCTTTAACGTCTGGTTTTTGTCCGCGCCCATGGCGACCTGCGCCACGTAGACATTGCGGTACGCCATCATCATCCTTCCGAGGTCTTTCTTGCCCGACTTTTTGCCGGAAGCCGCAAATTTCGCGACCGCCGCCGCAGGCGTTGACTTGGAAGCCTGTCCGCCCGTATTGGAATAAATCTCCGTATCAAATACAAGCGCGTTTACATCCTCGCCGGACGCCATGACATGGTCAAGCCCCGCATAGCCAATGTCGTAAGCCCAGCCGTCGCCGCCGACCAGCCAGAACGAACGCTTCGCCAGGTAATCCTGATGTTCCAGAAGATCCGCCAAAAGCGCCTGCCTTTTATCATCTTCAAAGTGCGTCCGCTGCAGCAGTTCCGCCGCCTCGCGCGACGCTTTTTGCGACTGCTGCCCGTCTTCGCGCGTCCGGATCCAGTTCTCAAACGCCTCCTGCAGCTGTTCGGATACCCCGCAGGCGATCATCTCCCGCATCACGTCTTCGATATGGTCCCGCATCTGGCGCACGCCCAGAAACATGCCGTAGCCATATTCGGCGTTGTCCTCAAACAAAGAATTCGCCCAGGACGGGCCTTTTCCCTCCGCCGTACACGTATACGCCATAGACGGCGCGGACGCGCCCCATATGGAAGAACATCCCGTCGCGTTTGCGATCATCATCCGCTCCCCAAAAAGCTGCGTCACCAGCCTGATATATGCGGGCTCGCCGCAGCCTGCGCACGCGCCGGAAAACTCCATCAGCGGCTGGAAGAACTGGCTGCCCTTAAGCGTCCTGCCGCCTGCGGACGCGCTCTTATCCGATACCCGGCTGACCGCGTATTCCCAGTTCGGAACCTCTGTTTCGGTCTGTGTGCCAAGCCGCCTCATGACAAGCGCCTTTGGCGTGGCAGGGCAGATATCCGCACAGTTCCCGCAGCCGGTACAATCCATCGGCGCCACCTGCATACGGAACGCATAGCCCTCCAGACCTTTTCCCTTTGCCTGCTGTGTCAAAAACGCCTGCGGCGCAGCCGCTTTTTCCTCCGCCGTCAGCAAAAACGGGCGGATCGTCGCGTGCGGGCAGATAAACGAACACTGGTTGCACTGGATGCACGTTTCCACATTCCACTCCGGCACATTGACGGCGATCCCGCGTTTTTCATACGCCGTCGTCCCGCATGGGAACGTGCCGTCTTCCATGCCCGAAAACGCGCTGACCGGCAGCCGGTCGCCCTCCTGGCGGTTCATCGGGCGCATGATATCCCGGATAAACGCCGGCTCTTTTACAGCGGCGTCCCCCGTTACGGCCGTTTCCTCTTCCGGCAGCTCCCGCCAGCGTTCCGGTACGGTAACTTTGTGCAGGCTTCCAAAGCCGCGCTCTATGGCTTCCATGTTCATCCGGACGACCTTATCGCCTTTTTTGCCGTAAGCTTTTTTTACCGCTTCCTTTAAATACCCCTGCGCCTCCTCTTCCGGCAGGATAGCCGTCAGCTTAAAAAACGCGCCCTGCATAATCATATTGATCCGGTTGCCAAGCCCGATCTCCTCTGCGATCTTTACCGCGTCAACCGTATAAAACGAGAGCCCTTTTTGCGCGATCGCGCGCCGCATGGCAGGCGGGAGCTTCTCATCCAGCTCACGGTCGCCCCACATGCAGTTTAAAACAAACGTCCCGCCCTGCCTGATCCCCTTTAATAAATCATACGTATTGACATAGGACTGGTTGTGGCACGCGATATAATCCGCTTCATCAATCAGATACGCCGACCGGATCGGCCTGTCGCCAAAACGCAGATGCGACGTCGTCAGCCCGCCCGACTTCTTGGAGTCATAGGCAAAATAAGCCTGTACATATTTATCCGTATGCTCCCCGATGATTTTTACCGCCTGCTTGTTCGCTCCAACAGTGCCGTCCGAGCCAAGCCCCCAGAATTTGCAGCGCACCACGCCCTCTTTTACCGGGACGATCTTTTCCCCGCCCAGCGGGAGCGACGTATGCGTCACGTCATCGCAGACGCCGACCGTAAAGCCCTGTTTCGGCGCATCGCTCTTTAGATTGTCATAAACCGCTTTGATATCCGCAGGCGTTGTATCCTTTGAGCCAAGCCCGAACCGGCCGCCAATGATAAGCGGCGCGTTTTCCGTTCCGTAAAAACTGCTGCGCACGTCCAGATACAACGGCTCACCCGGCGCGCCCGGCTCTTTCGTCCGATCCAACACCGCGATCCGCTTTACGCTCCGCGGCATGGCAGACAGAAAATGCCCGACCGAAAACGGCCGGAACAGATGCACTTTCACCAGCCCGTACTTCTCCCCGCGCGCATTGCAGTAATCCACCGTCTCTTCGATTGTGCCGCACACAGAACCGATCGCAACGACGACATATTCCGCATCTGCCGCGCCATAATAATCAAACAGCCCGTAATGCCGCCCCGTCAATGCGCCGATCCGCTTCATATAGTCCTCGACGATCGGGACAATGTTTTCATAAAACGGATTGCACGCCTCCCTTGTCTGGAAATAAATGTCCGGATTCTGCGCCGTACCCCGCATCACCGGATGGTTCGGCGATAAGGCGCGCGCGCGGAACTGACGCAGCGCCTCCCAATCGACGAGGCCCGCAAGATCCTCATAAGCAGGCGCTTCTACTTTCTGCACCTCATGCGATGTGCGGAACCCGTCAAAAAAATGGATAAACGGCAGCCGCCCGCGAATCGCCGCGGCATGGGCGATGGGCGCAAGATCCATTACCTCCTGCACCGAACCGGAAGCAAGCATGGCGCAGCCCGTCTGCCTTGCCGCCATGACGTCCTGATGGTCGCCAAAGATATTTAACGCCTGCGCCGCAAGCGCCCGCGCGCTCACATGGAAAACGCCCGGCAATAATTCCCCCGAAACTTTATACATATTCGGGATCATCAAAAGCAGCCCCTGCGAAGCGGTAAACGTCGTCGTCAGCGCGCCCGCCTGCAAAGATCCATGGAACGCGCCTGACGCGCCCGCTTCCGACTGCATCTGCACGACTTTTACCGTCTGCCCGAATATATTTTTCCTGCCGTTTGCCGCCCATTCATCAACCGTTTCCGCCATCGCGGAAGAAGGCGTGATCGGGTAGACCGCCGCGACGTCTGTAAAAGCATAGGCCGCATAAGCCGCCGCCGTATTGCCGTCCACTGTCATTGTAATCTTTCCCATCGCTTTCCCTCCTATAAACGGCTGCCGTTGTCAACCCATTCTTTTGCGTTCCACACAGCGTCCGTATCCGGGATATTTACGCGGGAATGCGGCGTCTGCCCGCCTGCCTCTGTGCGCGCCGCCGCCGTTTCGCGGTTCAGGCTCACCGTTTTATCCAGCCGCCCGTTCTCCTGCCCATGCAGCGCACGGGTTTTGTTTTCCTTCTGATTCCTGTCCATATCCATAATCTTATGCTCCTTTCTGCTGTTATGGATAGGATAACCAATCAGCGCGGACGTTATACCTCAGCTGACCATCCCGCCGGCCATGCCGGAAAGCGTACAGAGCGCGGCCGTCGTCAGCATATGCGCGATATGCCCGTCCAACCCCCGGTTTACGGCCAGATTGCCCAAAAACAGCACCGCAAAATAACACGCGCCCATGCACAGCCCCCAGAGATATTTTTTCGTTTTCTTCTTTTTGCCGATCAGAAAACCGCCCGCAAAGCAGGAAATGATGTACGTTACGATAATGCCGATACTGACCGCGCTGTCCGGCATATCCGCCTTCCCGAGCAGCGCTGCCAGCGCAATAAGCAACAGGCCCGTGATCACATACATCGCCACCAGGTCCGCAAGCAGCGGCATCGGGCTGTTTTTTCCCATCTGCATTTTGTCCATGCCCATTCCCCTCCCTATTTTTTCTTCCTGTTTTTATCCTGCGCCCCTATTGTCCTGCAGCCGTTTTCGTTCCTTGCCTGCCGCATCTGCGCCGAGATTTACACGCCAAAGCCGCTCATTTCATCCGGCTTTCTTCACTATATGCGGCGGACGGAGCATGTATGCCATATTTACAGATCTTTCTGATAATGGAGCAGGACGCTCCCCTGTTCCTCCCATACGCCCGCGCGCGCAAACCCCAGTTTCTGCGCCACCCGTATGGACGCATGGTTGCGCGGATCGATAAAACAATGCATCTCGCGCATTTCCAGCTCCTCTTTCGCATAATCCAAAACCGCCCGGCACACTTCCGTCGCATAGCCTTTGTTCTGGCGGTCAGAAGCGATGATATAGCCAAGTTCCATGCATACCGCATCTCCCATTTCCCGATGCTCGATCCCCACCCTGCCGATCAGCTCGCCGGTAAAACGGTCGCGCACGATCCACATCCCGTAACCGTAAAACCGGTACATACAATCAATATAGCTGCGCGTATACGCCTCTTCCTCCGCCCGCTCAAACAGCGGCTCCGTATAATCAGTAATCCCTTTTCCTTCATATAATCCGTACAGCTCGTCCAGATCCGCAAGCGCGATTTCCCTCACATACATCCGCTCTGTACATAAAATATCCCAGGGAATCCCCTGCCTGCGTTTCTGCACCCGGTCAAAAAAAAGCGCATCTGTCTCCGCCAGGCCCTGCACCGCCAGATCCGTCCGCTCTTTTGTCCGGCGTCCCCCGCGCTCATAAAAGACCACTGCCATGCCGTCTTCTTTTTCCCGCATGACGTAATCCGCCAGCCTCTCATCTTCCGTAAGGAGAAGCGCCGCCCCTCGCTCTATGCCGGCGGCGTCCAGCGCTTCTTTTACCGATGCGTACCGCGCCCGGGGCGGCGCATCCGGCTCCGCCGCCATAACGTTAATAATTCCATTCGCCGCCAGATCCGCTTTAAGCGTTTCCGCCTCCGGTTCTTCCTGCCCTGTCCGTCCGATATCGAAAACCACCGCCTTTAACGTAAGGCGGGGCGTTCCCTCCCGATACGCGCCGGATCCCGCAACCCGCCCATTCCGCATCGCCATCCCTCCTTTGGCATAGTATAACAAACAACCGCCTCATATAACAATTTTTTTGTAAAAAAATACAAAAAAAGCAACATTTTCTCTTTACGTCTCCTTTACAATCTATTAAAATGGAAGTAGAATGATATTATAAAAGGAGAATCATAATGGCACAAAATCCAATTGTAACAATCGAAATGGAAAACGGCGACGTCATGAAGGCGGAATTATATCCCGAAATCGCCCCAAATACAGTAAACAATTTTATCAGCCTGATCCAAAAGGGTTTTTACGACGGGGTAATCTTCCACCGCGTCATCAAGGGCTTTATGCTGCAGGGCGGCGATCCGGAAGGCACCGGCATGGGAGGTCCCGGCTATTGCATTCGAGGCGAATTCTCATCAAACGGATTTAAAAATGATCTGGCGCACGATCCGGGCGTTCTGTCCATGGCGCGAACGATGGTTCCAGATTCCGCAGGGTCGCAGTTTTTCATCATGCATCAGAAAGCGCCGCATTTAGACGGCGATTATGCTGCATTCGGTAAAATTACAGAGGGTATGGATGTCGTGAATAAGATCGCGGAAGCCGCTACTGATTACAGTGACCGCCCTTTGGAGACACAGCGGATGAAAAAAGTAACAGTAGACACTTTTGGCATAGAGTATCCGGCTCCTGAAACTTGCTGACATTATGGCGATAAGGAGGAAGACATGGCTTTTACAAAAATTGATGATTTCAGCTCGATGCACCTTGATGTATTAAGAGAAATCGGTAATATCGGTTCCGGCAATGCGGCGACTGCTCTCGCTTCTTTACTGAATACCGTTGTAGATATCGAAGTTCCTGTGATCAGTCTGATCAGTTATGAGAAAGTGGCGGAGTATCTGGGCGGAAAAGATACAAAAGCGCTCGGCATGACGGTTGAGCTGGAAGGCGATGTGCATGGCTGTATGCTGGAAGTCGTGCATTATGAATTTGCAAACAAACTCATCAACACGTTTTATCCAAAAGAGCTTGCCACCCTGGATGATGTTGACGATATGGATCTTTCCGTTGTGCGGGAGATGAGCAATATCACAACCGCCGCCTATATCAATTCCATCGCGGCTATGACGCAGCTGTTTATCAATATCCAGCCGCCTGACAGCTATCTTGACAGTGTATCGAACCTCGTTGCAATTCCCGCAGAGAAACTTTCGAGGGATTACAATGAACCGGTGCTTTACATTGATGAAAAGCTCCATATCGGCGATACCGAAATGAAAAGCGGTTTAATCCTTGTTCTGGATTCCAATTCCATCCAGATTTTATTTAAAAAGCTCGGCATGCCTTACGAATAACCGGCGCATTCAAAAAGCCTGGCCGCTCCAAGAGCGCCAGGCTTTTTTGTCTATTCTTCCGTATGTTCATCATCTGTAACTGCCGCAGCCGTACCGGCGACAGTTGCCGCTACCACAACGGCGACCACGATTACGACAAACAAAATCAGGATCCCAAGAAACGCGATGATTCCCATTTTCCTCTCCCTCCTTTTTCCATAACAATCCTCTATACAATCCTCTATGACAGCTTTTTAACGGTTGCTTTAAGGCTCATTCCCGCATTCAGCAGTTTCGGCCGGTATTTTTTTGCATGCACGTTCGTCATCGTATATACAGCCAGATTTGACCGTGTGCCTTTAAAGGAAGAAGTGCCAAATGTCGTAAGGCCTCTTGAATAAATCGTAAACTTCCGTATTGACGAACAGCCATAAAATGCGGCGCGGCCAATGATCTTTACATACTTCCCGACCGACACAAAACGGATATTCCGGTTTGAACGGAATGCATTCGCCGTTATCGCGCGCACTTTATAACGCGAGCCCCCAAATATGACTGTATCCGGAATCGTAAGCGTTGTCAGCGATGTATTGCTCATGCCAACCGCATACACATATTTATTTGCGCTGTCCGTCACCTTATAGCGCACATTGTCCACTGTCACAATCGTCCCGGTGCGGTAAGCATCCTCGCCGACCTCCGGATCCGTCAGGGACACTAACCAGATCGCATTCACCGTCAGATCAGCATTCACATTTTTATACGCTTCCGTTGACCAGGAGAGGCGGTAGCCGTCTCTCGTCCAATTCGGCGGATCCACCGATGCGCCTTCTTCCACGCCCGCCATAACAGATTCCTGGCCGGAATAAGCGTCTTTAAATGTTACGGTAAACATACGATGCCACACCGTATAAACAGTTTTGCTTTCCTGCACAACCGTGCCCCCGTCAAAATCATCTGACCAGCGCAGCACATACCCGTCGCGCTCCCAGCCCTGCGGCAGCTCTACCGTTCCGCCGTTCATTGTTGTCCTCACGACCGTATCCCGCGTATACGTATTATAAAAAGTCACCGTACAGGCAACATTGCGTGAAATCCCATTGTTCTTTGCATAATTGTCAGCCGCGCTGCCGCTCGTGCAGATAAAGCACAGCACACTCCCGCATCCTTCAAACGCCTGTGCGCCAATCTCCGTCACACTGTCCGGTATCGTAACATTCCCAAGCGAAGTGCAGCCGTAGAACGAACGGTAACCGATCGACGTAACTGTGGCCGGTATATCAATGGAATACAGGTTTTTGCAGCCGTAAAACGCTTCGTCCTTAATCTGCGTCACATAATCCGCCAGAGCCGTCTCGTTTGACATGATCTTGCCGGTCGGGCACTGCACCAGAATATTATTTGTGTTGTTGACCCGCTGGTATAAGATGCCTTCTTTTACAAAATATTTATTATTATTTATAACCTTAATCGAATTTTGTCCGCCATCAAGCGCCGTACAGTTTGCAAGGACGCCTGCGCCAAGATCCGTCACGCCCGCGCCAATTGTAAATGTCTTTAACCCCGTGCAGCCGAAAAATGCTTCTGACGCCACACTTATGGATCTGCCCGCCGATTCATACTGCAAGGTCAGGCCCTCCAGCGCAGTACAGCCTGCAAAAGCGCGGTATTCAATGGTTTCTGCCAAGACGATGTCCGCGCCAAGCTTTGTCTCCCCATCTGAACCCGTTGTTGTGACCTGGGTTAACGCCGTACAATTTTCAAAGGCGCTCTGTCCGATATAATTAACGGTATATGGAAGCGTTACATATTGTAATGTCGTACAACCCGCAAAAGCGTTATTCAGGATACCCCTTACTTCAACCTCTATTTTGTCGCTTTCCGTACCGCCCTCAGGAATATACTCAATTGTAGGCTTAATATCAAGCGAGCCATTCTTCACAACTGTTGATGTTGCATCATAACCCTCTATATTTGCATAATACGGATT
>CANQQG010000013.1 GCA_947625875.1 uncultured Lachnospiraceae bacterium
CGCCTGACGTCCGCTTCCAATTCCCGCGCCGATACGAGCAGGCAGCCCGCCCCGCGGATAATGATCTGTTCCAGCCCGTCGGACGTCGCTACGGTGACGCGGTATTTCCCGGCATTTTCATGCGCAAACCGTTCAATATACTGATCGGCGGTTTCCGCCTCTTTCGTGTACACCACATGGATATTGTGGTAATCATAGTACTCCGTCGGATGCCCCTCCACGCGGTATGCGTCAAAGACTACGATCAGGTCGCATTTCCGGATTGCCTGGTAATTGCACATAATATCCAGCAGCCTGCCCCGCGCGCCGTCGATATTATCCGCCGCAAGCGCGTTTAATTCGCCCCACGCAAAAATGATATTATACCCGTCTACCAGGAAATATTCCTTCTGCGGAACCGTCCCCGCATCCCGCTTTTTCACTTCCTGCGCGGCTGCCGGACGCGGCTCGTCATAGATGCGCTTTCTTTTCCGCACTTTATAGCGCGCGGTTACTTTGTCCCGTTTATTTGCAGAAAACGTCCGCGCAAGGATCGCATCGATTTCTTCCGTACCGATAACGGTTTCGGAAGCCGCCGCGCGGATCCGCGTTTCCTGCCTCTGTCCGTTATCCGGCTTTTTTTCAGGGACAAACGCGCTTTCCACGTGCATATGCCGCCTGACGTCCTGCCACTCCACAAGCATGCCCGCGCCATGCGAACAAAATACGGACGAGGACGGATTGGCCAGGTCGGCGTCCGGCTGATAGCCGATCCGTTCCACCACTTCCTGCGCATTATGGCATGGCGAATATCCGCCCGGAGCGCACTGCAGATGTCCGAGGCCCTTTGTATAGACAGTGACTTCCTTCTGGTATCCGCGCATGGAAACGACCGGGGCGCGCCCGGAAAGCTCCGCCATCCCGTTTTTTACAGCAAACGGCGCAAGCTGGCCATGCATATGCTCGATATCCGTCATCGCGCGTCCGACCATTGCTTCCGGAACGGTGAGCCGGAACTGGTAATACGGTTCAAGCAATACCGACTGCGCCTGCATCAGGCCCTGACGAACCGCGCGGTAGGTCGCCTGACGGAAATCCCCGCCTTCGGTGTGCTTTAAATGCGCGCGCCCGGTCAGAAGCGTGATCTTTACATCCGTAAGCGCCGAGCCGGTCAGCACGCCTTTGTGTTCCCGTTCTTCTAAATGCGTCAACACAAGCCGCTGCCAGTTCCGGTCCAGAACATCCGCGCTGCAGGCCGAAGCGAACTGCAGGTCGCTCCCCTCTTCGCCGGGTTCGAGCAAAAGATGTACCTCGGCATAATGGCGCAGCGGCTCAAAATGCCCGACGCCCTCCACCGTATCCGCAATCGTTTCCTTATACACAATATTTCCTTCGCCAAACCCGATCGCAACGCCAAAACGCTCCGCAACCATGTGCTCTAATACTTCTAACTGCACCTCGCCCATAAGCTGTGCCTGTATCTCCTGCAGCCGCTCGTCCCACACAATATGCAGTTCCGGCTCTTCCTCCTCGATCTGGCGCAGTTTCGGAAGCATCTGCGCCGCGTCAATTTCCGGCGGCAATAAAATCCGATACGTCAGGACCGGGGCAAGCAGCGGCGTCTCCGAATCCGGCTCCGCGCCGTATCCCTCCCCCGGTTTCGTCCCGGTAAGGCCGGTAACGGCGCAGACGGTCCCCGCCTCCGCCTGGTTTACCGCCTCGTATTTTTCACCGGAATAAATACGTATCTGATTCACTTTTTCTTCACGCCCGTCTTCCCCGCGCGTCTTTATCACATCGCGCACACGCAGAGCGCCGCCCGTTATCTTCATATACGTCAGGCGGTTTCCCTGCGCATCGCGCGCAATTTTAAATACTTTCGCCGCAAATTCTTCCGGATAGCGCGGATTTTTCACATAAGCCGCAAGCCCGTCCAGAAATTCCGTTACGCCTTCATATTTCAGCGCCGATCCAAAGAAACATGGAAACAGCGTCCGCTCCGCAATCATATCCCGAATCCGCGCGTCCGATACCGTCCCCTCTTCCAGGAACTGTTCCATCGCCGCTTCGCCGCACATGGCGACCGCATCATAAAAATCCTCGCCGGACTGTACGGTAAAATCCACGCAGTTTCCGTCAAGCTGCTCCTGCAGTTCCTTTAATAGCTTCCCTTTATCCGTCCCGTCCTGATCCATTTTGTTGACAAACAGGAATACGGGTATCCCGTAAAGGGAAAGCAGCCGCCAGAGCGTGCGCGTATGCCCCTGCACGCCGTCCGCGCCGCTGACCAGCAAAACGGCATAATCCAGCGCCTGCAGCGTGCGTTCCATTTCCGCCGAAAAATCCACATGCCCGGGCGTGTCAAGCAAGGTCAGCTCCATATCCTTCCAGCGCAGCATGGCCTGTTTGGAAAAGATCGTGATCCCGCGCGCGCGCTCCATGCCATCCGTATCCAAAAAAGCGTCCTGATTATCCACACGCCCCATCCGCCGGATATTCCCGGCGGCATAGAGCATTCCTTCCGATAACGTCGTCTTTCCCGCATCTACGTGGGCAAGCAGCGCTGTGCATATTCGTTTTTCAGGCTTGTTCCCGGATAACATATTAAGCCCTCTGCTTTCCATCTGCCGCGGCCTTCAGCGTCCGGCAGCGGTTAAAGCACGCATATACCTCCTGCGCGCGCGGCATGGCAAGATTGCATGGCAGATAACTCCCGCCGCAGATCCCCTTCCAGCCTTTTTCTTTCACTGTCTGCATCAACAGCCGCACAACGGCATTTAAATCTTTCTTCCCGTCAAACAGCCGCTGCTTTGCATATTTCACCAGATAGCCGAGCGCCATAGTCTGCTCCGCGTCCACCAGCTGCTCCACATAGCGCAGCTCGATCGTATCCTTATCAATCGAGACGGCGTCTTTTCCCATGCCCTTTACCTTCATGCGATCATTGTGCGCCGCTTTCGCGTCCGCGGCAAACCGGCGCGCAGACTGCGGGAGCGCGGGCGGCTTGAGTTCCTGCGGCTGACTGTCCGGCGCGGCAAACCGTTCCGCCTCGCGCTTTGCCGCTTCCGTAATCTCAGACGGCTCATACTGCATCATCTGGACGATATGGTCTGATTTATAAAAATACGCGCCGCAGCTTCCCGCAACCAGAATCGTAGAAACGCCGCATTCCGTATACAGATCCCGCACGCGGTCGATAAACGGTGTGATCGGCTCCATGTCCTTATGCACGACGCTCGCCATCAGCGCGTCCCGGATCATAAAATTCGTCGCGCTCGTATCCTCGTCGATCAAAAACAAGCGCGTGCCAGCTTCCATCGCTTCCACGACATTCGCCGCCTGCGACGTGCTGCCGCTCGCATCTTCCGTACAGAACGCCTTCGTATCTCGCCCGTTCGGCAGCCCGTTGATAAACATCGAAATATCCGTCCGCTGAATGCTCCTGCCGTCCTCCGCGCGTATTTTTACCGCCGTATCGTCTGTAATGACATATTCCCTGCCGTCCCCTGCGATATGGTTGTACACGCCGCGCTCCAACGCCTTTAACAGCGTGGATTTCCCATGATAGCCCCCGCCGACAATCAGCGTTACGCCCTGCGGGACGCCCATGCCCTTCAGCAGCCCGCGGTTTGGCAGATTCAGGGCGACTTCCATGGATTCCGGCGACCGGAACGCGACGGCATGCTTCATCGGGCGGTCGGAAACGCCCGACTCGCGCGGCAGGATGGCGCCGTTTGCCACAAATGCCACAAGCCCCCGCTCTTTTAACTGCTGACGGATATACCGCTGGTCCTCCGCTAATTTTACAACGTCCGCCAGATGCGCCTTGTCCGCGTTTTTATAATACAGCGACCGCTGCACGCATTCCGGCAGGAAACGGAACAATATTTTCTGCAGTTCGCGCGCATTGACCGTCCGCCCGTTTGCCGGGAAGCCGACTTCCAGACGGAACAGCAGATCCCCCGTCTCTTTGGTAAATTCACATGCGCTGCGCGCCAACACCTCCTGCCCCGGACGGCTGACGGAAATCAGCCCGCTTTTTCCGGAGCCCTTTGCCTGGAACGAATACTGCCCCGCCTCTCTTGCAAAACGGCGGATCAGCGCGTCCGCAAGCGCTGTGCGCGTGTCTTCCTCCTCGATCATAGAAAGCGGGAAGCCCGCCTGCGCGCCCTTTATATGCACGCTGACTTTTGACGGCGACGCGAACGGGTCGCCCTGCACATGGTCGATGGAAAGCACATACCCGTCAAACTGCCATTGGCCCGCCGTATCTTTATAAGCCGGATACCCCCTGTGGTCGATCCGGTTCAATAATTCCTGTAAATCTCTTGCCTGTTTCATATTCGCTTCATCTCCTATTCATTTTTCTCTGTTTATAAAACTGAAATGCCGGAATACCGGAAATCTCCAAAACTTTCCTATTGTGGACATTAAACAATTCTGCCCCGTTTGTCAAGAATTTTTTCCCCTTGTTGCAAAACAATGTCAAATCCTTTATAATAGATAGTAAAAAAGATATCAGGCGAAGGAGCAATTGTTATGAGATATAAAATATTACTGACCGGTAAAAATAACGCTGTCATCAATGATTTTTTTCTGCAGATGGACGATGATTTTGAAGCCCTCACGACTTCCCTGCGTTATGAAGATATACTGAACCATGTCACCTATATCAGGCCGGATGTATTCTGCTACTGCCTTTTTAACGAGACGCTGGACGACCTCAAGCGCATAGGGCAGGTCAAGTCCACACTTGATAAATACAACATCCCGACCATTATCATCGGTTCGGAAATGGACTGCAGCGAATTTGCGCGGGCCACTACATGGGCGGCGAACCTGATGATCAATACGCCGATGAAAGCCGCTCATATTGCGTCAAGAATCATCCGTTATCTGAACCGGAGAGAGGACGGTGAGCCGGAAATGCCGGTTTCCGTCGATCCATTTGAAAATGCGCTTGAAAACAGCCCGAATAACAGCATTCTGTCCGGGTTTGAAAATATTTCCGCCGGCGGCGCGGCGGACAGTTCTTTTCCGCAGAGCGCAAACCCCGCCCCTTCTGCGCCGCACAGTGAGGCCAGTGAGATCGACCAGATCTTTCATAGTATGCAGCCGGGCGCGGGGCCGACGATAAAAACAAATTCCGCCCGCAAACATATCCTTGTCGTAGACGACAACCCGATCATGTTAAAAACCATCAAGGAACATCTGCATGACAAGTATGACGTGGCGACCGCGATCAGCGGAAAAGTAGCCCTGAAATTCTTGCAAAAGAAAAAAACAGATCTGATCCTGCTCGATTACGAAATGCCGGATGAAAACGGGGCGGAGGTTTTAAAGCGGCTGCGCTCTGACGTCCTGACGAAAGACATCCCCGTCATTTTCCTGACCGGCATTACGGAGCGGAATAAAATCGCGCAGGCGCTTGTTTTAAAACCGCAGGGCTATCTGTTAAAGCCGGTTGACCACAACAAACTGCTCGAAACAATTTCCAAGGTACTGGGGGTATAGATATGGATTACACAGCTGATGATGACCTGAATATCACCGACTTAATCGAAGTTGACACGCTCCAGCGCATACAGGACGCTTTTGCCGAAATGACAGGCATGGCCGCCCTCGTGACGGACGTATACGGGGTTCCTGTGACAAAAAGCTCCAACTTTACCGATTTTTGCATGAAATATACGCGCAAATCCCCGGTCGGCAGGCAGCGCTGCGAATGGTGCGACCGCTTCGGCGCCGAGCAGACACTGGAGAGCGGCTGCGCCACGACTTATTTCTGCCACGCGGGGCTGATCGATTTTGCCGCGCCGATCGTGGTAAACAACAAACACGTCGGCTGCTTTATCGGCGGGCAGGTGCTGACAAAGCCGATGACGGAGAAACGCATCCGCCAGGTCGCAAAAGACCTTGACATTGAGCCGGAAGGCTATATCGCCGCCGCAAAAAAAGTACATATCCGCGACAAGCACGTCATTGATAAGGCGGCGGATTTCCTGTATAAAATATCTTACGTTTTATCCGACATCGCATACGGCACTTACCAGACAAATCAGGCGAATATCGAGATTGAAAAAGCCAGCAAGATGAAATCGGATTTCCTCGCAAATATGAGCCATGAGATCCGCACCCCGATGAACGCCGTAATCGGCATGGCGGAGATGGCGCTGCGCGAAGACCTCCCGCCTGTCGCAAGGGATTATATCCACCAGATCAAATCCTCCGGCCGGGAGCTTCTGACGATCATCAACGATATTTTGGATTTCTCCAAGATCGAATCCGGAAAGATGGATATCTGCCCGGTGGAATATGAATCCATGTCCATCATCAACGACGTCGTAAATATCATCATGACGCGCCTGCACGACAAAGACGTGGAGCTGATCCTTGACCTGGAGCCGACGATCCCGAAGCTGCTCTACGGCGACAATATCCGCATCAAGCAGATCTTGATCAATATCGCGAATAATGCCGTCAAATTTACAAATTCCGGAAAAGTAACAATCCTGACCTCATATGAGCAGACGGCGGAGGATATGATTGAAATGCGCATGTCCGTAGAGGATACGGGCATCGGCATCAAGAAGAATGACCTGGACAAGCTGTTCCAGTCCTTCCAGCAGGTGGACAGCAAGCGGAACCGCAATATTGAGGGAACCGGCCTCGGCCTTGCCATTTCCAAGCGGTTACTGAATCTGATGGGCGGCGATATCCGCGTGGAGAGCGAATACGGGGTTGGCAGCACGTTTACCTTTTTCTTTCCGCAGAAGATCATCGACAAAACGCCGAGCATTTCGATACCGGACGCCGGGCAGAAATATGTCGCGGCGCTGATCTATAATGAAAAGGTAAAAGAACAGCTTGCAAAAGACTGTGCGACGCTCGGCGTCCACTATTTCTTTGCGGACGACGCGGACACGCTTACCGACTATGCGGAGCAGAACCTGCACCGGGAACTGTTCGTCATGCTCGACCGGAAAATGTTTACGGAAGAATGGTCTTTGTTTGCGGAGAGACATCCGGAGGTAAAGCTTATTTTGATCATCGACTTTTTCGATACGACCAAATATGATTTCCTTCCAAATCTGATGGTCATGAAAAAGCCGATCTATACCTTAAATCTTGCCACATTATTAAAGGGCGGAGACCTGCATGCCCTGCTCTCCGACGATAAAAACACCGCGCTGGATTTCATTGCGCCGGATGCGGAAGTTCTGATCGTGGACGATAACGCGGTGAATCTGACGATCGCCGAAGGGCTGTTAGAGCCGCTAAAAATGAAGATCCAGACTTCCCTGAGCGGGAAAGACGCGGTCAATAAAATATCGGAACACCGCTTTGACCTTATTTTTATGGACCATATGATGCCGGAAATGGACGGCGTGGAAACAACGCGCGTGATCCGCCGTTTCCATGATGATTACAATGATGTGCCGATCATCGCGCTGACCGCAAACGCCGTTGACGGGACAAAAGAAATGTTCCTGCGCGAGGGCATGAATGATTTTGTGGCAAAGCCGATTGAACTGCACACGCTGATTGCGAAGGTGCGCCAATGGCTGCCGATTGAAAAGATTAAGCGGCTCTCTCCGGATGAGATCGCGCAGAATGCAGACGATGATGACGTCATAACGATCGGCGACCTGGATACGCAGTCCGCCATTCAGCTTTTGGGCAGCAAATCCCTGTTCTGGAAGATACTGGAAAGCTATTATCAGTCGATCGAAAAAAAGGCGGCGCAGATCAAGGAGCTGCAGATGAACGGCGACTGGTCCGGTTACACCATTGAAGTCCACGCGCTCAAAAGCCTCTCCAAGCAGATCGGCGCGATGGAGCTGTCCGAGATTGCCGCCGAAATGGAACGCGCGGGAAATGCGAGGAATACCGACCTGATCCGCCAGCACACAGACAAAATGCTCGAACGCTACCGCGGCTATATCCCGGTATTAAAGCCGTTCTTCCCTTCCGGGGAGGAAGAGGACGAATCCCAAAAAGAGCCGGTCACGCCGGAAATCCTGAAAGATTTCTTTGCGCAGATGCGCGAGGCCGCCGACAATCTGGACATGGATCTCATGGAATCGATCATTTTGGAAATGCACAAATATCAGTACGACGACACGCAAAAAGACCTCTACGAACAGTTAAAAGCCGCTGTCGATGAAGTTGATACCGATTCCTGCACTGCCATTGTCGATGAATGGGAAAGCAGCATGCAGTAGCCGTCCTCTGTAAAAATGCCGGAAACCTTTGCGGTTGCCAGGTTTCCGGCATTTTCCATTTTCAGACAAGCTGCGTCATTGCGCCCGTTAAGATCCCCTCATTTGCCTGATAGATCTGCGGGAACTGCTCCATTGGAAGGGGATTGACGCCGCGACCAACTTCAACTGTATAGCCCGGGCGGTTATAATCCTGGATAAACCAGTCTTTGTATCCCGCGTATCCGGACGCGCCCGGCGTAACCTCCACCGCATAACCGCTGACGTCCCCAAGATACTGCGCAATGCGGTAAGATCCTTCCGGCTCATAATCCAGATATTTCCAGTAAATGACCTCTCCCTGCGTATGGTACGCAAGGATCAGCTGAAAATCATTCTGCTTTGTATATTCATACACTGCCAGGCTCTCCGGCGCGGTAAGCGGCGCAGCGCCAACGTAATCACGCGGCGCGGGAGACGTAAATCCCTGCGCGTATTTTATCTCTTTCGCGTTCTCCCATCCTGCGGGGAACTGCAGGTTCAGATCCACGCCTTCGATATTGGCCTTCCACCCTGACGGAAACGGGATCTGCGGATAGGACTCCGCGATCCGCCGCGCCCTCTCATAATACCCCTCATCTTCCAGCAGGCCGTTTACCAGATCCACGCCATCGGGGTTTACCAGCGGCATGAGTGACAGCGTAAACCCATAATACAGCCACGACGGCCGCACGCCGTACAGGTTCTGCCCCGTCGCGTAGCTTGCGGCATATTCTTCCGCAAATTTTAAAAGTACCGGCGTCGTGATCCATTCATTCGCATGGAAGGCGGCATTATAAAACACCTGCCGCTTCCCTTCCCCGACTGTCAATACCGACAGGTCGCGCCCCATAACGCTTGTTCCGATCTGCCGGAGCTTCAAAAACGGATACCGCACCAGCAATCCTTCCAGAATATATTCTGTAAGATAAGACGTATATGCCACGTCTTCCGGCACAAGCGCAAAATCAAACGGAACGACGATCATTGCGCCAACCTGCAAATTCAGCGGATTTACCGTCGGGTTTGCAACCATCAGCCGCCAGATCGCTGAGCGGTATTCTGACGCAAGTTTCCAGAACGTATCGCCCGCCTGCACCTCATGCACCGTATAGCCTTTTAAGTACGGCAAAAGCCTGCGCCACTGTGTCTCTGTAACCTCGCACGCCCCTTCGTTTCCTGAAAATGCGCGCAAAGCGGCGCAGGTCATCTCGCCGAAGATCCCATCTGTCTCCAGCGGATAACCTGCGCGTTTTAATGCGAGCTGCACATATTGGACCAAAACGCCTTCATCACCCGGATATAATGCTTTCATACAGACTCCAAACTGCATTTTTCCCCTTTTTTTATTTTATGGGCGGGTGTTGTCCGGCGTGATTTTCTGCCCTTGTTTAAGCGTCCGAAACCGCCCGCATTTTGCGCCGCATGAAAACAGAGAGACGTTTCCGCCTCTCTGCCATCTCACCAAACCGCCTTTTATCCACTATGTATCCGACCGCCCTTCCGGCGGCGCCATCTTTGCATCCTCCGCCAGAAAGTCCCGTAATCTCTTCGCATCCCTTTCATTTAACGTAACAAATGCCATCTGCGGCACATCTCCATTTGAAAACATTCGTGTCATAGAAAGGTACTGGCTCAGCTTGGACTTCATATTCAGGCAGTCCCCTTCCCCGGTCACCAGCTCCACATTCTTTTCACAACTGTCGATCACTTCAAACAGCTTCTGCACTTGATTCACTCTTTCAACATCAATTCTCATGTCAAAACCTCCTTTCTCAACTGCCAACTGTTTCAGGCTTTAGTATAGCAAGGAGTTTCCGTTATTGCAAGGGATTATTTGTCATTATTGTACAAAATCAAGTGCGATTTTTCAGCAGTTTTTACAATGCCATGTCCCTCTTGCCGCCTATTTTGCGGCAAGCTGTTCCTCGACTTTCTCATGATAATATCTTCGTTCCTCACTTTTGACCTTCAAAAGCTGCATGGCCCGCTCCGCATCAACGCCCATTGAATCCATCAGATCAAGGATGGACTGAACCCTTGTATTTACTGTTGCCTGCTCATAAGCCTGCTCCCTGATCCCTTCGCCCAGATTACACATAATATTCGCCTCCTCGCTCATTGCCATTGACATCGGAATATCAAAATCCTTTTCCAGTATCTCTTTCTTCTCCTCCGGCTTTGTCTCAGCCGATAACAGAACGTCCAACAGACGCAGGATCGGCTTATCCGCCGCTTTCTCCGCTGCTCCAAGCCTTAGCATTATCACCGTTAACAGGTCATAATTGCTCTCTTTTTCCGGCACATTCCCTACAACCTGCTCTTCCGATATCCTGTACCTCGTCATAGTATTCGCTTTTTCCTCGGGCACATTCATCTGTATCCAGATCGAATAGACTTTCCGTATCTTTTCATAATGGCTCTTTACAAAAACCCTGTTTTTCTGTGCCGAGATCATGCGGCTCACATAATAGATCGCCCGTTTGATAAGCGGATAGGTTGTCTGATCGCTCTTTTGCGCCTCCACGTTTATGATCAGCTGCACCGGCTCTTTTGTATCAGGCGCGACGGCTGAAAACCGAATGTCATAATATACCTTTCCCTCTTTGATGGAGACATCTTCCGCATTCATTCCCTCAATCAAACTGTCATTGCCGTCCATATCTTCCGCATAATCAAGTTCATCCTGATCTACGGCTATAACAGAAATCTTCGGCTCGCCTTCAATGCAGTGCGTCATAATTTGTGAAACAGTGTATTGCTGAAATTCACTTACACATTCCTTCAGTATCCATGCAAGGATTATCTTCTCGGACAAAAGCCGTTTTACACAGGCGTCATACTGCGCTTCCTTCTCGGCTGTATCGATCGTTTTTGATATTACACTCTGCACTGCCATACCTCCGTCCTTTACCGGTTTCTTATCATACCGCCTAAAGATTCGTGCGCACCAGCTTCGGCTTAAAGCCGCCCTGCTCAAGCGCCGCCATGATCTGCGTCTTATGCTCCGAGCCAAAGCTTTCCATTGTAATGCGCAGCTCCACCGCCGCATTGCGGTTTATGGAAACAAACTGGTTATGCTCCAGCTTGATGACATTGCCCTGCTCCTTTGCGATCGTGTCCGCCACTTTAGTCAGTTCGCCCGGCTTATCCGGCAGCAAAACCGAGACCGTAAAGATCCGGTCGCGGAAAATAAGTCCCTGCTGCACGACGGAGCTCATCGTGATCATATCCATATTTCCGCCGCTTAACACAGCAACCACCCGTTTCCCCTGCACATCCAGATGCTTTAACGCCGCAACTGCCAGCAGGCCGGAATTTTCTACAACCATCTTGTGGTTTTCCACCATATCCAGAAAAGCGACGACCAGCTCCTCGTCCGTTACCGTAAGAATGTCGTCCAGATTTTTCCGGATAAACGGGAAGATCTTTTCCCCCGGCGTTTTGACCGCTGTACCGTCCGCGATCGTATTGACATTTTCAAGCGTCACCACTTCGCCCGCCTTAAACGACGCCTGCATACAGGCCGCGCCCGCAGGCTCCACGCCGATGACTTTAATGTTCGGGTTCAGCATTTTTGCAAGCGTGGACACGCCGGTTGCAAGCCCGCCGCCGCCGATCGGCACAAGGATATATTCCACGAGCGGCAGCTCCTTAAAAATCTCCATCGCGATCGTGCCCTGTCCGGTCGCAACGGCAAGATCGTCAAACGGATGTACAAACGTATAGCCGTTTTTCTCCGCCAGTTCGTAGGCATACGCACACGCCTCGTCATAGACGTCCCCGTATAAGATCACCTGCGCGCCATAGCCCTTTGTCCGGTTCACCTTGATTAACGGCGTCGTCGTCGGCATAACGATCGTGGCTTTTACGCCATAGCATTTTGCGGCATAAGCGACGCCCTGCGCGTGGTTGCCCGCGGAAGCTGTGATCAGCCCCTTCTCCCGTTCTTCCGGCGTGAGCGTGCTGATCTTATAATATGCGCCCCGCACTTTATACGCGCCCGTATACTGCATATTTTCCGGCTTGAAATAAACCTTGTTCCCCGTCTGTTCGCTGAAATAATCGCTGTACACCAGCTTTGTTTCCAGCGTCACCTCTTTTACTTTCTCGCTCGCTTCCTCAAATTTATTCAATGTC
Source organism: uncultured Lachnospiraceae bacterium (assembly GCA_947625875.1). Taxonomy (GTDB): domain Bacteria; phylum Bacillota; class Clostridia; order Lachnospirales; family Lachnospiraceae; genus Eubacterium_J. The sequence continues at coordinate 12,360 of CANQQG010000013.1, forward strand.
AGCATATAATAAACCTTCTTTCCTTTTATGCTTCCGCGCCGTCCTCTTTATGGAACAGCGCGTTTACAAATTCTCCCGCGTCAAATTTCTGCAGGTCGTCGATCGTCTCCCCGACGCCGATGTATTTCACCGGTATGCCAAGCTCCGACTGGATCGCGACCGCGATGCCGCCCTTCGCCGTACCGTCCATTTTCGTTAATACGATGCCGGTGATATCCGCCGCTTCGGAAAACTGCTTCGCCTGGCTGAGCGCGTTCTGCCCCGTCGTCGCATCCAGCACGACCAGCGTTTCCCGGTAGGCTTCCGGATATTCCCGCTCTAAAATCCGGTTGATCTTTTTCAACTCTTCCATCAGATTCTTTTTATTGTGCAGCCGCCCCGCCGTATCGCATAAAAGCACGTCCGCATTGCGCGCCTTCGCCGCCGCGACCGCGTCATAGACGACCGAAGCCGGGTCGGCGCCTTCCTGTCCGCCGATCATTTCGACGCCCGCCCGGTTCGCCCATTCCGCAAGCTGTTCGCCCGCCGCCGCGCGGAACGTATCGGCTGCGCCAATCACGACGCGTTTGCCCTGCGCCTTTAATTTCCCCGCAAGCTTCCCGACCGTCGTCGTCTTCCCGACGCCGTTTACGCCGATGATCAGCACAACGGCGCGCTCCTCTTCAAAACGGTACGCCGTCTCGCCAACCTCCATCTGCCGCCGGATGCTGTCGATCAGCAGTTCTTTACACGCCGCCGGTTCTTTGATATGCTGCGCCTTTACCTGCTCTTTTAAATGCGCAAGGATCTCCTCCGTAGCCCTGACGCCCAGATCACCCATAACAAGGATTTCCTCGATCTCCTCATAAAACTCATCATCAATCCTGGAAAACCCGCTGAAAATCGCATCGATGCCGGATACGATATTATCCCTTGTCTTTGTCAGCCCCTCAACGAGCCTTTTAAAAAACCCTTTCTTCTCTCCCATACCGCCGCTTCCTTTCTAAGTTTTATTTATCCAGATCATGCTCAATCAGGCTGACCGACACAAGCGTCGACACGCCTTTTTCCTGCATCGTAATGCCGTATAGACGGTCCGCCGCCGCCATTGTCCCGCGCCTGTGGGTAATGACGATAAACTGCGTATTCTTTGTCAGCTTATTCAGATATTTCGCAAAACGGTTTACATTGCTGTCGTCCAGCGCCGCTTCGATCTCGTCGAGCAGGCAAAACGGCGATGGCTTCAGGTTCTGAATCGCAAACAAAAGCGCGATCGCGGTCAGCGCCTTTTCCCCGCCCGAAAGCTGCATCATATTCTGCAGCTTCTTGCCCGGCGGGTGCGCGATAATGCGGATGCCGCATTCTAAGATGTCCTCGTCCTCCACCAGCTCCAACGTGCCCTTCCCGCCGCCGAACAGTTCCTGAAACGCCTTGTCAAACTCCGCCTGGATCTCCTGGAACTTTTCCGTAAATTGCCTGCGCATCCCGGTATCCAGCTCTTCGATAATGCCGAGCAGCGTCTGTTCCGCTTCCACCAGATCGTCATGCTGCGCCTTCAAAAATCCGTACCGTTCGGATACTTCGCGGTATTCCTCGATCGCATTGACATTGACATCCCCCAGATCCCGAATCGCGCCTTTCGTCTCGCGGATCCTGCCGCGTATCTCCGAAGGGTTCCCATATGATTCGTCGCGCAGTTCCAGCGCGCTGTGCGGCGTCAGCTCATATTCCGTCCACATATAATCCGTCTGGCTCTCTTTCGCCTCTTCCAACTTCTCTTTCTGCCCGTTCAAACGGAACAGTTCCTTATCCAGCGCATTGCGCTGTTCGGACAATTCCTCTCTTTTCTGGAAAAAACCCTTCTGGCTTCCCGCCATCTCTTCCTTTTGCGCCAGCCTTCCGGCAAGTTCTGTCTCCAGATTTTTCCCCTGTTCTTCCGAAACGGCGATCGCCTTTTTGATCTCCTGGACGCCACGCTCCTTTTGCACAGCGTCTTCGTCCGCTTCCTTTGCGCCGCTGTCAATCTGCTGCAGCTCCTCGTCCAGCCTGGCAAGCTCGCTGTCGATCCGTTCCAGATTTTCCTGTATAAACCCCGACTGCTGTGAAAGATTCGCTTCCTCCAGCTGGATTTCCGAGAGCTTCCTGACCGCTTCCTGTTCCCGCTGCGCCTGCAGTTCCGCCTCCGCCTGCATTGCCGCCGTTTCTTCATTCGTCTGCGCTTCCCGGCTCTGCAGGCCGTCAAGCTCCGCTTCCGCTTCCGCGCGCGCCTGGTCAAGCTCCCGCTGCTGCTTTGCCAGTTCCTCTTCCTCAGCGGCAAGCGACGCATACGCCCGCTCCCGCTCCTCTTTCTGCTCGACTGCGCGCTCCAGATTCATCTGCGCCGTATTCTGCTGCAGGATCGCCTCCTGCTTTGCCGTCTCATTTTCTTCCTGCCTGCGCCGCAGGGTGTCCTGTTCCAGGCGCAGATCCTCCAGCTGCTTTTTCAGCCGTTTCCCCTGCGCCGCCAGCCCGTCTGCCTGCGCCGCCAGTTCCTCAATCTCGCGCTTGCGCCCCAGAAGATTGCTGCTGTTGCGGAACGCGCCGCCGGAGATCGAGCCGCCGGGGCTTAAATGCTCGCCCTCTAATGTCACGATATGCAGCGAATAATGGAATTTCTGCGCCAGCGCGACCGCATGGTCGACCTGGTCTACAACGAGGATCCGTCCAAGCAGATAGGACATGACGCCTTCATATGCCGACTCTGTCTGCACCAGCGTGTTTGCCATGCCGATTACGCCCTCTTCCGCTAACGCGCGCTCATTCCGGCCCTGTCCCCTGCCCGTCACGCTCGTAAGCGGCAGGAACGTCGCGCGCCCGAATTTATTCTCTTTTAAATAGCGCACCATCCTTTTTGCCGTCTCCTCATCCTCGGTGACGATATTCTGGATGCTGCCGCCGAGCGCCGTCTCAATCGCCGTCTCGTATTTCTTTTCTACTTTTATCAGATCCGCGACGACGCCATGGATGCCGCTCTCTTCCGTTTTCTTTTCCATGACCCTGCGGATGCTGTTCCCATATCCGTCGTAACGCTCGGCAATATTGCGCAGAGATTCCAGCCGCGACTGCGCCTTATGGTAATCCGCCGTCGCGCGGTCCAGAGCCGCGCGCGTTTCCTCCTGCCTGCGCCTGCCCTTTTGCCGTTCCTCCGCAAGCTGCCGTTCCGTATCCGACAGATTCTCAAGCTGCGCCTCCGCCGCGCGCAATTCCGCTTCACAGCCTGCCATCATGGTTTCCAGATCCGCCTCTTCGCTCTTTTTGCGGAGTTTCCGCTGGTTTAACTGGGCGCGGCGGATACCGGCCTGTTCAAGCATCGTATCAAACCGCTGCTGCTTTCCTTTTATGGAAGCCTTCTGGTTCAGCAGGTCAATGATATCGTTTTTCCCCTGCTCGATCTGCGCGCTGCACACCGACATCCGGTCGCGGATAGCTTCCAGAGCCTTTACCGCCGCCTTCCGTCTCTCCGCCACTTCCGCCAGCTGTTTTTCCAGCTGTTTTTTTTGCTTCTCATAATCCAGACGGCCGGAAAGACGCTCCTCCCGGTCGCGGAAAACCGCCTCCTGACGGTTTAAAAAATGCTCCCTGGACATACGCGCCGTACGGATCTGCTCCAATAAGACATTCATCTCGCCTTCCAGTTTTCCCTTTTGCACCGTCGTATTGCTGATATCGTCGCGCGTTTTCGTGATCTGCGCTTCCAGCCGCTCCAGCGACTGCTCCAGCCGGTCGTATTCCGAGCGGATCCGATCATATGCGCCGTCCGTCTCGCTTAACTGCCCTTCGGCAATCGTCGTCTTTTCTTCCAGCTCCTTTAACTGCGCCTCATTCTGCTCCATATCGAGCAGAAACAGGTTTACCTCATATGCTTTCAGCTCTTCCCTGCGCCTGATATATTCTTTCGCCTTTTGCGCCTGCTGTTCCAGCGGGCCGACCTGCCGCTCCAGTTCCGATAAAATGTCGTCAATGCGCACCAGATTTTCACGCTCATGCTCCAGTTTTTTCTGCGTCGTCGCCTTGCGGCGTTTGAATTTTACAATCCCCGCCGCCTCGTCAAACAATTCCCTGCGCTCCTCCGGCTTCCCGCTTAAAATCCGCTCAATCTGCCCCTGCCCGATAATGGAATAGCCCTCTTTCCCGATACCGGTATCGTAAAACAGCTCATACACGTCTTTCAGGCGGCAGACATTTCCGTTTAACAGATATTCGCTCTCCCCGGAACGGTAGACACGCCTTGCGACCGTCACTTCCTCATATTCGACCGGAAGCACATGGTCCGCATTGTCAAGCGTGATCGCCACATATGCATAGCTGACCGGCTTGCGGTTTTCCGTCCCCGCAAAGATAATGTCCTGCATACTCGCGCCGCGCAGCTGTTTCGCGCTCTGTTCGCCCAGCACCCACCGCACAGCGTCCGCGACATTGCTCTTCCCGCTGCCGTTCGGCCCGACAATGCCTGTGATCCCGTTGTGGAAATCAAACACGATCTTATTGGCAAAGGATTTAAAACCATGCACCTCTATACTTTTTAAATACATTGACCCCTCCGCCTAATCGTTTTTCAGCTGCAGCAGCGCGCGGTAAGCCACCTCCTGCTCCGCCGCTTTTTTCGTATGCCCTTCGCCCGTACCATATGACTGCTCCCCGATGAACAGCTCGACCGTAAACGTCTTATTATGGTCCGGCCCGCTCTCACCGGCAGGCTCATAGCGGATCGCGCCCATGTCGCTGCCCTGCACCAGCTCCTGCAGGATAGTTTTGCTATCATAAAAGAGCTGTTTATGCTCAATATCCGTCAGGATAAATCTTAATATAAACTCTTTTGCGTTAGCAAAACCACCATCCAGATAGATCGCCCCGATCACCGCTTCCAGCGCGTCCGATAAGATGGACTTCCGGTTCCTGCCGCCCGTCCGGTCCTCCCCCCTGCCCAGGAGCAGATAATCGCCCAGATGCAGCTCCGTCGTGCACTGCGCAAGCGTCGGTTCGCAGACAAGCCCCGCCCGCATCTTGGTCAGTTCCCCCTCCGGCTTGTCCGGATAACGGTTATATAAAAATTCACTCGTCACGATCTCCAGCACCGCATCGCCCAAAAATTCCAGCCGCTCATTATCCGAATAGAGCTTCATGCGCTTTTCATTTGCATAGGAGCTGTGCGTGAGGGCCTGCACGAGCAGCCCGCTCTGGTTAAACTGATAGCCGATCACATTTTGAAATTCCAGTTGTTTCCTCATCTTTTTCCCTTTCAAAAAATTAAATAATAATCCAACACTTATAAGGGCGCCTTAAAACATTTCCGTTTCAAAACACCCTCACGCTTTTACTGCCGGTCCGTCTGCCAGGCTTTCGTTTCAGTTCAGAGCATTTTTAATCTGCTCTACGGCGTCGCCGACCGTCGCGATCTTTTCCGCTTCTTCGTTTGCGATCTCAATATCAAATTCTTCCTCGATACCCATAATGATCTGGAAAATATCCAGCGAATCCGCGCCCAGGTCGTCTACAAAAGTGGTTTCCATCGCAATCTCTTCTTCGTCCACATTTAACACTTCCGCAATGATTTTTTTGATCTTCTCAAATTCCATAATCGTCTCTTCCTTTCTTTTCGTTTCCTGCGTTAAACATTCAGCCCTCTGCTGATTTTTTCCTTCATATCCTGCTTTGAAAAATTCACGCACTGAATCACCGAATTTTTCACTTCCTGCGCATTCGAGCTTCCATGCGCCTTTACAACAAGCCCCTTTAAGCCAAGCATCGGCGCGCCGCCATGCTGGGAGGCGTCAAAGCTCTTTAACGTGCGCTTCAGCGCGGGCTTGATCAAAACCGCGCCGAGCTTTGTCCGCAGCGAGCTCATCAGCGTTTTCTTCACTTCCCGCAGCAGCATGGAGCTTGTGCCTTCGTACAGTTTTAAGATCACATTCCCCACAAACGCTTCGCACACAATGACGTCCGCCGCGCCATACGGAATATCCCGCGCTTCCACGCTTCCGATAAAATTGATGTCCTTACACTCTTTAAGCAGCGGCATTGTCTCTTTTACCAGCGCGTTCCCTTTTTCTTCCTCCGCGCCGATATTGACGATCCCGACGCGCGGATTTCGGACGCCGACGACATTTTCCATATAAATAGAACCCATCTTTGCAAACTGCACCAGATGCGACGCGCGCGCATCCACATTTGCCCCGCAGTCGACCAGCAGCGACACGCCTTTTGCCGTAGGGAGCAGCGGCGCAAGCGGCGGGCGTTCCACGCCTTTGAGCCTGCCGACAAGGAGTTGTCCCCCCGCGAGCACTGCGCCTGTGCTTCCGGCGGAAATAAAAGCGTCCGCGTCCCCGCGTTTTACCAGGTTCATGCCGACTACGATCGAAGAATCCTTTTTTTTGCGGATCGCATTGACCGGCGGCTCCGCCATCTCAATGACTTCTGACGCAAATACCGTTTCCACGCGCCCGGCGTCATACGGATATTTCTGCAGTTCCGCTTTTAACGGCTGTTCCTGCCCGATAAGGACTAAAAATAAATCTTTTTCAGACTCCAAAGCCTGCAGCGCCCCTTTTACAATTTCACCCGGCGCATTGTCTCCGCCCATCGCATCGACGGCTACCCTGATTTTCGTATCCATGAAATCCTCCCATTCCGTATCTGTCCATACCATATACAGGTAAGGAAATCAACTCCAATATACTATAAGTAATTGTATAAATCAACAGGAAAATAAAAATTCTGCGTCAGGGCGGACGTATGTAAAAACATCGCCAACTTTTTTATAAATATGATATAATCGTTTATGAGAAAGCAGACAGGAGGTTTTTTATATGGCTTTTGACGGAATTGTAATCGCAAGCCTTGTATCAGAACTCAATCAAACGATTTTATCCGCGCGCATCAGCAAGATCGCACAGCCCGAAAAGGACGCGCTGCTCTTAACGCTAAAGAGCGCGCAGGGCCAGAGACGTCTTTTTTTATCGGCGAGCGCATCGCTCCCGCTTATTTACCTGACCGAAGAGAACAAGCCCAGCCCGATGACCGCGCCGAATTTCTGTATGCTCCTGCGCAAACATATCGCAAACGGGCGCATTACCAGAATCTGGCAGCCGGACATGGAGCGCATCATACATTTCGAGATCGAGCATTTAGACGATCTGGGCGACCTCTGCAAAAAAATACTGACCATTGAGCTTATGGGCAAGCACAGCAACATCATTTTTATGAACGAAGAGCATATGGTCATCGACAGCATCAAACACGTATCGGCGCAGGTCAGCTCTGTGCGCGAGGTGCTGCCGGGGCGGGCTTACTTTATTCCGAAGACACAGGATAAATACAACCCGCTGTCTGCGTCGGAGTCGAATTTCCTGGCGCAGGCCTGCCAGAAACCGACCGATCTTGCGCGCGCCATTTATACGACCTATACCGGGATCAGCCCCTGCATGGCAAATGAGATCTGCTTCCGCGCAGGCCTGGACGCGGACGCGCCGATGGCAAGCCTGTCAGAAGAAGAACGGATGCACCTTTGCAACAATTTTCTCTGGCTCATGCAGGATATCCGGGAAGAAACATTCGTGCCAAACCTTGTCATGGAAAACGGCAGGCCGGTTGAATTTGGCGCGGTGCGCATGACGCAGTATGCCGACATGGAAACGGAGACGTCGGAATCCATGTCAGCCATTTTAGAGCGTTATTACGCAAAACGCGACGTCTATACGAGAATACGGCAAAAATCCGCCGACCTGCGCCGCATTACCGCCACCGCCCTGGAACGCAATTACAAAAAATACCAGCTGCAGCTGAAACAGCTAAAAGATACGGAAAAGCGGGAAAAATATAAAGTGTACGGGGAGCTGATCCACACTTACGGCTACGGCGTGGAAGAGGGCGCGAAAACACTGGAGGCATTTAACTATTATACCAATGAAACCATGTATGTGCCGCTCGACCCGCAGCTGACGCCCGCGGAAAACGCCAAAAAATATTTTGATAAATATAACAAGCTGAAACGGACGTACGAGGCGTTGTCCGAACTGACCCTTGAGACAAAAGCGGAAATCAGCCACCTGGAATCGATCGCGGCTTCTTTGGATATCGCGCTCACAGAGGACGACCTCGTGCAGATCAAGGAAGAACTGACGGAATACGGCTATATCAAACGAAAAGGCCATGAAAAAAAACAGAAGACAAAAAGCAGGCCGTTCCACTACCGCTCGTCTGACGGCTTTGATATTTTTGTCGGGAAAAACAACTACCAGAACGAAGAACTGACGTTTAAAACCGCAAACGGCGGCGACTGGTGGTTCCATGCCAAAAAAACGCCCGGCTCGCATGTCATCGTAAAAACAAACGGAAACGAGCTGCCCGACCGGACGTTTGAAGAAGCCGCCATGCTCGCGGGCTATTATTCCAAAGGGCGCGGCGCGGAAAAACTGGAGATTGATTATCTGCAGCGCAAAAATGTCAAAAAGCCAAATGGATCCGCGCCGGGATTTGTTGTCTATTATACCAATTATTCCATGACGGTGCATCCGGATATCACCGGAATCGAATTTGTGGACGACTGACCATTTTACCGGAAAACACTGCCGCGCCTGCCAGCAAACACCAGCGTAAAATTTTTCTCCCCGGACATAATAGCACTGTAAACAAAACCTGTTTACAACGCCACTTAGGATAAAGGAGGAAAATAACGATGAGTAATCATTCTAATCAGAACGCAGTGCCAGAGGCAAAGGAAGCATTAAACCGTTTCAAATATGAAGTAGCCAACGAGATCGGTGTTCCATTAAAAGATGGTTACAACGGCGATTTAACTTCCAAACAGAACGGTTCCGTCGGCGGCTATATGGTCAAAAAAATGATCGAGGCCCAGGAAAAACAGATGGCTGACAGATAACAGACGGCGGGCTGTCAAAAAGGACGTATGTATCAGGGACGCTTCCCGAAACATACGTCCTTTTTCTTTCTTTATGCCCGTAAACCGGACGCGTATGCTCCGGAGCGCAAAAATTTATAAAGCGTATCGGCGGCAAGGCTCTTTCCGCGCCCCTTATCCGAAACGATCTGGATTGACCGCCCCGGGACATCGCAGGCAAGCCGGATGCGCACCAGTTTTTTTTCCTCTAATAAAGGCGCAGCCAGCGTCTCCGGCACAAAACCGACGCCAAGGTTGTGCTCAATCAAAGGCAGCATAAGATCCGACGTCTCCACCTCCATGTCAGGCTCCACGTCTATGCCATGCGCGATAAAGAAATCTTTATACAGCTTATACGTCGCGCTTCCTCTGCCCAGCCCGATCCAGGGGTATTTTTTAAATTCCCCCAATTCCAGACACGCCCCGCCAAGGCCGACATACTGCGCCCCGCCCACCAATATGTCCTTAAAATCCAATATCTTTTCGCAGGAAAACGTCTTTGGCGTCTCATAGGGCATCGTCAGAACCGCAAAATCCGACCTGCCGTCCGTAAGCTGCCTGACCATTTCCGGCGTCGTATGGTTGTGGATTTTAATCCGGATCGCAGGGTACCTGGATTTGAAATCCGACAAGGTGCGCAGCAGAAACAGATGCAGGGCGGTCTCCGTCGCCCCAATCTCTACGACGCCATTGCTCTGGGAATCCCGCCGGTTAATCTCCTCCTGCGCATTCATCAGGCGCCGATACGCGACCTCAACATGCGCATAAAGCTGCTCCCCTTCTTTCGTCAGGCTGATCCCCCTTGCCCCGCGGATAAACAGCCTGCAGTTTAACTGCGCTTCAAGCAGCTTCATGATACGCGTCACATTGGGCTGGCTGCTCCCTAACGCGGCCGCCGCCTTTGTAATATTCCGGTATTTTGCCACAAAATAAAAGATTTTATAATACTCAAAATTTATATCCATATATTTTTTATATATCTCCGATATATTATATATATTTTTCATATTTCACAAGGCGTATTATAATACATCATTGAAAAAATGTAAAGCGAGGTTTTATTATGAATCAGGATCTGACTGTCGGGAAACCGGAAACCGTATTATGGAAATTCTGCCTGCCTTTATTTGGCAGCATTATCTTCCAGCAGCTCTACAATCTTGCGGACAGCCTGATCGCCGGAAGGTTTATCGGTGAAAACGCGCTGGCCGCCGTCGGGAACAGCTACGAGCTCACTTTGATCTTCATCGCGTTTGCCTTCGGCTGCAATATGGGCTGCTCCGTCATCGTTTCACAGTTATTCGGCGCAAAAGATTATCAAAAATTAAAGACTGCGATATCCACCGCCTGCATATTCAGCGCGGCGCTCTGCCTGGCGCTGATGCTTGCGGGCACACTCTGCTGCGGACCGCTGCTGCAGCTGATCCGGACGCCGGAAGAAATTTTCCCGGACTCGAAATTATATCTGGACATTTACATATGGGGGCTGCCGTTTGTATTTTTTTACAATATCGCAACCGGCATTTTCTCCGCGCTGGGCGATTCCAGAACGCCGTTCTGGTTTCTTGCGGTATCCTCAACCGCAAATATCGCCGTCGATATCTTATTTGTAAAAGCGTTTGGCATGGGCGTGGCGGGCGTTGCATGGGCGACCTTTCTGTGCCAGGGAGTCAGCTGCGTCTTAGCCGTCTTCACTGTATGGAAGCGGCTGAAGAAAATCCCGTCGCGGGAAAAACTGCCGCTGTTTGACCGGGGGCTTTTAAAAAGGATACTGGCGGTCGCAGTCCCAAGCATTTTGCAGCAAAGCTTTATTTCCGTCGGGAATATCCTGATCCAGAGCGTCATCAACAGCTTTGGCGCATCCGCGATAGCCGGTTATTCCGCCGCGGTGAAGCTGAACAATCTGGTCATCACGTCGTTTACTACGATCGGCAACGGAATCTCAAATTTTTCAGCGCAGAACCTCGGCGCGGGCAAAATCGGGCGGATCCGGGAATGCTTCCGCGCGGGGCGCAAAATGGTGTGGCGTCTGTGCGTTCCGTTTTTTGTCCTCTACATGTTCTTCGGCGGACGCCTGCTGCTTTTATTTATGGAAAAAAACGCTTCCGCCGCGCTTATGGTCGGGCGGCAGTTTTTGTGGATCTTATCCCCTTTTTACTTTGTCATATCTGTCAAATTAGTGGCAGACGGCATCCTGCGGGGAATCAGCGCCATGCGCCAGTTTATGGTCTCGACGTTTACGGATCTGATCCTGCGGGTGGCTTTGGCCTTTGCGCTCTCCGGGCTGACCGGCAGCACGATTGGCATCTGGTGCGCATGGCCGGTCGGATGGAGCGTCGCTACGGTTCTGTCTGTCTTCTTTTACCGCAAGGAGTATGACAGGCGCGCCGCCGTATCAGAACGCGCAGGAAATAATCCGCAATAATTGAGCAGTCGGCTGGTCAGTCACTGACCAGCCGACTGCTGATGTTGTATCATAATTTTTCCAACAAAAAAAACACATTTGAAAACGTCAAAATATTTATATTCTTACTTCTTTTCCCAAAATATAAATCTATACATGTATTCATGGCATAATCACTTTCATTGAAAGTTTCCGGTAAAGTTATTGATTTTCTCGTCATCTCAATTTTACCATCTATTCCATAATCCTTATAATTTTCGATAATAGATAAGGCTGTGAAAAATGCCAATGTTTCATTTGCATATACATATCTTTTATCAAGTTCTTTCTTTGACTTCCAAAGTTTAAATATATATTTTTTAGAAACCTTTATGGGATAAACCTCTTCTATTGCAACCATCATAATAGACGCTATCTTATGTCTATCAATATTAGAGTCCGCGTTTTCCATGTATTTTTTTTTAATATTATCACGAATCTTTATATAACTTTTAAAAATCTTATTCCTGCTCTTTTCATTTAACGATATATTATTATCACCATTACGAATGTTATCATATATTGGAAAAATTATATTTTCCCATATTCTGTCATATGTTTCCTTTTCCATAATTACCTCTTGTATGGTAAAATACATTTATCAAATTTAACCATATCAACGTCTGTCTCATGATTGACCAATTTTAATATTTTATACACATCAATAAAAACTGCCCCACAAACAGCAGCTATAATCAATGCTATAATTACCATTCCCACCAATGCCGCTACCATCTTTTTCTTCTCCTTTAACTTTTCTTTTTCGTTTTTGCTTTTACTTCCATCTTGTGTATTAGAAAATCTGGTAAACATGAAACAATCTCTATAAATAAAATCATTAAAAATTTATCAAACTCAAATCCCAGGGTTTGAAATATGCTCAAAGCATTTTTTAACTCATCATTTTTTAAAGTTATATATTTTATACCATCAATTTTAGTCACCCAAAGTATATCACACAATCCAAGAATTGATACTATCAACCCTAAAATTGCAACCACTGCAAGAACATTTATAATAAATGCTGTAATAGACACAGCCCAGTTCTCACCTATGCAACTCAACGATTTATGTGAAAAGTATAAATCAAATAATATACCTCCTACAAAAATTAACAATGATACAAAAAACATTTTTAAATCAGCAATTCCTGACATCAGAACAAAATACGATACTGTCAAAAAGACAGATTTAGCGAAATATGGCATTTCTCACAATCCTCCCTCAAAAGAAATACCAATAAAAATTGCCTTATCACCAAGACAACCTAATCGCTACTGCCTCCACAGGACTTACGAATGTTACAGCGCATCCGCCTGTTTCTTAGGCCATCATACTTAATAATGTTTCTCATTGTACCATCTTGATGTATCTTATGCAAGCGCTTATTTAGCATTTCCTATATGGCTTGTCCTTATTGTAACATATTTTTCGACATTTTCCACTATTTTCTTTCGTTATTTGCGAAAATATCACATCGGACTCGCCTCATTCACCGCCGGAATTTATAATCTCCTATCTTGCAAACTATCACAGATTCAGCCGTCCGGCATCCTCCGAAAGATACCGTTCCAACCTTGCCCGGAGCTTTTCATGCTCCGGCCGGGACAGTTTCGGATCGTCTGCGAGCAGCGCAGACGCCTCTTCCGCCGCCTGCTGCAGCTCGCGCGCGTCCTGATAGACGTCCGCAAGCTGAAACGCCAGATCGCCGCTCTGGCGTATCCCGAAGAAATCGCCGGGGCCGCGCATTTTTAAATCCTCACTTGCAATTTTAAATCCGTCGTTTGTTTTATTTAACACTTCCAGCCGCTTTCCGGCTTCTTTCGCGTCAGAGGTATTGATCATAATACAGTAAGACTGCGCATCCCCGCGCCCGACTCTGCCGCGGAGCTGGTGGAGCTGCGCCAGCCCGAAACGCTGCGCGTCCTCGATCATCATAACAGTCGCGTTCGGCACGTTTACGCCCACCTCCACAACCGTTGTCGAGACCAGCGCCTGGATCTCATTTTTCGCAAACGCTTCCATAATCCTGTTTTTCGCTTCCGCTTTCATTTTTCCATGCAGAACGTCAATGCAGACGTCCGACGGCAGCGCCTGCCTTAATTTTTCCACATAATCCGTTACGTTTTCCCCTTCCGTATGCTCGCTCGCTTCCACCAGCGGGCAGATGACATACGCCTGATGGCCGTTTTTTATCTCCTTTGCAATAAATTCATACGCTTTTTTCCGATAACCGGTCCCGACCACGCAGTTTTTTACCGGGAGCCGCCTCGCAGGGACTTCGTCGATCACAGAGATCTCCATATCGCCGTATAAAATGATCGCCAGCGTGCGCGGGATCGGCGTCGCGCTCATGACAAGAATATGCGGGCTGTACCCCTTTAATGCCAGCGTTTCCCTCTGGCGCACGCCGAACCGGTGCTGCTCGTCCGTAACGACAAGTGCAAGATCCGCAAACTCCGCCCGCTCCTGGATCAGCGTATGCGTCCCGATGACCATTGCATTCCGGTAAAGCTGCATTCTCTCATATGCATTCCGCTTCTGCTTTGCCGTCATAGAGCCGGTCAGCAGAATCACCGGAATATGCAGCCCAAACAGCTCACAGTACTGCGTAAACGTCTCATAATGCTGCGCGGCAAGCACCTCGGTCGGAGCCATGATCGCCGACTGACAGCCGCTGCGCGAGACAAGGTACATGGCGAGGAACGCCACGACCGTCTTGCCGGAACCGACGTCCCCCTGGATCAGGCGCTGCATGACGTAAGGCCCGCACAGCCCGTCCCGTATTTCGCCCAGCACACGCCGCTGCGCACCTGTCAACGGATACGGGAGTTTTTCAAGCAGCGGCTCTAAAAGCTCTTCCCGGCAGTCAATCTCATACGCATTTTCCAGCTTCTGCACCTGCTCCTTCTGCAGCCGCATGGCAAGGATAAATAAAAAGAACTCGTCAAAAACAAGCCGCCTGCGCGCCTGCGTAAGCGCTTCAAAGTCATCCGGAAAATGAATCTGGGAAACGGCATAGTTATATTCCGCCAGACGGCATTTTTTCCGTATCCCGTCCGGCAGATGGTCGCGCTGCAGTATTTTTTCATCTAATAAAATCTGCCGCAGCGTTTTCCTGTACAAATTATTCGTAAGGCCGGCCGTCAGCCCGTATACGGGCTGCAACGTGCCAGCGAGCGCGCCGTACTGCTCCGGCGTATAAATGGCGGGCTGCTCCATGGACAGTCCCGTCCCCTTTTGCTGCGCCCTGCCGTATAAAATAAAGGTCTCCCCGCTCTTTAATGTATTCCTGACGTACGGCATACGGAACCAGACAAATTCCATCTGCGCCTGCCCATGCCTGCCCGCACAGACCGTAACCGGCATCGAACGGGCGCGCTTTACGACCGCCGGGGCGTCTACGCGCAGAATGACCGCCTGTCTTTTATCCGCCACCGCCTCATCGATCTCAACCGGCTCCGGAAACTGCGCGTATTCGCGGGGAAAACGAAGGAGTATATCACCTACGGTATATACTCCTGTTTTTTGGAACAACTGTTCTGTTTTTGCCCCCACGCCTTTTACGCCATGAATGGGTGTTGTAAGTTCCATGCCATTACTCCACAGAAATCAGATAATAATAAATCGGCTGTCCGCCATAACGGATATCCACATCCAGATCCGGATATTTCTCCGCAATCCGCTTTGCGATCTCATCCGCGGAAGCCTGCTCCACGTCCTGCCCGTAATAAATGCTGATGATCGCCGATTCCTCATCGACCATTGCGTCCGTCATTTCCAGCACGACCTCGTCAAGCTTTTCACCGACAGAAAGGATCGTCTTATCCCCAATCCCCATATAATCGTCCTGCCTGATCTCCTTATCGTCTATGACGGTATCGCGCACCGCGTACGTCACCTGTCCGGTCTTTACGCTGCCGATCTCCTCTTTCATGCGCGTCTCATTTTCCTCCGCAGACTGCTCGGCGATAAAATTGACCAACGCTGTGATCCCCTGCGGGATCGTCTTTGTCGGAATGACATGCACCTTTTTTTCTTTGCACAGTTCCGCCGCCTGGTTTGCCGCAAGGATAATGTTTTTATTGTTCGGCAGCACAAAAACATGATCCGCCGGAATCTTCTCAACGGCGTTTAAGATATCCTCCGTACTCGGATTCATCGTCTGCCCGCCTTCGATCACCGCATCTACGCCAAGCCCGCGGAAGATCTCGCCAAGGCCGTCGCCCGCAGATACCGAGATAAAGCCCATTTCCTTATGCTCCGCCGACACCATTTCCGTCTCCGCCTTTTGCTGCGCGGCCAGCTTTTCCGCATCCTTGATCAGACGCTCCTGATGTTCCTCGCGCATATTGTCGATTTTAATCTTGCTTAAAGAGCCATGCTTCAATGCTTCCTGGATTGCAAGCCCGGGATCATTGGTATGTACATGGGTCTTTACGATCTCATCGTCCGCCACCACTACGATCGAATCGCCAATGGATTCCAGGAATGCCTTGTATTTGCGTTCCCCGTCCTCCGGCAGCGGTTTATCCAAAACAATGATAAACTCTGTACAATAGCCAAATTTAATCTCTGCTTCCGTCTCTTTTGTGATCTTCATGACAGAAGACGCGCTTTCCGGTTTTAACGTATACGCAATCTCCTTGCCGGTCATCGCGTCAAACGCGCCCTGCAAAAATACGACCAGCCCCTGTCCGCCGGAATCGACGACGCCCGCCTGCTTCAGCACCGGCAGCATATCCGGCGTCCTGCTGAGCGTATGCTCGGCTTCTTTGATGATCTCATCAAGGAAATAAATAAAATCATCCGTCTCTTCTTCGAGTTCCGCCGCCTTATCCGCCGCGCTCCTCGCAACGGTCAGGATCGTGCCCTCCTTTGGCTTCATAACCGCCTTGTACGCCGTTTCCACCGCCTTCTGGAACGCGCGGGAGAATACCGGAACCGTTATTTTGGACTCTTTTCCGATGACTTTTGCAAATCCGCGGAAGATCTGGGATAAGATAACGCCGGAATTTCCCCTTGCCCCGCGCAGCGAACCGGAAGAGATTGCCTTTGCCAGCGACTTAAAATCCGGGTTTTCCAGAGCGTCCACTTCCTTTGCGGCGGAGAGCGCGGTCATCGTCATGTTCGTGCCGGTGTCCCCGTCCGGAACAGGGAAAACATTCAGCTCATTGATCCACTCTTTTTTTGCTTCCAGCTTCAGCGCGCCGTTTGTAAACATTTTTGATAAAAGCGCAACATCGATCGTTTTGAGTTCCACGTCTAATCCTCCTTAATCAATCACGCGGACGCCTTCAACAAAGATATTAATCTTTTTGATACGCATTCCCGTAAATTCTTCTACACGATATTTGACCGTCTGAATCAGGTTATCAGAAACCGTACTGATGCTCACGCCATAGGAAATGATGACATGGAAATCGATCGTGATCTCATTTTCCTCATCAACAGTTACATTTATGCCATGGGTAAGATAATCCTTTTTCAGTAATTTTACAATCCCATCTTTCATATTTACCGCGGCCATGCCCACGATACCGAAGCATTCCACCGCGACAGAACCGGCGTAAGTCGCGATCACGTCATTGCCGATCACAACCCTGCCATATTCGTTCACAAATTGTCCTTTCATCGTATCCCTCCATTCATCCCTGTAAAACAGCACAAAAATATCCAGTTGGTAGTTATTATAACCGTTTTTCCCCAAAAAGAAAACTATATTTTTCACGATTTTGAAAAAAATAAAAATATCGCTTGCATTTGCTTACCTCTTTTGATAGAATAACCATGTTGTGAACCTGATTTTTGTCAGGTTTTAGTAATAACTGCAAGGAGGTGCGGTCATGGCAAAATGTTCCGTTTGTGGAAAAGGCGTTCTTTTCGGAAATAATGTGAGCCATTCACATAGAAGAACCAATAGAAAGTTTAAACCAAATATCCAAACTGTCAGGTGCAAGGTAAACGGCGGCACAAAGAAGCTGCATGTTTGCACTGCCTGCTTACGGTCAGGCAGAGTAGAACGCGCTTAGTTCCGAAAGAAAACGTAAAAAGCTGTGTAAATGTGAAAACATCTGCACAGCTTTTTCTTTATGCATTTTTAACAGAACAGATTATAGCCGACGGCGAGCAGCGCGCCGATCAGCAGGACCGTAACCCATACGCTTGGGATCAGCAGCGCGAGCAGCATCCCGACGGCTATCCAGAACATCGCAAACCCACATATTTTTTTCATAAACCCACTTCGATTCCATATCAAAATGTTGCTACTGCCATTATATGTGGAAAAAATACATTTAGTACCCGTTACTCCTGCCCATCCGCATGATTTACGGATTCTTCCAGTTTTTCTTCCAGCTCTTCCGCCGCTTTTTTCTTCGCCTCCGGATCGGTATCCGTATCCGTCTGGCTGTTTTTCGATGTAAATTTGTTCACAAAATCAGGCACCATGTCCAAAATCTTTGTGATGCCGTCCTGATTCTTCACATTGACGAGCCTGGTCGCATTTTTCTGGATCACAAGCACCGCGCTTGGCGTGATCTTGCCGCCCATGCCGCCGCCCCCGTTATTTTTCTTATCATCGGAAAACGCGCCCGCCGCCACGCCGAAAGACACATCCACAAGCGGCAGAATGATCGTATCGCCGATATGGATCGCATCGCCGACTACGGTTTTGGTTGTGATAAAGCTGTCCATTCCTTTGAACAAAGACGATACCGTAGAACTGAAACTATTGTCTGACATATAACATTCCTCCGTTTTTTTATATTTTTTATAACGTTTTCGTTTTTCCTGTTTCCGGCGGTGTCCGCCTTAACCGCCCTGCAACTGGCGCAGAAGCCGCCGCAGCTCCTTATCGCGGTATAGCCGCCACGCGCTCAGTGCAAACCGCCATACGGCGACTTTGCCGCGCATATGGACATTCCCCCTGATATAAAAAGTCTCCGCCGAAAAATCCGGTGTAATATGGCATGGATAGCGGTAGACAAACGGCGTCAGGCTGAGCGCGCCGAGCGCCTCTCCCGTAAGCGCGGGATCCCCGAGCGAAAAAGCAATGTCCGCTTTGAGCCGGTTCGGTTTGTAATGGCCCAGCAGATAACACAGCTCCGTCCACGCATGAAGCCCCGCCCTGCGGTTGCCCTCGTCCGTAACCTGCGCGTGGAGATTCCGCGCCTTTTCACGCAGCTTTGCTGTTTTTGATTCCTCCCCTGCGCTCTTTTTCTGCTTCCTCTGCCTGCCGGATCTCCGTTTTTTCCGCTTTTCTTTTTCCGGTTCTGCTTTTTTTGGTTTTTTCTTTTTCCGCTTATGATCTTCCGGCTTTTTTTCTTCCAAATCCAAATCCGGTTTTATTTCGCCGGATCCGGCTGATTCTTTTTTTTCAGGCTCTGTTTTTTCCGGTTCTGTTTTTTGGAGCTCTGTTTTTTCCGGTTCTGTTTTTTGTTTTTCCGCTTTCCGCGCCTTTCTCTCTCTCCGTCCGGCAAGCAATTTCAAAGGCTCCAGCCAGGCGATAAAAAACCGGTACGCAAGCCCCTCTTTCCCATACTGCAGTCGGAAACGAAAAAGCTTTAACAGCCAGCTCGCCTGCAATTCCATACGAAACGCCGGTTTTTCACCATTTTCAACCGCTTCCTCCTGAAAGCCTGACACACGATAACGCACAGGCACGAACAAGACGAAAAGCAGCGCGGCAAGGGCGGCTACGAGTACCGCCAGCAGCAGGATCCCCGCAATTTTCAGCAGCCAAAGCAGCGCCGACAATATGGTTTTTAAGATCATGCGCCGTCACCTGCCTTCTGCGGCTTATCCATTCCTTTTTTGATATAATGCCTGACAGAAAAACCGCCCGTATGCTGATACACATCTATAATAATTCTGGCCGCCGTCTCCAGCGCCTCGTCATACCCCTTTGCAAGCCCGACAATATAGAGGCTCTGCCGGGGATAATATTTCTGCAGAAGCTCCCTGGCCGGAATGATCTCAAGCAGATTCGTCCCATATCTGCAAAGCGCGATCACATAAATATTCCATTGGCCTGCATGATGCTCGATCTTCCATTTTATACGTCTGATTTTTCCTTCTTTCCTGGGAATACTGTCCCCAATATATAAATTTTCATACCAAATCATTGCACATCCCCAATCATGCAGCCGGAACACCGGACGCCATGCGTGTGTCCGAACGCTTTGCATGGCAGCCATGCTTCTAAAAATATTTTTTGCTTCCCCACAGATTACTCTTTTTCAGGCTCAGATATTCGTTATAAGCCCGTTCCAGTATCTGCTTCTCATTTGAAAATTTCAGCAGATGGTACGCTTCATGGAACTTATAATAACCGGAGTCCACAAAATACTCTTCCCATTGTGGTTTGCTGTAATAACTGTCCGCCATCATCAGATACCAGTGCACTTCTTTTTCTACGGTATCTTCCGGAATCGTAAATGTATACTGACTTCTCCCGACGTATTTGATAATCGATGCATGCACGCCGGTTTCTTCCAACACTTCGCGGGACGCCGTCTCTTTATAATCTTCCCCGTCTTCGACAGTCCCCTTCGGCAACACCCAGCCCTCATACTTATTTTTATAATTCTTGTAGAGCAGCAGAATCTTGCCTCGGAATATTACCACACCACCACAACTGGTTGCCTCTATCATTACAACACCTCCTGATGTGGTTTTGCGGCAAAACGCTCATTTTACCGCAGTTTCAAACAACTAAACAGTAGTATACCCCTTTTTCCGCCCACTTGCAAGAAAATATAAATATATGGCGATTCTTTTTTACGGCTGGGAAGCGGCAAAATACGCATCAAAAACCGCTTTTGCAACAGGCACAGCATACGCGCCGCCCGTACCCGCGCCTTCCACAAGAACCGCCACAGCAATGCTGCCCGCCTCTTCCTTTTGCGCATAGCCGACAAACCATGCATGGCTGTCCTTCGCGCTCGTAAATTCGGCGGAACCGGTTTTCCCGAACGCCGTATAACTCTGCCCGTTTAACGCCGACGCCGTCCCGTCCGTAACGACACCCCGCAGATAAGGCTGCAGAAGCTCTGCCTGTTCCTCTGATAACAGCCGCGCATATTCCTGCGGCTTATTTTCCGAGACCTCCGTCCCGCGGTAATTCGTCACGCGGTCGACCGCATACGGCTTCATCAATACGCCGTTATTTGCAGCCGCAGACATTACCAGCGCCAGATGATACGGCGTGACGAGCGTCTCGCCCTGCCCGATCGCCGTCTGCATGACGTCCGCCGCATCCGCGCCTTTTTCCAGCGAAAAACTGCTTTCTTTGTAGGGATAGCTGCATGGCAGGCTGCTGTTAAAGAGCATTTTTTCACAGAGCTTTGCGTAATCCCCGACATCCAGCGACAGGCCGATCTCCGCAAAAGAAGCATTGCACGATTTCGCAAATGCGCCCTTTAAATCCAGCGTCCCATGGGCTGTATTTCCAAAACAATGAACCGTCGAATCGCCTTTTGTGACAGAGCCGCCGCACGCATACGAAAAGTCCTGATAATTTTTATTTTCCCGCATATATTCCAGCATCGTAAAGATCTTAAACGTCGACCCCGGCGGGTAAAGCCCCTGCGTCGCGCGGTTTAAAAGCGCAGATTCCGTATTGTCCGCCGTAATCGTATCCCAGTTCGCGGCGATCGTATTCGGATCATAATCAGGCTTTGAGACCATCGCAAGTATTTTTCCCGTAGACGGCTCGATCGCTACGACCGCGCCCCGGTACGAACCAAGTGCGTCATACGCCGCTTTCTGGACGGACGCGTCAAATGTCGTGACAACGGTATCGCCCCGGTTTTTTTCCCCTTTTATCTCGTTTATGATCTTTTCCAGAATAAACGCATGGGAGCGCAGCAGTTCAAAATTATCCATGGATTCCACTCCGGCTTTTCCATTTGTGGCAAAACCGACGGCGTGTGCAAACACCGCTCCATACGGGTAACTGCGCGTTTCCGTCCCGTCCCCCGCAACGTTTGTCGTCGCGAGCGTCTCGCCGTCCGCGGAAACGATATCCCCGCGGACCACGCGGTCTGCAAACGCATCCAGCCTCGGATTATACGGGCTGTTGATGAACGTCTCGCTCTTTTCTATCTGAAAATACGCAAAATAGGCGATCATACCCAGAAAGACGCCGAGAAATAAATACGTGACGACCGCAAATTCACGGTTCCGCGTCTTCTTTTTTCCGGCCGGATCACGCTTCGTCTGCCGGATCCTTTCGACTTCCCGCCTTCTTCTTTTTTCTTCCCTTGCCTCTTCTCTTATTTCCCTGTCCATACGCCATCCCCTCATCTTCCTGCAAAATGTAAAGGCCCTGTATAATTGCGAATATTACAAATGTGCTCAAAAGTGAGCTGCCGCCATAGCTGACAAACGGCAGCGTCACGCCGGTTGACGGGATAAATTTTGTCACGCCGCCCACCGTCAGGAACACCTGAAACCCGTAAACCGTTCCAAGCCCAAGCGCGATCAGTTTATAAAAACGGTCGCGTATCTGCATGGCAATATTTAAAAACATGAGGTAACAGCTCGCGCATACCATCAGCAGGCAGACCGCAAATACCCCGCCCATTTCCTCGGAAATAGCGGCAAATACAAAGTCCTGTTCTACAACCGGAATCTTATCCGGCATTCCCTGGAACAGCCCCATGCCGAACCAGCCGCCCGTCCCGATCGCAAACAGCGACTGGCAGACCTGATACCCTTCCTGCTCGATCACCGACAGCGGATCCTTCCACGCCACGACGCGCACACGCACATGATTAAACAGATGGTAAGCGGCGACGGATGCCGCCGCGCCCGCCGCCATTCCGCCTGCGAAATACAACGGATTCTGCGAAGCCACATACAGCATGATCATATACGTGATAAAAAATATCAGCGCCGCGCCGAGATCTTTCGACGCAACCAGGATCAGCACATGGACGGCGGCAACAACCGTCGTCTTTACGACCTGGGAAAATTCCGTTGACCGGTACAGCATGGACGCGACAAAGAAAACAAACAGGATTTTCACAAACTCCGATGGCTGCAAAGTGACGCCCGCAACTGTGATTGAGAGGTTCGCCCCGTAGCTGACCGATCCGATGACGGCGACCACAAGCAGCAGACCGACGCCTGCGACCGCATAAAACCACGTGAGCCTGTCCAAAAAATGCAGCTTATGGATAAAAAACGGAATGATCAGCGTGATCACGACCGCCGCCACCGCGATCTGGTACTGGCGCACCGCCTTATCCGGATCCAGACGGTACAGGATCATAAACCCGACAGCGAGCAGCATACACATATTATTTACGACAAGCCACGAGGCGCGCTTATAAATATATTTGTAAACAATCAGGATACACCCCAGCAAAACCGCCTGCATCGCCCATGTAATAATGACCTGCCGCGTCTGCAGGACGGCCAGGTATACAACAAACCCGTTTAAATGAATCAAAAAAATCAGCTTCGTCTGTTTCCGCAGGATCCGCTGCTGCTTTTTTTCCGACCGGTTCTTTCCAAACACAGTAAAACAGATCAAGGTATAGCAAGCAAACAACAGGATCATCAGATATTTTGACAGCTCCACAATAAGATTTACCATACGATCACCTATTCTATGCCACGCTTATAATGCCCGTTTGTATAGCCGCCTGTAATCTCCGCCATATCCGGTATCCGGCGGTCCAAAAACGCCTGCCGGCAGCTATCAGTGATTTTCTGCACACGCGCCGCATCTTCCACCGTAAACTGCATCCGATACGCCTCCGCCTGTAACGCCTCCAGTTCATCCGCAAGCTGTATGAGCGACAGCGGAAGCGAATTATAGATAACATTATAACAATCCGTACAATGATTTTTTACCGGAAATTCATTCTTATAACGGTCTTTCAAAAACAAAAGGCCGCTCTTATGCCCGCAGGCGCGCAGATTTTTCTGAATGCACTGTGCGCTCACCATAAGCGGCGTCCTGCCATAGACCACCAGCTCGCTCTGCGCATTATGCCTTGCGCGCAGTTCTTTTTTATTCAGTTCAAACGGAACCGTATCATGCGAAAAACCGGCCGCCGCATACGCGGCCCTGGCATGATCCGAATACGTATATAGCGATGCGTCCAGAACGCAGCGCGCTCCCGCAACCCCTTTTTCCTTCAGAAAACCCAGTTCGTCCATCGTCCTCACAAGGAAACCGTCCACGCCCGTATCCAGAAGCTTCTGGAAATTTGCTTCATAAAACGCCGCCGTATGCCTGCGGAAAACGGCCGGCAGGGCAAAATACGCCTCTTTTCCCGCCGCATGGAGCCGCGCCGCGTGTTCCGCAAGCTGCGCAAAAAACGACTCCCTCCCATAAAGCATACCATCCAGATAAACCCTTGAGACAAACGCAGCGGATACTACCGGCGCAAGCTGCTCCGCCCGCTCTATGGAAGCTGTAAAAAGCGGCGCGTTCCCCGAACGGACAGTATCTTCTGATATCGGATCCGGCATTTGCCCCGGCGCCGCCGCGCGCCGATATGGCGCAAGACACAGCTCCGTAAGATTTTCCAGCGCGTCCCTGCGCAGCTGGTTCAACGCCTGCTTCGGCAGAAAAACGGCGTCCTGTATCGTCACGCTGGCGGTCTCCACATAAAACGGCGTATTTCCGGTTTTTGAGATCTGCGCCTTTGCATCCGCTTCGGAAAGCGGCTGTTTCTTCGCCGGTTCCACCGCGCCGATCTGCGCAAACCCCTGTATCCCGCGCTGCGGCTCCCGCATGGTAAGCATCGCCGGTTCGCCCGCCGCCAGAAACAGCTCCGCCTGCACCGGAATTTTTTTATCCGCCTTTAAATATTCCGCCGCGGCCCGCTCTGACGATACGCCGTCCTTCCGATGTCCGGAATGCCGCATCGCCATCATATTTTTCCCGTTCCTCTGGTTATAATAGCCTTCCGTAAACCCGCTGCGGCTGCCGGTTTCCAGCAGTCGCTCCCGATCTTTTGCCAAAACCTTCCCGTCCGTTCCGTTCAGATAAAGATCGATATATTTCCGGTAAACAGACGTAACGCCCGCCGCATACGCTGCGGATTTCATTCTGCCCTCAATTTTAAACGAATACACGCCCGCCTGCGCCAGTTCCGGTATCAGGGCGACCGCACACAGGTCTTTGGGACTGAGCGGATATGCTTCCTCCTTCGCATCCGAAACCATATGCCGCCCCTCATCCAGAACGGCATACGGCAGGCGGCATGGCTGCGCGCAGCGCCCGCGGTTGCCGCTCCTGCCGCCGATCATGCTGCTCAGCAGGCACTGTCCCGAATAACAATAGCAGAGCGCGCCATGGATAAAGCACTCCAGTTCGATTTCCACGTCATCATGGATTGCCCGGATCTCCGCAAGCGACAGCTCCCTGGCCGTAACAACGCGCGTCGCGCCCTGTTCTTTTAAAAATGCCGCGCCATGCGCGTCGGCAACAGACATCTGCGTGCTTATGTGGATCGGCAGCTGCGGAAACTGCGTATGGATCAAATGCATAACGCCAAAATCCTGCACGATGACGGCGTCCAGCCCGCGCTCATACAGCGGCTTTAAAAACGGATACAGCTCGTCTGCGATCTCCCGCTGCTTTAACAGCGTATTGACCGTCAGAAATATTTTCTTTTCATGCAGATGCGCATAATCCAGCGCCACAAACAGCTCGTCCTGTGAAAAATTATCCGCATACGCGCGCGCGCCGAACCGGTTTCCGCTCAGGTATACCGCGTCGGCCCCCGCATGAATGGCGGCCCGGCAGGCTTCCGGCGTTCCGGCAGGCGCGAGCAGTTCCAGGCGGGGCCGTTCCATACCGTCCGGCGTCTTCGTTTTGCGCTGTCTGTTTTGTCCCATAGCGTATCTCCTGTTTATGTCCTCTCACATCATTTCCCACAAAAGCAGAACAGGGAACAGATATGCTCCATTCCCCTCTCCCTTTTCCTCTGTATATTCCTCACTGCTTTGCCGCCTTTTTCTGACTCTCCTGTTCTTCGCGTTCCAACTCCGCGATCTGCCTTGCCAGCTCGATCAGCTCCGGATCGTCTTCCTCTTCCCCGGCTTCCCCATACGGAAAGGACAATGCTCCCGGCAAATCCGCTTCTCCTGATAAATTCTGCGCGGCGCCGTCATCGCTCCAGTCCATGATCTTCATGCCCGCGGCAGACGTTTCCTGATTCCCTTCCTCCGGCTCAGCTGGCTCCGGCGGCTCATCGGTTTCCTCTTCTTCATCCAAAATATGTACCGGCTCTTTGTCTGGCTCCGGCGGCTCGTCCGCTTTTATTTCCTGTTCTTTTCTTTCCTGTTCCTTTCTGCTTTCCGCCGCGTCCGTTTCTTTTATCTCCGCTTCTTTTGTCTCCGTCTCCCCGTCGGCAGCTTCTTCTTCGGAAACTTCTTCTGAAATCTCCTGCCGCTTTTTCTCCGCAGCCGCTCCGCCGGATTTCTTTGCGCTTTTCTTCGCATCCGTCTTTTTTGCGCCAAGAAGCGCATCGCCAAGCGCGGCCTCCAGACGTTCTTTGTTCAGCCGCAATTCTTTTATCTCCGAAGTCAGCTCCCGCTTTTCCTGCTCGCTGATACGCAGCATTTCCTCAAACTGCCGGTTCTTTTCTTCCGCAACCTTAGTCTTATCCAGCAGCAGCTGATACTTGTCCTCGAGCTTTTTATGCTTATCCTTTAACGCCGCCACACTCTCGCTGTTTTTGCTGCCCGCCTCTTTTTCATGCGCAAGCTGCTCCGATAAATCCTCAACACGCATTTGCGTATCAACCAGCTCATGCTTTAAGTCAAACAGATCCTTCTCCGCCTTTTTATAGTTTTCTTCCATATTTTCAAACTGCGCGCGCACTTTGAAATAATCGTCTGCAATATTTAACTCTATCAAAATCGACTTCATGTCATTTGGAATCCGCCGAAATTCCTCACGATCCGTAATCTCGGAGATTTTGGCATTAATATAAGAAGCAACGCGCTGCAGATAGCCTTCCTCCTCATATCCGCTCAATGTATATACCTTTCCCGCGATCATGACATCCGTACTTTTCTTTGCCGCCATAGTCTGTATTCTCCTTAATTCCGTAGCATCAAAATTATCAATGCACATATTTATTTTATTATAATGGCTTTTTACAGGAAAAACAACAACTATTTTTGCGGATACGCAATCCCAACGCTCTGATAGGCGAGCTCCGTCGCAACGCGCCCTTTCGGCGTACGGTTGATCAGGCCGTTCTTCACTAAAAACGGCTCGTACACATCTTCAATCGTCCCCGCGTCTTCCCCGATCGCAGCGGCAAGCGTATCCAGGCCGACCGGCCCGCCCGTAAATTTTTCTATGATCGTAAGCAAAAGATTCCGGTCATTCAAATCCAGCCCCATTTTATCCACTTCCAGCAAATCCAGCGCAAAGGAAGCGACCTCTTCCGTTATCCGCCCGTCGTATTTTACCTGCGCAAAATCGCGCACACGCTTTAAGAGACGGTTTGCCAGGCGCGGCGTCCCCCGCGAACAGCGGGCAAGCTCATATGCGCCCGCATGGTCTATCTCCACCTCCAGCTTTTTTGCCGAGTGCAGGATGATCGTCTGCAGCTCCTCCACCGTATAAAACTCCAGATGATGGATCACGCCAAATCGGTCGCGCAGCGGCGCGGAAAGCAGCCCCGCCCGCGTCGTCGCGCCGACCAGCGTAAATTTCGGAAGGTCAAGGCGGATCGAACGCGCCGTCGCGCCCTTCCCGATCATAATGTCAATCGCAAAATCTTCCATGGCCGGATACAGGACTTCCTCCACCTGGCGGTTCAGACGGTGGATCTCATCGACAAATAAAATATCACCCTCCTGCAGGTTGCTTAAAATAGCCGCCATCTCTCCCGGCTTTCCGATCGCGGGCCCGGATGTGATCTTTAAATGCGTCCCCATCTCATTTGCGATAATGCCGGACAGCGTCGTCTTCCCAAGCCCCGGCGGCCCGAAAAACAAAACATGGTCGAGGGCTTCCCGCCGCTGCTTTGCAGCTTCGATATAAATTTTCAGATTTTTTTTCGCTTTTTCCTGCCCGATATATTCATCCAGTGTCTGCGGACGCAGATTTTTCTCAACCAGGACGTCCTCTTCCTGAATCTGGGTAGCAATCACCCGTTTTTCCATGTTTCGTTCTGTCCTCTCCCGCTGTTTTTATAAGAAAGACATCTGTTTTAATGCCAGCTTCAACAAGGTTTCCACGTCCATCCCGTCTGTCACTTCGATGCCATTTAATGCTTTTAACGCTTCCGAAGAAGAATAACCGAGCGCCGTCAGCGCAAGGACCGCTTCGTTTTTGATTTCATTTCCACCGGATCCGGCAGGCGTTTCCTGTGTATGCGCCGCTTTTCGTTCAAACGCCTCATCCAGGCTCACCTTGTCTTTTAATTCCAGAATCAGCCGCTGCGCCGTCTTATTTCCAATGCCCGGCGCGCGCGCGATCGCTTTTGCGTCCTCGCCCAGAATCGCAAACCGCAGGTCGTCCGTCGTCATAACAGACAAAACCGCAAGCGCTCCTTTTGGCCCGATGCCGCTCACGCCCAGCAAGAGCTTAAAAATACGCAGATCCTCCTGCGTCAGAAACCCAAATAACGTCATGGCGTCTTCGCGCACCTGCAGATAAGTATGTATCTTTAATGTCTCCCCGACCGGCGGCAGCGCATCCAACACCTGTCCCGGCACAAAAATGTGATAGCCAATGCCGCCCGCATCCAGCACAATGCCGTCCTCCATGACGCCGGCAAGCGTCCCTTTTATATAAGATATCATCTCTTTTTTCTGTCCCTTCCGTTTTTCCGCGGCGGCAGGCGCAGCAAAATCCCGCGCGCCGCGATCCCAATCAACGCGCCCGTAACGATTCCTGCGATCATCAGGAAAGGAAAATAATAAAATAAATGGATATTTTCCACAACCAGAGCGGCAACGGCCGTCTGCCCCAGATTATGCATCACGCCGCCCGCCGCGCTGACGGATACAATTCCAATCTGACGGCATTTTTTTAATAAACACATACAAAAAAAACTCAGCAGCCCGCCCGCAAGGCCGTAGAGGACGCCAAACAAATTGCCGAACAAAAATCCCGACAGCAAAATCCGCAGCACAGACACTGTCAGCGCTTCCCGGGGACCTATGTAATACAGCATAACGACCACGACAATATTCGTAAGCCCCAGCTTCGCGCCCGGAATGCCAAAAGAAAACGGTATCAGCGATTCCACATAGCTGCATACGAGCGCAAGCGCAAGGCAGACGCCAAGCAGCGCGGGCGCCTTTTGATCTGTCTCCCGTCTATCCAATCCAAAAACCTCTGTTTCCATTTTTCCCTTATCATACAAACTTAGCGGGAAAAAGAATCATATGCCGTTTCCCCCGTATCCGCCTCGACCTCTACGACCACCTTATTCGGCAGGCATACGATTGTCTCTCCCGGCCGCGAGACCGCTTTTTGATTCACGCAGATTTTATCCGGACAGTCTGCATCCGTCATATCCGCGCATCCGTCCCTGATCTCAAGCGTATTTGTCACAACGCCGTTTCTTTTTATCGGTATCACCGCGTCCGTATCCAGCGCATACGCGCCATAGAGCGCGCCGTCTACGGTCACGCGCACAGCGGCGCCCGCGTCCTTTTTTCCGAAAATAAAAACCAGTAAAAAAGCCGCGGCTAACAGCCCGCCAATCAACAGCGCGTCCGCTTTTTTTCTCTTATTATACGAGCCTTCCATAATAATAAAACCCTTTGCACTCCGTCAGGCGCACCGGGACAATCCGGCCGATCAGCGAGGCGTCCCCCGGCAGATGCACCGTAGCATTATTATCCATGCGCCCCGTCACGAACGACGCGTCATGGCTGTTTACACTCTCGACCAGTACCTGCTGCAGCGTTCCGGTCAGCCGCTCCGCCTTCTGCGCGGCAATCTCCTGCACCTGCGCAAGCAGGCGGTCAAACCGGTCTTTTATTATGTCCTCCGGCGCCTGCCCGTCCATCTCTGCCGCCGGCGTTCCCGTCCGCCTCGAATAGATAAAGGTATAGGCGGAGTCAAACTGCGCTTTTTGGACAACGTCCATCGTTTCCAGGAAATCTTCCTCTGTTTCGCCCGGAAACCCGACAATGATATCCGTTGTCAGCGCAATATCCGGCATCGCGGCGCGCACCTTCTCCACAAGCCTTAAATAGCCTTCTTTATCATATTGGCGGTTCATCAGCTTTAAAATGCGCGAGCTGCCCGACTGCAGCGGCAGATGCAGATGGCGGCATATTTTTCCGGAACGCGCCATCGTCCGGATCAGTTCATCCGACAAATCCTTTGGGTGGGACGTCATAAACCGGATCCGTTCTATGCCCTCTACCCGCTCTGTCTCTTCCAGCAGCTGCGCAAACGATACCGGCGTTTTCAGTGTCTTTCCATAGGAATTGACGTTCTGCCCCAGGAGCATGACTTCTACAACGCCGTCGTCCGCAAGCCTGCGCACCTCATTGAGAATGTCTTCCGGCTCCCGGCTCTTTTCCCGCCCGCGCACATAGGGCACGATGCAGTAGCTGCAGAAATTGTTGCAGCCAAACATAATGTTGACGCCCGATTTAAACGGATATTTCCGTTCCACCGGAAGGTCTTCCACGATTTCCCGCCCTTCCTCCCAGACGTCAACCACCATTTTGTCCGATTCATACGCGGCGACCAGCAATTCTGCAAATTTATAAAGATTGTGCGTCCCAAAGATCAGGTTCACATACCGATAGCTCTGTTTCAGCTTTGCGACCGCCTCTTTTTCCTGCATCATGCATCCGCACAGGGCAATGCGCATATCGGGGTTTTTCTTTTTCAGATTCTGCAGATACCCAAGCCGCCCGTATACTTTATTGTTCGCATTCTCACGTACGGTACAGGTATTATAAATGACAAAGTCCGCGGCTTCCGAAGGCTCCTGCGCAAACCCCGCCGCTTCCAAGATCCCCGCCAGCTTTTCGGAGTCCCGCGCATTCATCTGGCACCCGAACGTCTCTACGTGAAACGTCAGCCTGCGCCCTTTTTCTTCCGTTTTTTTCCGGACCAGCTCCCTCGCGCGCTCAATAAAATAAAACTGCCGCTGCGGCTCCATAGGCGGGATCTGCTGCCCGCCTGCCGCGCCGTTTAAAACTGTTTCTTTATCCATACTTATCCTGTAATGCTTCCCTTTCTGAACATTCCCGCGCAGCCGCGCCATAAAACACGCCGGTCACTCCGCCCGGCAATTTAAAACGCCGGACTCCGATACCAGATAATCCATGCGGATATCGTGCGGCTCCGCCGGAAGCCTGTCGTTCCCTTCCGCAATCTGGACGCCATAGGCGCAGCCAATCAGGATCACGCCGTCTTTTCCGGCAAAATAACGGTCATAATATCCCTTCCCATATCCCAGGCGGCTGCCGCTCCTGTCAAAAGCCGTCCCCGGCACAAAACAAAGCGCCGTTTCCCACGCCACAGGCCGTTTCCCCTCCGCCCGCGGCTCCATCACATGGAAACAGCCCTCGGAAAACTCCTCCATGCCGGAAACCTCATAAAAATCCATATCCATGCCATCCACTTTTGGGAACGCGGCCCGCTTCCCCCGCGCAAATGCGTCCTCAACTACCGGCAGCAGGGAAACCTCTTTCCCAAGCGGATAATAAAAATACATCCGCCGCGCCTTCCGGCAGACGTCCCATGCCAATATATGCGCACAGATCTGCCGCGAAGCGTCCGCCGCCTCTTCCGCCGTCAGCGCATCCCGCCTTGCCCGGTAACGCTCCCTAATCTGCGGTTTTGTATTTTTTTCCATACTTTTCCCCCAGATTCACGACCGTTCCGTCTTCCATCTGCAGGTCAATCTGATTCAACTGGCTGCGGACATTTTTGCGGATTGCCGCAAGATACCGGCTGCGCAATAGCGCCTGCTCTTTTTTTTCTTCTTCGGTCAGCCCCTCGGCCTTTGATTTACGGTATAACTCATTGATCCGTTCGATCTTTAAATCAGACATTTTTCTCCTCATTTCACCATCCGCGCAACATAATGCCGAACCCCAAAATTTCCGTTATCTTATCACACAAAAACACGTTTGTCAAACAGGAGATCTGTCCGGACTCATTCAGCTCGTACAGCTTTCCAGATACCCATACAGCTCCTGTTCATTTTTAAAATACTTTCCGTTTCCCAACGCTTCCATCTGCGCCTCAGACAACAGGCTCTCCGCAATCCCCGTATGCATGAACAGCCTGTCCGTCCCATAATAATAGACGTCCAGATAACCGCCGGTTATCCTTATTTCATAACAGTATTCTCCCTGCGCGCCATCCGGACGCGGCGAGCTCTCCTGCGCATATGGAACCGGCCGCATGACAGACGCGGCCTCTGACAGGTCTGTGTCCGCCTCCGTCTGAGAATCCTGCGTTTTTTGCAGCGCCTGCCGGTCTCCCGCTTCTTTTTCATGTTCCTTCAACTGCACGATTCCGATAATGAGCGCGCCTGAAAAAACAAGCAGGCACAGGGTAAACAAAAATATGCGCATACTTTTTTTCCGAACCATGGTAAGCCTCCGAAATTTTATCCGGTATGATCCGCGCAAAGAAAGACGCGTCATATCCGGTTTTAGATACTCCAAAGTATGCGCCGTTTATTTCCATCTTATGCATTCTTTTCATTTTATTCTCAAGATCAGGCCGCACAGCCGCCGGACGATCTGTTTGATATGCGGTCGGCCTTCCTCTGCCCTGCCGTATATGAGATCATTGTATTTGTTTTTTTTACATCTGTCAAGTTTTACAAGTGTCCGCGCATCGATCCGTCTTCCGTCCGGCGTCTGCGCAGCAAAAAAACATAGCTGGCGACGCCTGCCGCAACCGACGCGGGCAGGCTCGCCGAAAGCGGCAGGGCGTATCCGAAAACCAGCCCCACGAACCGGCTCACCGCCGCCATTACAAGGGCAGACGCCGC
Organism: uncultured Lachnospiraceae bacterium; assembly: GCA_947625875.1. Lineage (GTDB taxonomy): Bacteria > Bacillota > Clostridia > Lachnospirales > Lachnospiraceae > Eubacterium_J. The sequence continues at coordinate 44,689 of CANQQG010000013.1, forward strand.
CGGCAGCAGGAAATCTTTTCCGGGCTGCGGCTTCCAGTAACCGGTTTTATATAAAGCGGCCAGATTCAGCGCCGCCGCGCTCACCCCAAACGTATACATGGCGGGCAAAAGCGCATAAATGCCAAGAGAGGTAAACCGCAGCAGCAAATACAGAACCGCCAGTTCCGCGCACAGCGCCGCCGCACCGTTCGCCACCGGCGCGCGCAGCCTGCCAATGCCCTGTAAAATGCCGGACGTGACCGCCCCCAGCGAATACAGCGCGATGACCGGAGCGCCCCAAAACAACAGCCCCGCCGCCGTCCCGCCGCTGTCCCCAAATAACAGCCGCATGACCGGATCTGCAAGGAACGTCAGCGCAAACGCGGCAGGCAGGGTAAGAACCATGCAAAACCGTACGGCGAGCCCCGTTTTTTCGGACGCCCGCGCAAAATCCCCGGCCGTAAGCGAAGCTGTAATGCCCGGTATGCAGGCTGCGCCGATCGCCGCCGCGACCGCGACGGGGAAATTTACAAGCGTCTTAAATTTTCCGGAAAAAATCCCCCACAGACGGGCAATCTGTTCCTGCGCGATCCGCCCCGCCGCCATGTGCTTAAAAATGCCCTGCTCCATAACGACGTTCAGGTTATAAAAAGCGGACGCCGCCAGTATCGGCAACACCGTCCGCAGCATGGCCTTATACAATGCGCGGTACGGCGTCTGCGCCGCAGCCTCCCGCTTTCCCTCGCGCCGCATTTCCCGCAGGGGCTTCAAGGAAAAAAGCAGCAAAAAAAACAGCGCTGCCGCCGCGCCTGACAATGTGCCAAACGCCGCCCCCGCCGCGCCATATGCCGCCTGATCATCCTTTGTTTTATCTCCCGGCGCCTGAATGCCGTAAAGCGAAAATACATAAGCGGCGGCAACGCTCACAAATGCGTTGATCAGCTGCTCAAGCGCCTGCGATACGGCGCTGGGCCGCATACGCTCCATTCCCTGAAAATATCCGCGGAAAACGCCCAGCAACGCGGTAAGCGCCAACACCGGCGCAAGCACACGCAAAGCGTAGATGCTCTGGGGCGTGCGGAACACCGTATCCGTAAGATACCCCGCCCCCACAAAGACAGCCGCGCAGGCCGCCCCGCCCGCAAGCAAAGCAAAAACAAATGCGCACTGCAATACGCGGTACGCATTCGCCCGCTCGCCTTTTGCCCGGTAATCCGACACGAGGCGGGAAACAGCCAGCGGCAGGCTGTAAGAGCTGACCAGGAGCATGATATTATAGACGTCAAACGCACAGCAATAATAATTATTTCCCAAATCCCCAAGAATCGCTGTCAGCGGAATGCGGTAAATCAGCCCGACCGTGCGCCCAAACACCGCCGCCGCGGCAAGTGTGCCTCCCTGTATTAAAAAATCGCGGTTCTGTTTATTTCCTGTCATAAGACCATCCTTACATCATTTTACTGTGTAAATATTGTTAGTATGATCGATCTTCTGAATTATATGCAGACCGCTGGGGGAATGCTAAAGACCGTCGGCATTACCGATTATGTAAACTCTGTCCATGCACAGAGAACCGTTTGCTTTTTAATAGCAACAACAATTATGATAAGATGGGTCATCTGATGTATTGGTATCGTAAAACCCTGCTGGTAACTCAACCTCGATATTTTCGGCTCCCATCGTTGTATAATATATAAGTTCTCCTGTATCATCATTATACCAAGTAACATAGAAGAGACAGTGTTTAAGACTACTTGTATTATAGTAATGAGTTAATTTTACAAGGCCATTTCCTGCATCAGATAAGCCATCAAATGTACTTTCCACAAATACTTTGTCATAATATAACCCTTCTTTTGTTGACTTAGATATCTTACTATCACGTAACTTAACACCTGTTATAGGTAACCCTTCCGGACTGCTAATTTCAACAGTTGTTTCAGTCTCAAGACAAACGCAAGAATAAGGTATACTATTCACAACGCTATCACCTGAATAAATGTCAATCACTGTAGAAATATTTAAATCTGTCAACTCATACTCTTTTGATGATATAAATGCAAGACCTTTACTCTTATCGTTGTATAACAAATCATAACGTATATTTAATGTGCTGTTGGAAATTGCTTCAGCTGCCTCCTGTTTCTTCTGAGCTGCAGTTTTCTTCACATTAATTGTCCAAACATAAGACGTCTTACCGACTTTAGCTGTCACTTTTACTTTACCTTCTTTTACGCCTTTTATCTGTACAGATTTGGAAGATGTTTTCACAATCTCTGCTCGACTGTTTGACACTTTCCATGTGGCTTTTCCTGACACTCCGGTTTTTAACGATAGATTATCGTTATATTTTAGTGTCTTTGTACCCATATCTGCATTTACTAAGATAATATCTACGAATCCTTGAGCTGGTGTTATATCCACTATCTCACCTTTTGTTAAAGTTACATAATCACTTTTGGTTATTACATTGTCTCTGTATTTTGGACTAATCACATCAACACTAATAAGATTGCTACTATATTTATTTTCTTTGGTTATCTGTGTAACCTTATATTTCCCTGTATAAAGCACTGTAAACTCATTACTAAGATTATCGTAAAAATAATTACGTCCCAATACTGGATATGGATTTCCATAAACTACTCCGGAGTCAAATCCACCTGATACAACATTATATTTTAAATACTTACTTACAGGTTTTATAACTTTTCCTGCTGGTTTTGTTTTGGAATATTTGATGTTATAATGCACACTTCCATATTGTGTTCCATCATTAATTTGTATAGTAGTAGCTTTAGTAAAATATAATGTTACGGTTTCACTCGTACATTCTCCTAAATACATCTTTTTACCTAAAGTATAACAATACCCACCACCACTCATTGGTGTATCATAATCTATAGCACAACCAACACCGATATAACTTGCATTTTTATTAGCAGCAAAATTTGACAAAGTAAACGTATAATATCCCTTTTTAGTTACATCGAAATAAATATAATAATTATAAAACTCTGGGTCAAGATCCTCATTACAAATAACTTTGTTATCACCTAATTTGAGCTTCTGCGGCTTATGATGCTTATTCCCAGCATCTGTTAACTTAATAACATTTGTTTTGGCTTCAGTTTGTACTGAGCTAAACCCTAAACATAAAACCAATGTAATCATTAATGTCATAAAATATCTCTTCATATTATCATTCTCCTTTTCTCTTTTTTAATAGTTGTTTATAGTTACTGTAAACCTCTACCCTCCTTTTATTATTTAATCAGAGCACGTACATAGACGTGCTCTGTAAAGTACTCGTATTTAATGTGTACCAACTGTATCAATATCATCTCTGCTTGAATGAGTAGTATCATATACTTCTACAATTGGAATCGGTATATCTGGGTTTGATGGGTCCGGGTCAGGTACTGTAACCTTTTTTGGGTCTAATGGCTTATTACCACCACCATTAATGGTAATCTGTGTAAGATTTGTATTCCTGTACCTAAGTGTCCAAACCTGTCCTACAGCAAGAATATCCAGAGCGCAAACAAGATAACTCTTCTTTTTTCTGTACTTTTCAATATTCTCTTCTGTGCAATTCTCACCATGCTTTACCCAAACTGCAGAGCTTAGAAGACCTAATGTGAAATGCCACTTCTGCCCATACAAATGATATATTTTACCAAATATCGCATTAAATTTTCAAAGTTCTTTTAATACGTTCCAACTGTATCAATGTCATCACGATTTGACTTCGTCCCAAAGCTTTCATCAACAATATCTTGTAGCCGCTTATTTATATTGGCCTGGATTTCTCCGAACCTGTCCCTAAAGCAACCATAAAGCGTCCCTTCTTCTTTCGCAGGATCGATACTTTCCAACAATATATCCCTTATCTCCGCATTAACCCCCTTTCCGCCTTTTACCGCTCTCCCCTTTGCACGATCCCAAACTTTTGACGCTTTACTAAAATAACGGCTGTCATTAATTATGTTTTTAAAGAGATCTTTTATCTCGTTTGCGTATGCATCCAACCTGTCAATCATCGTTTCCTTTATATTTTCAAGAATTCGCAATATTTCTTCTGCATTTTTGATTCCTTCCAGCTTCTTATTGACAGAATCCAATTCTTCTTCCAATAACTTATTCAATCTGTGAATATGCCTTAAATAAAACTCGTACATTTCATTATCAATATGAAAAACCGAAATCAACTCATATCCCCGATATTCTCCAGAATGCATAGCCAACGGCTTGTAAGCCCTTGAATGAAATGAATTCAGTTTTTCGTAATAAAGTTTATAAAATTCTATTTGATCAAGTTCCCGACATACTAATTGAATAAATCTTTCAGAAGCCTCTTTTAATTTCCCAATGATCTCCTCTTTGACATCATCACCGTCTATTTTTCCATAATCAATAAACATTCTTAATATATTGTAATTCTCTCTGATATATCCGATGAATTGCCGCCTGAACAGTCTTTATCATTCGTTTCAAATATGCAGATTGTATTTACAGCGCCATTGCACAGATATATTTTTACACTATGTATAATAGAAAGGCCTTCCATTTTCCCATCGTTAATTTCAGATTTTTCTTATACTATTCTACCCCCCCCCCTACAGCTTTTGTCAAGCGTACCTATCCACATCGCCGCCATGGCAAAGATACACGCGCTTTTGCTTCTCTCATCCCGCAAATGGGGTTCCATAAAACAAATGGGGCAGGGAAAATTTTCTCCCTGCCGCCGAATGTTTATTCTGTTTATTCTTATTCCCTGCCGTAAGAGCGTCCTGCTGGTTTACTGCAATAGATTGTTGTCCAGATGTTTTACATAATCGCTCATGTACATGGGATTATGGCAAAGCGCCTGCGCCTGGGTAAAATCGAAATATTCTGAAACGATACCATTTCGGATCTTCAACAAGCGCGTTGCAATCACAGATTTCATACGATATCCGGAAGAAATGATTAACAGTCCGGCATATTCCCACAAAATCGAGGAAATATGGGCAAAATTTATTCCTCTTTCATACCACCGATGTCCTCTTCTCCCATCTTATCAGCTTCCAACGCTCGATATTCCTGATTTAATTCTCGCAGCAATTCTTCCTCACTTGGTAAATACAATTTGTATTTAGAAGCGAAAATCTGTGTTTCATTTTCTGGCAACGTATATTTGACCACAGATTC
>CANQQG010000014.1 GCA_947625875.1 uncultured Lachnospiraceae bacterium
CATACAGCCGTTACTTTCATGTCGCTTTTGCGCCACAGGATATACCGAAACAGACGCCGCGCTCCAAAACCCCTGCCAGGGCTGGTACCATCTCTACGGCTATGTATTATCCGACGCCGCGCCGCCCGATACGGAAACAATCCAAAAACACTGCGCCGATTCCTCCGAACATATGCTCGCCCTGCTTGAGATCAACCTGCGCGAATACGCAGACCGCGATCTGAGCGAGACCGCCCTCTCTGAACTGGATACCGTATTTTCCACATGGGAGCAAAGCGGCGTCCGGCTCATCGTCCGCTTCCTCTATGACTGGAACGGCATGGCGCGCGAAACCGAGCCGAAATCCATAAGCCAGATCAAACAGCATATGAAACAGGCCGCCGCTGTCGTAAACCGCCACAGGGACAGCATCTATCTCCTGCAGGGCATTTTTGTCGGCAACAACGGCGAAATGAACAACTCGGACTATATGCAGGAAGATTCCATGGCCGCGCTCGCGCAATATCTGGCGTCCGTCACAGACCCGTCGATCTATTTATCCGTCCGCACGCCGGCGCACTGGCGCGCCATCAACGCGCGTTTTGAGCCGCTTGCGGAGACCGAAGCCCACAGCGGTTCCCTGCCCGCAAGGCTCGGGCTGTTCAACGACGGTATGCTCGGCTCCGCCAACGACCTCGGCACATACGGGGACTCCGCGCTCTCGGAAGCGGCCGGTTTCTCCGCGAAAGGCACACGCGCGGAAGAGATCGCCTTCCAAAACGAGCTCTGCCGATACGTCCCAAACGGCGGCGAGGCCATACTGGACAATCCTTATAACGACCTGGACAACGCCATTGCCGACCTGTCCGCCATGCACGTGTCGTATCTGAACGCGGACTATGACAAGGCCGTCCTGGACAAATGGCAGGCTGCCTCCTACCGCGGGACGGACTGCTTTCAGGGCGCAGACGGGCTTTCCTATATAACCGCCCACCTCGGCTACCGCTACCATATTTCTGACGTATCGTGCGCCTTCGACACATGGAGAGATGAAACCGCCACCCTGAACCTTACCATTGCAAACAGCGGCTTTTCCCCCTCCTACTGCGCATTTGCGTCACAGCTGCGGCTAAAAAACACCGAAACCGGAGAGCAGACCGTCCTCCCGGCAGACCTGGACACGCGCGCCATACAAAGCGGCGGCAGCGCCGTATGCGCCGTCCCGCTTGACGTCCGCTCCATGCCATGCGGGACATACCGCATTTATTATGAAATGACAGACCCGGCGACCGGCCGGTATATCCGGTTTGCCAACCGCTTTTTGCATACCGCGGCGGGTTATCCGGTCGGCAGCTTAACGATCCGCAAGCAGCCCGATTGACGTCCACGCGCGGCCGTCCTGATTTGCAAAGCGGTATGCGCGGCCGTCACGCCTGCGCCGCAGCTGCAGCAGGAGCAGGAGCCGTCCGCATTCCGTTACGGGACAGATCAGGTCCGCAGACAGGCGCACAGACGTCTCCGGCTGCCCTGCGGCAAGCCGCCCGGCTTCTATGAGGACGCTCCCAAGCTCCGTCAGTTCCTGCGCCCCCTGTTCCGGCTGTATGGCGGCTGCAAGCTCCACATCTTCCGTAAAACCGGCGAATCCGGCATTTTCTATTCGGACTTCTATATTTACTTCCGTTTTTTTCCAATCCTGCGGTTTCTGCGGGGCGTTTTTCAGTTTCACATCCGCTCCGCGCAAAACGGGGCGGACGCCCAAATGCGCCCCGATATAATCATATCCGTTTACGCCGTCCCATACGCCCGCCTCCCGCCACAGCGTTTTTTTCCAGTCCGTCAGGCGTTTTTCATCATGCGCGGCATTTAAGTAACTCACGTGCGTTTTTCTCATTTCCGCGACGGCCTGCGGCAGCGCGCCGGCCTCCGCTTCCCCGACCGCCTCACCGCCATACGGGAGACGGCGGTTGACCGGTTCCATAAAGAGAAGTTCCGCCTCCCTGCGCCAGCTCTCCTCCCATTCCGCCTCTTCGCGCGCTTTTGTTCCATACGTCCCCAGGTCGCTCTCCGAGCCGAACATCCCGTCATTGAAAAAACCGAGCGCGCCCTCCGTTTCTTTTTTCTGCAGCATCCGCCACTGGCGCGGCGTGCGCACCGCAACCGGGATCTCCTCCCCGACGGCTTCCCGCCACACGTTTAACAGCCGCCGGAGCTTCTTAGCCGATAAGAACCGCGAGCCATGCATCTCGCCCCAGTTTCCGATAAAAAGCCCCTGGAAAGCCACGATATCCCCGGCATACGGACGCAATGCCGCGCCGAGCTGCCGCATATGCCCCTCGACCGTTTCCATGCGCTCCGGCTCTTTTTCCAGCGCCTTGCCCTGCGTATCGTACACAATGCGCACCAGCATCTCTTTTCCATGCGCCTTAAAAAAATCCAGTATACGGACAAACCGCTCCAGCGCCCCGCGCGGCAGCGCACAGTTTCTGTACGCGCCGATATCCGCCAGCAAAAGGACGATCGTCTCCTCCCCGCGCAGGCACCAGCGCAGCTCTTCATAATCGGCTTCTTTCTCTAAGGCAAACGGATAAATATGGTACCAGCCCGCAGACGGCTGCGGCAGATACGCCGTACACTCCGTAAGCGGCTGCGGCCGGAACCGGAGCCTCCTACGGCCCTTCCATAAACTCATGCTGCGGTATCCCTCCTGCTTCGAGCTTTAAAATCTTAATCCTTGTATAAACGGCAAGCATACTGAAAAACATCCGGAACATATAGATCACCGGACGGACGCCCGAATGCATACTCTTCCCTTCCGTCCTCGTATGCATGACAGCCGGAATCTCACAGACATGGTATCCAAGCAGCAGCATCTGCAGGATCATATTGGAATCCGGATAGCGGTCGTCAAAATGGTTGTATTTTGAATAATAGAGCATCGCGCGCCAGCTTAATCCCTGCAACCCCGTCGTCGGATCCATGATCACCTTCCCTGTGCCGAGCCGGATCATGCGCCGGAACAGCCGGAACGCCACCCTTTTGGTAAACGCCGTCGGGAAAGGCGTGCTCTGCGGCAGGTAGCGCGAACCAAGCACGATGTCCGGCTTGTTCCCCTGCGCATCTTTCGTAATCAGCGCCTCATAGATCTTTTTTACATTGCACACGTCGTGCTGCCCGTCCGCGTCCATCTGGATCACATAGCGGTAGCCGCGCCGGATCGCATATTTGTACCCAAGCTGCAGCGCGCTGCCATAGCCCAGATTAAATACGTGCGTGACAAGCGTTATTTTCCGCTCCTTGACGATCCAGTTCGTCTCGTCCGAGGACGCGTCATTCATGACAAGCACATCCGCAAACTGCTGTATTTCCGGCTGCTCCAGTTTATCAAGCACCTTTGCGATATTTTTCTCCTCGTTATATGCCGGAATGATAACGAGGACTTCCTTCCCTGTATCTTTCATCCTGCAACTCCCCCATTACGCTCATATGTAAAACACGATTACTCCTCCTCCTGCCCGGGCAGCAGCGCAAGCAGCTGTCCGATCTCCTTCTGCCCGCCCGGTTCTTTTTGCGCCGCCGCCTGCCCAAGCCGTTCCCGCAGACGCGAATCCGCCGCCAGCGCGCGGACCGCCTCTGCAACCGCTTCCGCCGTCAGCCCGCAAAACCTCCCGTCTACCTGATCCTTTATCTGCTCGCGGTTCCCGTTGCAGTCCGACGCCAATATGGCGCAGCCGAGCGTCTGCGCTTCCTGTATGGCAATGCTCTTTCCCTCGTAGCGCGTTGCGTGGACATAAATGTCACACTGCTTATAATACGGATACGGATTTTCCACCGCGCCCATCAAAATAAAATCGTCCTTTAACCCCAGACGCGCGATCCGCTTTTCCAGCTCCGCCCGCTCCGGCCCCTCTCCAAGCACATACCAGCGCGCCGGACAGCCCTTATCCCGCAAAAGCTTCATCGCATCGATCGCGACGTCATACGCTTTCTGGCGCGTGAGCCTGCCCACCGTCAAAAGACGCATCCCCTGATAGCCGTCTGTAAAGCCTTCTCCCTCTTCCGCCAGACGGCGGATGCGCTCCTGGTTTACAATGTTGTGGAACACCCCCATTTTGGGCGCATATGCCGGATAGACTTCCAAAAACTTTTCCCTTACCTCATCCGATACGGCAAAAATGCGGTCATAGGCGTCATAGCAGCCCCGATCCAATTTTGGCGTATAACCGGCCCCCGCATAATCAATATGGACAAACGCCGCCTTTTTTTCCGCTTTTACATAATCCGCCACATAATAGGTCGACGCGCCTTCTAAATACGCCACAGCAAGGTCGTACGTTTCGTCAAAACGCTGCGCGCCGTCTGAGACGACCCGCCAGAGCAGCTTATCCGTCAAAACCCTCCCGCGCTTTTTCATGTCGCGCCAGTCTGACAGCAGCGTCCGCGTCCTAAAAAACAATTTTCCATTTCGGAAAAAACTCCGCAGGACCGTCTTTGCCAATTGCCGCCGCCCGTCCCCGGACAGCACCGGGCAGTCCTTATAATCCGCATTCAGCAGCCGCACGCCTTTCGGGAGCTTATGGACCATCTCCCCCTGCCCGAGCATGACATACAGGGAGAGCTCATAATCCTGTTTTTCCAATGCTGACAAAAGCTCCAGCAAAGCGGTCTCCGCGCCCGCGCAGCCAAGCGTATTAATGACAAACAGTATTTTCCGTCTTTTCATCGCGCTCCATTTCCCTTACTTCTTTTAACTTTTCCAAAATACTCTCATTCTCCTGATTCAGCAGCGACACATGCATGGCAAGCTCCTGGTTTTTTCTGATCAGCTGCGAGAGCTTGATGCTCAAATAAAACACGATCGCAACCATCGAAATGCCAAACACAAAAAACGCGGGATACGCATACAACGGCACTGCGGCCGTCCACGCGGACAGCCCCGGGACGACGCCGAGAAGGAACAGCACGAACCCGAAAAAACACCAGCACATCTCAATCCCTTCTGTAAGCTTGCGGTAGACAAATGCAAAAAAATCAAGCAAAAGAATAAAAACTCCCATAACAGCTACCAAAACCCCAAGCAAATTATCCATGTTCCGCCTCCTCCTTACTCTCTTTCAACTTCGCATATGCGTCATAAACCTTTGGCGGGTCCGGTATGCCGATCACCATTTTTATGAGCATCCCGCGGCAGAATACGTGCACCTCCATGTGCTTTTCCACCCAGCGCAGCCGCATATACGCAACCGTCCACCCAACAAACGCGCCGATCACAACGCCGACGCCATACCATTTCTCCGCAAGCCCCGAAGCGAACACGCTCGCAAGCGCCGTCGCCGCCACAAAGCTTGCCGCCGTCAGCATCGCGCCGTTATTATCATTAAAATAATACAAAAAGATAATTTCCGAATACATCAAAAACAGGATAAAATATCCAACGGCAAGGCATGGGTAAATGCGCATGACAAGCCCCGCAAACCCAAACTGCGGCAGCAGCACGATACAGAGCAAAAATACAACGACCGTAATGATAAACTGGATCCGCACAAGGTTCATCAGCTCCACCGCCAGCTGGTGGAACATGCGCTTTTGCGCATTGCGGATATCCGACGCGCGCCCGCCGATGACCGCCTCTGAATACTGCTTATATTTTTCATGGAAATTCATTTCCAGGCGGGCGATCAGGATAACCGTCGCCGAGATATTCGTAAACATCGCGATGCAGGTCGCCATATCATACGGCTGCGCGCAGATAAACGTATCCGCCACCGTCATCCGAAGCCCGGTAAACCAATAGACAAAATTATGCACGTAGAGCCCCAGCGTATAGAAAAAATTAGTCAGCACCAGGGAAAAATACTTTTTAAAATAGCCGAGTACCGGACGGTAGCGCCCGCTGTTATGCTTAAAATAATATTTTACGACCGCAAGCTCCGCGCAGGCAATAAAGGCAAACCCGATGACCAGCGCGAGCAGCATCGCAGAAGGAACCTTCATATGGAATCCCCACGCGAAGACCAGCGACAGCGCAAACGCGAGCGCCATGCCCAACAGGAAAAACAGGGAGATCTTCGTATAATCTTTGCAGATCGAAAGATACAGCATGGAATAAAACACAAGCGCAAGCGCCATATACCCGCAAAACCCCGTAAAGACATACAAAATGCCGATATGCCCCACCATAAATTCCCAGATGCAGAACGGAATGCCAAACAGCGCGCTGAGCGCCACATTCATCACAAGCCCGACATAAAAGCAGGGCAGGATATCCTCAAACTGTTCTTTATAAATGATATCCGACATATAACGCGAGAGCACCGCGTTAAACGGCGACGACGTGAGCAGGGAAAAAATAAAAATATAAAGCACCGTACACGAAAACAGCTCGCGGCTGGCATACCCGACCTTATCAAATTCCAAAACTTTGCTCATAAGCATGATATTCCCGATGATCACAAACATCGGCGTAACCGTCACGCCCGCGCTGTAACTGACGCCAAGCAGATTTGACGAAATTGTGTTCTTTCCAAAAATACGGTTTAACCGCACTCCGATTCCAGCCATTTCCTTATCTCTCCTGTTCCCCTGTCATCTGTCAGCCCGCCTGCCGCTCCCGCAGATACGGCTGAAACGCCTCCTGCCGCCATTCCAGTCCGGCGTTTCCTGCAAAATCCATATAGATCTTTTCATAAGTCGCCTTCATATCCTCGATCCGATACTTTTTCATCAGGCGCCGATAACCGTTTTCGCCCATCTGCCTGCGCTTTGCGCCGTCCCCCGCGAGCTCCAGCATCGCATGGGCGATCTCCTCTATATTCATAATATGCGTCAGGATGCCCGCTTCCCCAAAATCATCATCTTCTCCGTAAATCAATCCGCGGCAGTTCCCAACGTCCGTCGCGATCACCGGCCGGTGCGCCGCATAACTTTCCAGGATCGTAAGCGGCTGCCCCTCGCTGATGCTCGTCAGGATCGTGATATCCATGCGCCCCAGATAATCCCGCACGTCGATCCGCCCTGTAAACACAATGTCCTGCACCTGGAGCGTCTCCACAAGGTCAAAGCATTCCTGCGCATACTCCTCATCTTCATCGGTCGGCCCCATAATCCAGAGCTTTAATTTCGGCTGGCGTTCCTTCGCATAGGCAAACGCCTGTATCATCGTTTTAACGTCCTTGATCGGCGTCACGCGCAGCACCGCGCCAATATTGATAAACTCCTTATCCTCCTGTGTCTTTTGCGGCAGGTCGGCAAGGCGGTCCGTACGGATGCCGTTCGGCGTGACCATCGTCTTTTCAACCGGACAGCCCAGCTCCACCTGCAGCTCCCGCGCATGCGCGTACAGGCTCGTCACAAGGTCTGCGTCGCGGTATGCGAGCAGCGACATCTTGTGGAACTGTTCGATCCAGATATTTTTATAAATGCCCGTAACCCATTTCGCCTTAATCAGCTCCTCCTCGCGCTCCCGCGTATAAATGCCATGCTCCGAGATCAGAACCCTGCTGCCGTAGAGATCTTTCGCCATGCTGCCAAGCACGCCCGCATATCCCGTCGCGACGCAATGGTAGAGATCCGCCGCCGGGACGTCCATCTTCAACACAAAAAACAGCGGCAGATAAATCGAGCGCATCGTCCAGAGGAAATCCGAAAATACGATCTGGCTGTACTGCAGGTCATAGCAGTCTGAAACCGCGCGGAAAAAATCCTCGCCCATCAGCAGGTCGTTTAAAGAAATATCGCGCCTGCGGAACATTTCAAACAGCGTGTGCCAGTTTACATTCTGATTTAAGATCAGGCTGCGCAGCGCATAAAATTCCTTTTCCGAGAGCTTCAGCTTACTCCTGCTCCCGCGCTTTTTGCGCACCCAGTCCACGTCGTCCAGATAGACCTCATACACCTCCGTCAGATTCTCCGGCAGATCATACACAAATTTCCCGCGCAGCGTGCGGTTCGCCACGATCGTAAGCAGGATAAACTCCACATTCGGGAACGACTGCACGATACTGTGTATCCAGCTTGACACGCCGCCGACCACATACGGATAGCAGCCCTCCGCCACAAGGCATACCCGCAGCGTGCCGGTCGCCATATGCCCTGCGCGCACCGTACTTACTACGTCATATTTATAGTCGTCAAACGAAGGCTCGCTCTCCAGATCATAGCGGTAATCGCCCTCCATCGCCGGATCATCGGCATAACGGTAACTGTCCCCGGTATCCGCATACGCATAAGACGTCTGACGCGCCTCCACATAACGGTAATCGACAATCTGATCCGGTTCCGAGCCATACTGATAGCTCTGCGTTATATCCGCGTCCAGATAACCCTGTCTGTAATCTTCCATATCCGCTCCTAACCTACCGGAAATAAGGCCGGTCCTCTTCCGCCAATGTCAGGCGTACCTGCGCTTCCTCCGCCTGAATCAGATACACATCTTCCCCGATCTGCGTAAAGGAAGCCCCCTGTGCTTCTTTTAGCTCCTCCTCATGCGTCCGCAGGAGAAACCACGCTTCTTCTTCAAAGTTTTCCAAATCCAGCGAAACGGTATCCCCTTCCCGTTTTTCCGTATACCCAAGCGCCAGATACCTTCGGATGCGCATATCGCTCTCCGCGAGCGTCGTCGCCGCAAAACCGTCATATGCCTTCCAGTAAGTATTGGTATTGCTTGAAAACTTCTCATACAGCTTCTCCCACACTTCCTCATCGTTCTCCGGAAAAAGCACTCTCCGGACGTCCATGGAAATGCTGGAGTACGCCATAACCGTCTGGATGCTGTTCATGCGGATATCCTCCGAAAACGTATGGCTGTACCCGTCATTTATGGCGCACTGCCTGGTCACATGGCCGTCAATATAAGAAAACAGCTCCCCCGATTCCGGATACCCCGCAAACACCGTACGGACATTCGCCAAAAGCTCCTGTTTCAACGCGGCCTGCAAATCGGATTCCGAGAGCGCATCGCCATAAAACGATAAAAATTCATACCCCGGCAGTTCCTGATCCAGAAATTTTTTATCCTGCGCAAGCTCCGCCGCAACATCCGGCGCGTTTCCGGCGGAAAGCCCGGTCTCCGCATTCTGCTCCTGCAAGAGCTTCATATAATAGACGAGCAGATCGGATTCCGGCTCCTTATCATCCTGATCATCAAACTGCGGCGTGATCAGGCACGTCATCTTTTTCGCGCTCTTTTGCGCGGTAGCCGCAAGCCCCGGCCAGATGATATCGCGGCTTAACGTCTTTAGCGTCATGCTGTAATAATGCATCATCACATCCGTATTTTCATCCGCCATCGAAGGGTAATCCAGCACGACCAGGTTCTGCGCGTTGACGACCGGATAAACGGAATAGCCGTTCATCTCATAGACCATGCCCTCCAAAAAGCCAAGCCCCGCATTATCCGACAGGTAATCGCCGTTTACCGCAAAAACGTGCGCGTTTCCCTGGCTGCTGCGCCAGATGACCGCGGGAAGGTTTTCATTTTTCTCCTCCGACGAGAGCATACCGACCATATAAACCTTTGTGCCCGATGCGGTCTGGCACCACGGCATCGTCAGATCCAGATCCTGCTGCGTCTCCTCCATATCGTCCGACAATTTATAGATCTTCTCCCCACCGAGCAGCAGCCCGTCAAACAAGTGAATCCCTTCTGTCTCCACCTCATCAAATAAAATGGCGCGCAGCCCGAGCAGCTGCATAAGCCTGCGGTTCGTGCGGATCTCCTTCGGGGATGGCAGGTTGCAAAAAATCAGATTGACGCCTTTTTCCGTAAGCGCATAAAGCGCATCGATATCGCCCCCGCCGTCCTTTTCCGGATCCAGATACGCCGAGTCGATCAACACCGCCTGCGGGCGCGCATCCGTCCCCGCCCCGGGGACGATCTCCTGCACAGAACCATACGTTTCCAGATACCGTTTGGTATAGGCGCACCAGTTTTTCACAACCGTCCCGACGGCGCCATCCGCCGTATCCCCGACATAAAAAATCTTCCGGCTCTGCGCCTGTGTCTCTTCCTGCGTCTGCACAGAATCTGCGCCAAAGGAAGACTGCGTCCCGCTCTCGTACGCATAGTCATTGACATTGTAGCGGTTCCACGCGTCCTTTGCCACTTCCGGCACCTGGAACAAAAAGAGCAGCACGATCATGATCAGTGTGATTGTAAAAAAATTCCTGCGCGACACCATATGGGCTATCCCTCCTGTTCCGTCGTATAATCCCGTAAATTATAACCATAGTCAATCGAAAAATTATACAGGCTGTATGTATTCTGCTCCACGCAATAACAGATAAAATTGTCTGTCTCGTAATATACTTTCATTTCATTCGGATACATCTGCTGAAATTTCCTGGCCCAGTAATACATCCGGGACATCTCAATCCAGCGGTTTTTCCCCTGATACATACTGATCCCTCTGCCCGGCGGCAGCTGGTTCGCGGCGCCTTTTTCCGATACTTCCTGCCCGCTGCCCTCATAGGCGACAGCATAATCGATCGGGACTTTCTCAATAAAAAAATATACCCGCTGCGTCGGGATCGTGATCGAGCTGCCGCCGCCGGTATGCTCCATCTCCTTTAAAAACGTATGCACCTCGTAATGATACCCATGGTCTTCCCCCATGCGCAGCTCGTCATTCGCCGAACAGATCGTCCATGTCCAGTCGTCATTTTCACGTATGATATTCGTCAGGCACGTCACCGCCTCGTTCGTCTGGAACGCATTCCCGGTAAACTGAATATCTTTCACCAGCCCGCTTTCAAAAATCCCCGCCGTAAGCGCAATCACAAGCGCAAACGACGCCAGATGCAAAAACCATTTCTTTTGAAACCAGCCAAGCGCAAGCTGCAGCGCGCCGTCCACGCACAGACACCAGACGACGATGATCGTATAGGCATAATAAATGCTCGCGCGCGTGACGTCCATCAGCTCCGGCAATACCGAGACATAAGATGAGATAAACAAAAGCGTCATACAGCCCATGCCCGCCGCCGCCGAGAGCATCCGCGCCGCGTAATCCGTCTGGCGCAACGCGAAATATAACACAGACATCAGCGC
The DNA here is from genome assembly GCA_947625875.1 of uncultured Lachnospiraceae bacterium. GTDB lineage: Bacteria > Bacillota > Clostridia > Lachnospirales > Lachnospiraceae > Eubacterium_J. Next base: position 11,024 of record CANQQG010000014.1, read on the forward strand.
AAGGCATATAATAGAAGCCGGAACCGCTTTGCGCAGCCATGCGCTGTCAATCGCAATTAAATACACTTCCACTGCATAAGTCACAGAAGAAAACGCGTGCAGCACGCCGTTTTTCAGGTTCTGAAAGAACCGGGATACTTTTCCAACCTCTTCCTGCTGCTGTTCAAAGACCTCTTTCGTAATCTCTGTCGTCTCCGTCTCTTCCCCGGAAACATCATCTTCCGGCAGATGATTGTCAATGGATACAAACGTGCCCTCGTACACCACTTCGCCGTCCACCGTAATCGTGCCGTCCTCAAGCAGCTGGCTTCCTTCCACTACTTTTCCGTTTACAATGATATCCCCCTGCGATACGACGTGCCCGCCCTCGATCAGCGCGTTATGCGAAACCACCTCGCCGTCCATGATCAGATCCGTCTTCCAGATCGTTGTGATCCCGTTAAAATGCTCCGGCGTGACCTCCTCGCCCTCTTCCTCCTCGTCATCTGTCCCGTTAATAATATTCATGCCCCATCCAAGCGAGCCCTGCAGCGGCGTTCCGCCGATAAACGCAAGAACCATCGGAAGCGCGGCGACCACAATGGAAAGGACGCCCGCGATCATGACGCGCCCGAAATACGGCCTGCGGAACAGCCGGAAGCCATAGCCGACCGCCACGCCGATACACAAAAGCCCGGCGACCATCGTATCATAAAAATGCGCGGCGAGCGACATTGCAAAATTCATGGCAAATATGACCAGATACCACGTGCTTTCCGACTGAAATTCCCGCCGGACGCCCGCACAAAATCCCCGCAGCTTCTGCGCGGCTTTTTTTTTGCCGCTCTCCGCCTCCCCCTCCACCGTATCAAGGGAGATCAGCGTCTCGCCATTGTCCTCGTCCGCAGGCTCCGCCGCCATTGCCGCCTGGAACTCCGCCAGGTTATCCAGCGTCGGAATCATTTCCATTTCCGTTTCTTTTTCCGGTCCGGCTTTTGCCGGATCCCCCGGTTCCTCCCGGCCGTCCGGTTCCGCTTCCCTCTGCGGCGTCCCATGCTCCTGCAGTTCCTGCCGCTTCTTTTCAAAAAAGGCGAGCAGGAAATAAATGGACGGGAAAATAAAGATCATGCCAAATTCCTGCGGCAGCGAGCTGATAAAGCGCATATAGGTATTCGGCGCAAACACGCCGCTGCATATATAAACCGCCATGCCGAGGTACGCGACATACTTTGCCTTTGTGCAATACCGCACGAAAGCGAGCAGCATAAAATGAAAGACCATTACCTGCAAAAGCCAGAACAGGCGCAGCAGCACATACGTATCCAACCCGAATACCATATGCAGATAATAAATAATGCAATGGAAGCCAAACGGATAAACGCCCGCAACAAACAGCTCCCCTTTGCTCAGGTAATTGATCCAGTAATTATGCACCGGAATATCCGACGCGCAGTAGCCAAACCGGAACCATGCATTCCGCCCGTAAAAGTACAGGATCGCGGCAACAACGCCCGCAACCAGCAAAATATCCGGCAGGTTCCGCACAAAGCCCCTTCCGGCCGCAGCCGCGCCGGACTTTATTTTTTTCCAGAGCATTCCGAAAATCCTGCCGAAAAACAGACGCGGCCCGTACTGCCCCTCCGCAAGCCTGCGGATATCCTGTATAAAATGAAACAGCGCGCGCCCCGGCTTTTTTTTGTGCAGTACGATATAAGCCGACGCAAACAGCGCCGCCGTACTTACCGTCAGCGTAAACCGATTGGAAATGTGCAGAAGCTGCAGCGCAAATACGAGGTTCATCATGACAAAATTTCCCACCGTCTGATAAATGATAAACCGCGCGCTGAATTTTAAATGCGCAATCCTGCAGCGCAATAAAACAGCCGGCAGCAAAAGCGTCATGATAAAATAAGCGCCCGTCACCGCCAGAAACTGCAGGATCGTAAGCACATGCATGGACATTCCCAATCACCCCCTCAGCTGAACGTCCGGATCAGCTCCAGCGTTTCGCTGTCAATAATTACTTCTGACTCTTTTAATTCCTCCATGACATGGAAAAACTTCTCCCGCTGCTGCGACGTAAAATACAGCTTCAGCCGGCAGGTAAAAGACGCAAGCTCATCCGGATACTGCGCCGCCGCGCGGTCGCACCACACTTCCATCTGCTCAAACGCCTCGATGTCCAAAAGCCGCAGGCAGATCCACTCGTAAAACTGGCTCGTCATCTTCTGCGGGTTTTTGCGGAACAGGGATTCCCCCGCATCCGACATGCGCATGACGAATTTGCGCTGCTCCATCGGCGTAAACACCTTTTGCACAAGGACATTATTCATATACGGGATCAGCTTTTCTTCATACTTCGTGGAGGGCTTTTCCTTTTCTTCTTCGTTTTCCATATCGCGGAATGTTTTCTGCACCTGATAACGGAAATCATTTAATTCATCCTGCAGGACAGACGCGGCATAATGCGCGGTCTCCGAATCTTCGCTGTCCAATGCAAGCGCGATCGCGGCAAGGGAGCGTTTCACATCTCCGCGGATCACATTTAACATCAGCGTGCGCAGGCTGCTCTTATCACTGACAGCCAGCGCCTCTTCCACCGGAACCATATTCCGCTCGCGCTCTTCGTCCGCGCGCACATTTGTCCGCACACGCTCCTTGCTGAACACAACGTCCGCCAGATCGACTTCCTGCCGGAACACCGTCCGCTGCAGCACATGCCCGCAGAGGAAAAACAACGGCCCGATCACCGGGCAAAGGATCATGACCACAAAACGCATGATACATGCGATGCGCTCCTCATCCGGCTCCTTCTCTTCCCCGGCATTTTCGTCCTCTTCCCGCTGCCCGTCCTCCTGCGCCGTCTCCTCCGTCTTGTTTTCCTCTTTCTTTTTCCCGTCAAACGAAATATGGAACACAAGCGCGAGCACAAGATAAACAATCGATGCGATCGCGCTTACGATAACCATCAACAGGAAGACCGCCATCTGCGTCATAATTCTGCACCCTCTTTAATGCGGCTCGTGTACCCGACTTCCGCAAAACGGCGGATAACAAAATCCGCGTCCTTTTGCTCTGTATTTGACAGCAGCGCATATAAATGTCCGTCCGCAAGCTTTCCGATATAATCCGACTGGCGCATCAGGCGCGTCAGCGTTTCCGCCGCTTCCTCCTGCCTGCCCTCTGCGGCGTCAATCTGTAAAATCGTACACTCGGTAAGCCCCTTGTTCCGCGCGCCCAGATATGCCGTCACAAGGTCTGTAAACGCCGATGTTTCCAGAATCTTCGTCCCCTCAATATAGCGCTGGCTCTCCAGCGCCTCCATATAGCGGTTTGCGCGCACAACCGCGTTCTGGATCAGGTAGCCGATAACAACCAGCATGTTTGCCTGGCTGAGCGTCATGCGCTCCCATGGGATTCCCCACACCATCAGGATCAGCTGCATCTGGTCCTCGGAATAAATGGCGTTTGCCATAAGCGGATAATCCTCATCCATATTTTTATTGATATATACGCGCTGTTCTTTCAGCTCATTATACATATCCTCATATTTCGTATACTCAATCGAGTTGCCGAGCATCCGCGCCTTTTTCGACGTCGCGGAAAACAGGCGCGCATACGAACGGTTCGCCACCGTATAGATCGCCACGTCCTTGCTGCCGACCAGCCTTGATAAGATCTCAGCCGCATAGAACAATACTTCCGACGGCTCGTACTGGTCCAGCGAAGACGTGATCTCATAGATCTTGCCGAAACTGTCATTCTGGTTGACGATCTGGATCTCCAGCACGTTTTTGAGGCGCACATTGCTCGTATTGATATCCTGTATATCGTCCAGCTGTCCGGACAGATACTGCATCTCCCGCTTGTTTTCCCCGCGGATTGCGCGGAGCTGGTCTTTCATATAGCCGACTACAAGCCCCAAAATAAACAGCTGCGCCACCCATACATACGTATTGTAATCCAAAATGACGTCAAGCCCCGTCCGGTTGTACATCTGGCGGAAACAGAATCCCGCCACCGCAAGCACAGCGGAAAACGTCGCCTGCTGCTGCCCGTAGACGATCGCAAACAGCAATACGTACAGCAGATAAAAATCCAGCCTTGAAAAATAGGCGCTCCCAACCGCGCGATTGTTTAACATGAAAAACGGGATAAAGCAGACCATGTTTTCCGCAAACGGGATCAGCGCCTTTATAATATGGACCAGGTTCTGCTTCATTTTGCCCATCGCGCCCGACCCGCTGTCGCCCTCCTGCATATAAAAATTACTGTGCCGCCGGATATGCTTTGCCATCGGAGCGACTTCCCCCGCAATCGGATGGAAGATCTTCATGCCAAATTCTTCCTCAAATGCATGGGCCGATAAGATCACGCGGTATTCTTCCCCGACCGTATTGTCTACGACCGATGCGCTGCCGCCCATCTCCTGTTTCACAAGCTCCGCCAGCTTCATCTCCGTAATGGCTTCCCCCGAAGAGATATGGTAGACGCCCTGCCGCGGCTTTTCCGCGCTGACTACTTTATATAAAAACTCCACCGCGTCATCCTGATGGAGCATGGAAAATACCTTTTTTGAACTCGCCTGTATCTTTCCGGTACGCAGCGCCTCCACACACATTTTTGCGCAGAGATTGTCATTCAGGCGCTCGCCCTTTAAACGCTCCTTTACCGGAATGCCGTACAAATGGTCCATGCGCAGCACGACCGTATCAAGCCCCATCGTATGGCGGTAATTTTTGCAGATATCCTCCCCCTGCACCAGCGCCATGCTGCGGAAACTGATCGCGGACGTCGCTTCCTCTTCGGTGATCGCATTTGGAAAAGACTGCGAATAGACTTCCTCCGAAGAAAGATAGATCAGCCTGCCCCTGCGCATCGTCGCAAACGTGGACATGACATTCTGCAGCCCCGCGATAAAACGCACCGACTCTTTCCTCGGCTCTCCCCAGTCAAAATTAGAATCATACGCCCCGGTAAAAATAACGGCGTCCGGCCTTACGCTGTCAAAGATTTCCTTCAGGCAGTCGCAGTCGTACGGGAAATTATATTTCTCATAAACATTTGGATAAGAGCCTTTAAAATCCCGGCTTCCCGTCAGCACGTACGAACGGTGTCCCTCTTTGTTCAGCTTGTTCAGTATGGCGTTCATCAGATCGCTCACGCCGCCTATTAATAATATTTCCATTTAACATTTAATCCCCTGTTTTCGTAATTGCTGTAAAAACAGGCCGATATCCTCCCTCGCCTGTTCCATGCCAATCCCATAATCAGCCGCAAACGCCGCCGCCATTTCCTCTTCCGGCGTCCCCGCCTGTATCAGACGCCAGATTTTTGCGCCGCTTTCATTCAAAGGCAGCGGCTTCTTATAATCAAAACCCGACTGTTCCAGATCCAGCAGCCAATACAACCCCGCCGCTTTGCGCAACTGATAGTTCCCCATAACCCCACCTTTTTCCCCGTTCTTATTCAATACACGTAAAACTATCAGCAAAATTATATCATATCTTTTTGGAATTTGATAGTATTTTTCCTTTTTTTCGTGCAAAATGTATAATTTTTTTCAAAACATTGCGGAATGGCCGCAACAAGAGCCAGCCATGCGCATACAGCAGATAGCCGGGATTTTTGACGCTGATCGTTTTCCCATTCCGTATGATCCCCACCAAAATGCCGCGTATCTGCGCGCGCGGCAGCGGGCCTTCCACCTCCGCCTGGTTGTCGCCGACAAAATAAACCCCGTCCCGGCCCACTCTCCAGATCCGGTGCAGCACCAGGATACTGCCCTCCCTGCGGTACAGCGCGACCGCGCCGCGCCGCACCCGCCGGTCGTCCGGAGAAACCGGCGCAATCACCGCCTCGTCCCTGCCCGGCACAAACAGCGGGTACATACTGTACCCCTGTGGGTGCAGCTGTACAGTATGCCCGTCCGCAAGCAATTGTTCCAGATCCACCTTTTTTACCTTCCGTTCCATTCCATATCATTCCTCCCGTCCGCATTTATCGTAGCATCTTTTCCCCGAAAATGCTATACTGATAAAAATAAAGCATTTCGCGCAAAGGCAGGTTATCTCATATGAAAAAAAACCCAAACTATGCTCTTTTTGACATTGCGGGCGTTCCCTATCTGCTGCCCTTCGGACAGGGCGTCGCGGACTTCTGCCGCGGCGTCCGGCTGAATGATGCCGGTGTTTTTCTATGGAACGCGCTTGACGAAACAGACAGCCGCGAACAGCTGTTGACGCGCTTTTTAGCGCATTATCAGGCGGAACCGGCGGACGCCGCGCCGCTGACGCAGGACATGGATGCGTTTTTAAACACGCTTTCCTCACTCGGCGTCCTCTGTCAGGACTACGAACAGCTGTATGTGCCGGATCTCTCCTCCCTGTGTTTTCGGATCGGCGCGCTCACGCTCAGGCTCGTCAGCCCCGCAGACGCGGTTCCTCCGGAACTGCTGCCATTTGAGGTTTCCGGCGGCGCGGACGCGGATTTAACGGTCACATTATGCTCCAATACGCTGCCAATGCTGGGAAACGGCGCGCTCCTACTCCGCAATGAGGAGCTGCTCGTCTGTGAACACCCGGACCTCTATGCGCTGTTTTTCCCAAAATTCCCACAGATTCTGGAATGCCGCCTCACAAAAGACGGCGCGCGCGCCAATATCCGCCACAGGCCGCCTTATGGGAGCGCGTTCCGGACGGACCTGTTCCATGCCATCCGCTTCCTTTATTTATATACCGCGCAAAAGCATGGCGTCTTCGCCCTGCACTCCGCATCGATCCTCTACCGCGGGCGCGCATGGCTGTTTTCCGGGCATTCCGGCATGGGCAAATCCACACACGCCGCGCTCTGGCATGACCTGCTGCAGGTCCCTGTATTAAACGGAGATCTGAATCTGATCTCACTGGCGGACGTGGACCCCGTCGTCTATGGCAGCCCATGGTGCGGCACATCGGGCATTTCTGATACGGGAGCCTATCCGCTCGGCGGGATCATCCTGTTAAAACAGCATACGGCGGATATCTGCGAAACGCTCCCTGACGATACCAAAGCGCTCCTTACGGCGCAGCGGCTGATCTCGCCCGCGTGGACTGCCGGACAGCTGGCGGACAGCCTCGCATTTACGGAACGCCTTTCCGGGCAGATCCTGATCTGTCTGCTGAAATGTACGAAAGAGCCGTCCGCGGTGTCGGCCATCCGCTCTGAAATCGATGCTTACTGTGAAAAATTTTTCCCATAAACTGACACTTTCAGCTTTACTATTTATTAAAATTATGTTAAGCTATCTGTAACAAATAACTTTTCAATCGTATTTTCAGCCATTTTGAAAGGGGAGGGATCATGGTTCATTACGAAAAACCAGTTGTTGTCCTGAATGAAGAGCTTACGGAGGGCGTATACGCCGGAAGCGGAACAGCCGCAGGCGACGCCGGCGGATCCGCTGACTGCTGGACGGTAGACGCTCATTCCGTACAGGATTGGAACGGCTCTCACAATGTATTTGAGGTACACGCCGTACACTCCGCCGCAGTAAAGCATATTTCCGGCTCAACAACAGTTACGCTGACGTTCAGCGCGCCGCTGACAGACGCCTATTCAGAGTTTGACTGCACATTCAGCGGCTCTACGGCAACCATTACGCGTAACCTGCTTGCCGACGCATATATGTCAGGCGACAACTACACTTACAAGGTATGGGCAAAAGCTGCCGATGAGGCAACGACAAAAGCGCTTGCGGTTACGAAAGCTACCATTACCTGCAAGCACGAGACCAACGTACAAGGCGATTACGACTAAACATTATGACATAATAAACAACCTCTTTGTTACAGCGCCATCTGTCATGGGTGGCGCTGTTTTTCCGTCTTTTCTGTCAAAAGGGGCATGGAGAAGCTTATGAAAAAGAAACTTTTGTTTATCATCGGCCGCATCAAAGCCGGGCGGCTGCAGGAGATGTGGCGGCAGACGCTGTGGATCTACCAATACGCAAAGCATTACTGGCTCGTCATGGTCTTTTATACGCTGCTCGGAATGGTGAGTACCGTCATCGCGCTTTTAACGAGCCTGGTCTCGAGAGATCTTGTCGACATTATTACCGGGCACGAAGCGGGGGAAGTGTTCCGCACATTTGCCATGATGATCCTGCTGAATGTCGTAACGACGTTTTTAAATCAGATTTCCGGCTATGCTTCGAGTTATCTGAGCATGAAAGTGGACGCGGAGATCAAGTCGGATATTTTTTCCAAAATCCTGATCACCGACTGGGAATCTCTGACGAATTACCACACCGGCGACCTTTTGACGCGGTGGGGCTCGGATGCGTCCAATATCTCATCCGGCGTGCTGAATTTTGTCCCGAACGCGATCATTTATTCGTTCCGCTTTATCAGCGCGTTCGCCATGGTCATTTATTATGACGCCTCGTTTGCCATTTTTGCGTTTCTCGGCATGCCGGTCAGCCTGATCCTGTCCAAAACGCTATTAAACCGCATGGTGAACAATAATGAGCGCAGCGCAAAAATGGGCGCAAAAATGTCCGGCTTTAACCAGGAAGCGTTTTCCAATATCCAGACGATCAAAGCCTTTGACCTGATCCGCTTATATGTGGAACGCTTAAAACAGCTTCAAAAAGAATATATCTCCATGCGGCTGGATTTCCAGAAAATGTCCATGGGCACCTCGCTCCTGCTCTCTACGGTCGGGCTCGCCGTTTCCTACGCGTCTTACGGCTGGGGCATTTACCGCGTCTGGAGCGGCGGCATCAGCTACGGCACGATGACGATGTTTCTCGGCCTTTCCGGAACGCTGACCGGGACGCTGCACAACCTGACCTCGCTCATACCGGGCGCGATCAGCCTGACGACCTCCGCCGGACGGCTTATGGACATCATCGAAATGCCGCAGGAGGATTACAGCCGCGCGGACGAGACAGACGCGTTTTCCCGCGCGCATGAAACGGACGGCATCGGCCTGTTCGTAAACAGCGTGGACTATGCTTATAAAACGGGCACAGACGTGTTCCGCCACGCAAGCCTCGAAGCGCGCCCGCATGAAGTCGTCGCGCTCGTCGGGCCGTCCGGCGAAGGCAAGACGACGATGATACGCCTGATCCTGTCACTTGTGCGCCCGCAGGACGGCGGCGTGTTCCTGCACGACGGCAGCCGGCTGCCGCAGGATGCGGACGCCGATATCATACCGCTCACGCCGGCCGCGCGGAGACTGTTTTCTTATGTGCCGCAGGGGAATACGATGTTTTCCGGAACAATTGCGGAAAATATGCGCAATGTAAAGACCGACGCATCCGATGAGGAGATCATAGACGCCCTGAAAGCCGCCTGCGCATGGGATTTCATAAAAAAACTGCCAGACGGCATACACAGCGAGATCAAAGAACGCGGCGGCGGCTTTTCCGAAGGGCAGGCGCAACGGCTTTCGATCGCAAGGGCGCTGCTGCGCCGCTCGCCGATCCTGCTTTTAGACGAGGCGACCTCCGCGCTGGACGTCGCCACCGAACGCGCCGTTTTACACAACATCATGCAGGACGAATACCCGCGCACCTGCATTGTCACAACGCACCGCCCTTCCGTCCTGCTCGTATGCAGCCGCGTCTACGCGATCCGCGGGAAACAGTGCGTCGTCCTCGGGCGGGAAGAGATCGACCAGATGGCGCGCGGGGAATGACGCAGCCTTACGGATATTGATAAAATCAAAGAATAACCGGCGCCTGCCCTGCGGGTCAGTCCAGGGTAAGGTTTAAATATCCGGCTTTTATGGCGGCGCCACAACGCAAACTCATGCCCATTAATCTCCGCTTTTCCGGTTCCGACCCTCTGGGCGCGGCGCAGCTTTTATAAATCCGAAGCTGCGCCGTTTCCTGCGGCAGATACGGGAACAAAACATCGACGGTTTCCTCTGCGGACAGCGTCGTTTCTGTCACGACCGCCGTTTTCTGATCCAGATAATACAGCAGCGCGTCCTCACGCATCCCATCTCCGTCTGAAATCCGCAGAGCGCCGCCCCCGTTTTTTTCATGCTCCGCAACTGCAAACGCCACATGCGCGGACGGCCACGCCACGTAGCCTTCGCATAATAACCGTTCGTTGCGGATCCTGCAGTAAGCTTCTGCGTCCGCTGGCAGGATTTTTTGCGCAATTTGCGCGGCGCGCAGGGAATACTGCGGCACGTCCACACAGTATTCCGACAGATAAAAAGACTTTACAAACGACAGCGGCGCATAAAACCCGTCCGCAAGCCCCGCGTCCGCTGGCTCCGCAATCAACGGCGCGCCGTAATGCCCCTTTGCATAACGCAGCAGTCCCCCCGCTATGCCGCGGCCCCGGTAACGCGCATCTGTCGCAAGCGCATAGACATAGCGGATATCCCGCCATGCGCCGTTTTGATAGATTTTTCCCGGCAGGAAAAAGGACGCGCCCCTCAGTGTCTCGCCTTCCTCCGCCAAAACATCCGCTTCTCTATACATCGCTGCAAAAAAATCGTCAATATAACGCTCTTCATCCCCGAAGCAGTCTTTCCACAGCTTTTTTAACGCCGGTATATCCGTCTCTTTTGAAATGCGTATCATAACGTAAACCTCGCCTGATATTTTTCCACAAGCAATGCCGGATAATACGAAAGCTTTGCCTTGCGCAGCCCCTCATCCCCGGTATCATCCTCGCGGTTGACGTATTGGTATTCCTGGCAGTTGTGCAGGACAAACTGCTGATTGATCATCGGGTACGCGCCCTGTATACTTGCGATCGCTTTTTCGATATGGACGACGTACGTATTGGAATTTAACGGCTCGCCGAGTGAAAACGCCACAAGCTCCTCGCCTTTATAGAGCATCCCGCCGTCGAGCACCAGTTCCGCCATATGGCGCAGCGCGCGGCGGTTTACGTGCAGCTCGTTTTCCATCTCGTCATTCCATCTCTCTTTTGACAGTGATTTCCACCGGTCTAAAAAACGCAGGCACTCCCCGGCGTCCTCCGGCATCATGTCGCGGTAGCGCCAGTTGCCGCCGTCCTTAAACCGCGCGATATGGTTCCGCTTCCCATGCAGCTTTTTGCCCGCAAGCGTCGTCAGCTTCTCTGTGTCATATACATAATCATAATCGTCCCGGTTTGTCGTCACCGTATACTGCCCCGTATAATTCTGCTCTAACCACGCCAGATCCTCTTTTAACAACACGCCCAGCGTCACCGGCGTTCCTGCGCCGCGTTCCGTTTCCAGCAACAAATCCAACATACCTTTTTTATTGCCGGCGCCGATGGGCGGCGTATAGCAGCGCCCGTCCCTGCCCTGATAGCGGATCATGAAACAGCCCTGCTCCTTTGCAAGCTCCACCCGGTTTACGTCTCTCCACAGATAATTGTTCGCAAATGAATAATCACACGCCTGCCGGTCATCCTCCCTCAGACGGTTGATGACCCATTCGCGGTCGTCCAGCGATATCGGCGAAAACTGTAACATTTTATCTCCCCTCTTTCTATATACACATTGCCACACATGGCCTTTATGCATAGTATACACATTTTTCCATGATAAAACCAGCATTAACTGTGTATATAATGCGATGCGCCAAAGTGTGGGGCTGTGCTGTTTGGCAGATACCTGTTTGCCCGCCTGTGCGCGCCAAAAAGAAACGCCGTATCCATACGCAATACAGATACGGCGTTTTCCGCCAGATTGATTTTTTACATACTGTTTTTCCCATTACGGAAATTCCTCTGTTTTAAATGGCCCGCCAGATAACCAAATGCCACCGTCAAAAAGAAAAACCGGCCCAGATGTCAAATAAACCCATATTTTTTGAGAACACTTTCCGATTTACCGTCTATAATACAAATAAAAAAGAGTATTTATGGATTATCAATCCCCATCTGACGTATTTGCTTCTATTTTATATTGCAGCGCTCCCGCTTGCCGCCGCAAAGATATATGGCAGCGCCGCTTATCCGGATTTGGGCGGCCAGGTGAGTTTCTATGCCACGCCATACGACGGCGTACTTGTCAGCGCCGAAATCTACGGGCTTCCCGACTCCCAGGCGCCCATTGCCTCCGGCTTCTTTGGAATGCATATCCACGAAAACGGAATATGCGCGTCTTCCTTTGACACTGCAGGCGGACACGATATAAGATTTTCTCTCCGTGTCCGTACGCAATCGGAAAAGCTTTTTCAGGACACAAAGAAAGCCGAAAACCTTGAAAACCAAGGCTTTCGGCAAATTTTCCAGCGTCCGCGAGGTGATTCGAACACCCGACCTACCGCTTAGGAGGCGGTCGCTCTATCCAGCTGAGCTACGCAGACTCATCTTACCCGGTCTCGGAATCTTTCCCATCCCAAAACCTCATTTATCATAACATATGCCACTGGAAATTACAAGGAAAAAATAAAAATATTTCACATCAGCCCTTTGATATCATAGTACACGCGGCTGCGCACATCTTCCTCAAGCCCGCCGATGACCGCTTTCGCTTCTTCCGCCTTTTCCCCATGCGTAATGACGATACAGACTTCCTTCGCCCCTTCATACCGCTTCCGCTGCAGCATCGGCACTTTATGCCACTCCTCCGCATACGGGATCCGCTTGCGGATCATTGTATTCATCACCTTTGCCTTGATCTTTGCATCCGCAATCGCGCATAATGCAACATCACGTTCTGCTCTCATATTTCTGACGCCTCCCTAATTAAATCCTACTACTTTTTGTGCGATCTTGTAAGCCGCAATCGAAATCTTCCTGCCGCCTTTTCCCGGAAGGTTCATTGTGTTGCCCATGATCCCGTTGCGCAGGCGGTGGAACAGACGCAGATCCTTCTGCTTGATATACCGCCACAGCTCCCGCTTCTTTTCCAGGTTCTCCTCCGTACCGGAACGGATAAGCAGGACCGTGGAGATGACCGTAATGATCTCCAGATAGTTAAACATATAACGGCGCAATTTCTTATTTGAAATCTTCCACAGGTCATAGGCGTCGATCATCATTTTATTGACCTTGATCTGCTGGTCGATCCTGCGGATCATCACCTGCTCATTCACAGACTGGTCGTCGCGCCCGATAAAATAACGGTAAAAATCCACATTCAGGTAATACATGGATTTTACAAACGGCAGCGGCTCATACACATACAGGTTATCCACATAAAACGTGTGCTTTGGCAGCTTCAGATTGCACTCCTGCAGTAATTTTGTCCGATAGATGACCGAATGCATCAGAAGATACTGCCCTTTATGCATATGGCGCACATCGTCCCAGGCAAACAGCTGATCCTGCGGCAGCGCCGACGTATATTTCATCACTTTTTTATGCTTCGCGCCCTCTTTTTCATACACAAAATTAGAGATCAGCATATCCAGCGTATGATCAGATCCCACAATCTCCCGAAGCGTGTCCAAAATCTGCTGATACGCATCTTCATCTACCCAGTCGTCGCTGTCCACAACCTTGAAAAACAGCCCGGACGCATTTTTAAGGCCCGCATTTACCGCCTCCCCATGTCCGCCGTTTTCCTGATGGACCACTTTTACAATGTCCGGAAATTTTTTTCTGTACGCATCGGCAATTTCCGGCGTCATATCCCGGGAACCGTCGTCCACGATTATGATCTCCACATCCCCGCCGCCGGGCAGCAGGGATTTTATGCACCGTTCCATATAATCCTGTGAATTATAACAGGGAATTGCGATTGATAATAATTTCATTTAATTCTCCTTTATGAGCGTTTCCGCCAGATCCAGCGCCTTTTTCGTCATTGCGTCGATATTATAATATTTATATTCCGCAAGCCTGCCAAGCAGATACAGATTCGGTATCTGCGCCGCACGCAAACGGTACCTCTCATATAATGCCTCATTTTCCTTATTTTGAATCGCATAATACGGAATTTCCCCATCTTTTCCCGCATAAGCGAACGGGTATTCCCTTACAATCGTCGTCCCGTCCGCATTTTCCTGCCCGGTCAGATATTTAAATTCTGTAATCCGCGTAAATTCCTCACTAACCGTATAATTTACGACACTGCGGCCGTCCTGAAAATCATCCGCGTCCAGATGCGAAAAATCAAACCGCAGGGAACGGTACGGCAGCCTTCCATAGCAGCAGCCATACAGCTCGTCCAGCGCGCCTGTAAAAATAACTTCGCCGGAAAATTTTTCATCCCTGTAAAAAATTTCCTTTTCGCCGAACCGCAGCAGCTCCCCCGCATCCGTCCCGGTCAGGACATGAATCTTCTCATGCGCAAGCATCCGCTCAAACATCGGCGTAAAGCCCTGCAGCGGCACGCCCTGATATTTATCCTGGAAATAACGGTTGTCATAAGAGATCAAAACCGGCACGCGCCCTGTCACTTCCGGGCTGATCTCCTCCGGCGTCTGTCCCCACTGTTTCATCGTATAATGCAAAAATATATTTTCATATACAAAATCCGCAATGTCCCGTATCTGCGGATCCGGATTTTCCCGCAGCTTCATGATCGGCACACGGCTTCCTTCCCCATATGCGGCGACCAGCTTTTTCTCCAGTTCTTCCGCGAGCCGCTCTTCGTATACCATATGCAGCGTATTTAAATTAAACGGAATCGGAATCCGCCTGCCGTTGACGTCCGCAACGACCTGATGCCCGTTTTCGTACAGATTCCACTCCGTAAAGCGCGACAGATACGCAAACACGTCTTCCATATTTGTGTGAAAAATATGCGGCCCGTACAGATGCACCAGAATCCCATACCGATCCGGCGCGTCATAACAGTTCCCGCCTATATGATCCCGTTTTTCAACCACCAGCACGCTGCGTCCGCCCTTTTGCGCAAGCTGCCTTGCGATAACGCTCCCGGCAATGCCCGCGCCGATCACAATACTATCGTACATAATGTTCTCCTTCGTCCCGCCCTTTTTCACTCTGCAATTCATTATACACTTTTTTACTGAAATTACCAGTGGCAAATTTTTGTTCATAAAATATTTACAAACTAATCATATTATCCACACACAGACTTCACAAATAAGCATTATGATATATACAATCCAAACAGAAATCTTCTTCATAATTTTTTCATAATAAAGCGCATAACAATGCGCGAGAGTAATTTATTACTCACCCTGCCGAAAGGCAGGGTTTCCTCCCAAAAATGCCAATCACATATTTCTTTTTCATATAAAAGCCGGTGTACCCTACACCGGCTCCCCTTATTTTATCCGATCAGCCAGACGCCGCGCAGTCGGCGTCATGCCTGGTACTTCTCCTGCCCCAGGCGGATATTCATATATTTCGTATATTCCGCAAACGCGGCCGGTATCGCATACCGTTCCTCAGAATCCGCCGCTTCCGCAAACAGATATTCGCCGCACGCTGCGGGCGTTTCCGCCTCGTCAAGCTGCGCCACACGGATCATATAGCCGTGCATATGCCATTCGACATGGGAAAAGATATGCTTCGCCCGTTCTAACGGCTCGATCTTTACCGGCGTAAGCCCCATATCCGCTGCATATGCAACCGCCTCCTCCATTGTCAGACGCCCCTCACGGTTTGGGAATTCGTACATACCTGCCAACAGCCCCTTCGCCGGACGCCGGTGCAAAAGCACACGCGTTCCGTCCCGTATCAGCAGCACCGTCTTTTCTTCGATGCGGCGCGGTTTTTGCTTTCCCTTTACCGGAAAATCCCGCCAGCTCCCATGCCGATTTGCAAGGCAATACGGCTGCCAGGGGCATACGCCGCATTTCGGCGCGCCATTCGGCACACAAACTGTCGCGCCAAGCTCCATCAAAGCCTGCGTAAACATTCCCGCACGGTCTTTTGGCGTCACCGGGCGCAAAAACTCCTCCACGCTGTTTTTTACCGACTGCTTTGAGATATCCGAGCCGTCCTCTGACACGCGCATCAGGATCCGCAATACGTTCCCATCCACCGCCGGAACCGGGATCCCGTAAGCGATCGAAGCGATCGCCCCCGCCGTATAAGGTCCAATGCCGTTCAACCCCAGCAATGCCTCATAATCCGCCGGAAGCTCCCCTCCGTATAACTCCACGATCTTCTTTGCCGCGAGCTGCATATTGCGCACGCGGTTATAATATCCCAGCCCTTCCCAGAGTTTTAACAAACGCCCTTCCTCACACGCCGCCAGGGCGCGCACATCCGGCAGAGCCGCCATAAATCGCTCAAAATACGGCCTGACTGCTTCCACCCGCGTCTGCTGCAGCATAATCTCAGACACCCACACACGATACGGCGTCGGCTGCTCCCTCCATGGCAAAACCCTTGCATGGGCGCCATACCAGGCCAGCAAGGGTTCTGTCAACTGTTCTATCGGATAATCCTTTAACATTTTACCATCCAATCCTCATATCAATACAACGGCTTTTATTTACGTTTTCCGGCGGCTGCCCTGGAAAGTACGCCGTTTACCTTTATATTTTTCTTAACCGCCACATAACGGACCGCATAATAATAGGTCTTGCCGCTTTTCGCCTTTGTGTCCCGCCAGCTTTTCGCCGACATATCCGTGACCGCCTTTACGCGCTGATAGGATCCGCCCGTTGTCTTCCGGTAAATATATACGCGCGTTGCGCCGCTGCATTTATCCCAGTAAACGCGGTTTGCCGCCTTGCTGCTTTTTACGCTCACTGTCGGTTTTTTGGTTTTTACGGTGAGCAGGCTCTTTATCGTCCCAAGCGTCATCTCGCCCGCGATACCGTCAGCCTCCAGCCCGCATTTCGACTGAAAGTCCTTTACGAGCGAGGTCATTGTATCCGACCATGCGCCATTGACTGTGATCTTTGCGCCGTTTAACGAGATCAGCGACGCCTGCAGCCACTGCACATTTGATTTACTCATGTTTTTACCCGCATATAGAGAACCGGTCGGCGCTCCATAAGAAGATGGATCCGTGGAATAAACCGTCACCGGGATCTCAAGCCGTCCTGCCGCATATTCCCCTGCCTGCGCCTGGCTCACCGTAATCTTCGCGGAACCCGCCGTTAATACCGTTACCCGCCCCGCGCTGTCCACCTGAATGACAGACGTGTCCGAAGATGCATAGGCAAACGGCGTCTGCGTATGCGTACTTGAGATCTGTAAGGTAAAATGCCCCTGTGTATCGTTCACCGCATAGCTTGCCTTTGCAGACTTTATCGTCGTTTTTTTATTGCCTGTTTCCGTATTCTTATCCGTGCCGGGCTCTGCATTTACGTCCGGTCCGGTATTTGCGCCCGCATTCGGTTCCGTGCCCGTATTCGGCTCCGTGTTTTCGCCCGGCGTCACGGTCTGCTTCTGAAACACTGCCTTGATCAGCGCCGCAACCGTATTTTTTCCGGCATATCCGTCCACCGACAGGCCCTGCGCAGCCTGAAACCCGCGGACAGCCCCGTTGGTCGCCGCATCGTACACGCCTGTCACCTCCAGCTTCGCATCCATGCAGGCATTCAATGCGCGCTGCACCCAGGCGGCCCCATCTGCCTTTGCAGAAGCATAATCATATGGGATATAGGAATCCTTCGCATTGCAATACGGCCATCCCAGCCCTGCCGCATATGCATACGTACGGAATCGCCTTGCAAGATATGCGCTGTTTCCCATCACAGAATCACAGATGGCCGCCTCATGTATCTCGTTTAATGTCACAGCCGCAAGATTTCCGATGTATTCGCCCGCCGATGTTGCGACACGTTTGGAAGCGGTCGCCCCGCCCTGGTTCTCCAGATCCGCATAATAAACCAGCGCGGCGTCATTCGTAATGCCCTGGTTCCTGCCGTGATTGATATAATCCGTAATATCATTGTGCGCCAGCTCATCCTGCGCCTTTTTACTTTCATCCGTTGCAAGTATCTTCCGGATCGCAGCCGCCTCCGCCGACGTCAGGATACGCTCTTTCCAGTGAATCGTGCTGTACGTTGTGATCTCCGTATAAAGCTCCGTCCCGAGCATTTCCTTTGCCTGCGCCTGGTTTGCCACCACGATCGTCTTCATCAGCGCAAGCGCGCGCCATCCGTGCCATTGCAGTTTCCCGACAGATACCGCGCCGTTATCGTCCGGATTGACCGAAGTATAACTGCCCTCATTTTCGTATAATATTTTTGAAGCGGCCGTAACAATCGTTTCCGTATCCTGTTCCGCCCTTACGCGCTCCGGCGTCCCAAGCATAACAAAAAAGGAAACGAACAATGCCGCCGCCACGATAACTCCTCCCCAAAAAGCATCTGACCGCTTATCCATTTTGCAGATCCCTCCCGTCTTATTTCTAAAAAATAAATATCATTATTTTAATACGCAGTTTATGACAAAAATTATCGGGTTTCCCGAAATTTTTTCTTCTGCCCGCCGCCCCTGAACTGCTTCTTGACAACTCCCCCGCAAAGTTATAAATTATTATTAAGTGGATAATGCTGGAAGTATTTATTATCTCATCACATTTACAGGAGGATTACAGAAATGAACAATTTAACACTTGAAGTTGCCGATCAGATCGCGGTTCTTACGATCACAAGGCCTGCCGCGCTCAATGCGCTCAACAGTGAAACGCTGGACGAGCTGGATACCTGCTTAACGGAGATCGAAGCAAGGGACGACGTCAAAGTCGTTATCCTGACCGGCGGCCCTGACAAGAAAGGCAATGCATTCAAATCATTTGTCGCAGGCGCTGATATTGCGGAAATGGTAAATTTCACAGCCGCAGAGGCGCGCGCTTTCGGCATGAAAGCATCTGCCCCGTTCTTTAAGTTAATGAGTATGCGCCAGGTAACGATCGCCGCAGTAAACGGCTTTGCGCTCGGCGGCGGGTGCGAGATCTCCATGGCCTGCGACATCCGCATCGCCTCGGACAATGCAATCTTTGGCCAGCCGGAATGCGGGCTGGGCATCATTCCGGGATTCGGCGGCACACAGAGGCTCGCGCGCTTAGTCGGCATGGGACGCGCAAAAGAAATGATCTTCACCTGCGACAATATCAAAGCGGACGAGGCTTACCGGATCGGACTTGTAAATAAGGTCGTAGCTCCGGAAGAATTAATGGCTACCGCAAAAGAAATGGCCGCTAAGATCGTATCCAAAGGCAGCTATGCCGTATCGATCGCAAAAGCCGCGATCAACAACGGTTATGATATGGATATCAAAAATGCAGTTGAAATGGAAGCGAACCTGTTCGGCGTTACGTGTTCCACACATGACAAACAGGAAGGCATGACTGCGTTCCTTGAGAAACGCGCTGCGGATTTAACAGATTTTTAATCGCCAAAATAAGAGGGCTGGACACGGTATGCCGTGTGACAGCCCTCTTTCATGTTAAGGCTCTTTACAGTTTCTGCAAAATCTCAAGGGCGTCGTTTGCAAGGATACAGACGCCATGCTCCTTCATAAACGCGACTTTGCCCTCGTCCGCTGACGCGGAATCTAAAAACTCCACAGACGCGCTGATTACGCGGCAGATTTCTTTATCGCCCAGCCCGTTGCGCTCAATAATAAGGTAATATTTATCTGCGCCATGATTCTGCAGGCGGTAAACGCTGCTCACGACCGGCTCTTCCAATACGATCGACTTTGCATACGCAATGATCTGATCCATATCCTGAAACGTCAATATGTAAATGCGCTTATCAAAACCGCCCACCAGCGTATCTGATTCCGTATCCTGCCGATTCTCCGGCTGTCTCCCCGCAGTCAGGCTCTCCACCATAGATTTTAAACCCTGCAGCAGGCTCAGCATATTATGGTCCGGCCGCTCCGAAAAAGTCAGCGCCAAAAGATGCTCCGGCAGCACCGCCACCTGTACGGATAATGGACCGCCCTGTACGTGGAAACCGACTTCTTCCTCCGCCCTGGATATGATCATCCGCAGGAACTCCTCCGTCTTTCCGTCATTCTGCAGAAAATCATCCATCTGCAGCCCGTTCTCATTTAATTCTGTTTCGGAAACAATGCAACGCACAGTATCTACATTTATTCTTTTAAATTTCATTCCATCACCTGATCTCACTTCGCCCTTATACGAAAAATATGTTTTTGACTCCCCAAAACCATTGTATAAACAGCTTACCACAAACCGACAAGTTTGTCTATTGGATTCTGCTACCAAACACGACAAACGCATGTATTCTTACATCAACCCTTGCATTCGTTTTCTTTATTTTTAATAATTTAAAATCTCCTCAAGAAATTTAATTGGCCTTAAACTAATACAAAACGTTTCTTTCTCATTGATAAACGTTTCATCCTTGTAGATAATTCTGCCATTTTTAATATGCTTAGGCGCCATTTCCTCATAATATTCTGGTTCTGTGCCGCTGTTTTGTCTATGGTTGTATTTACGTCTTCCCTAAAGGTTACATCCAAATGCTAATGCATGCTTTCCACACTCCAATGTCCCCTCACCGTCCTGCTCATTGTTTCTATTTCTTCCGGCAAGCTGCTTATAAAATACCGGAACTCCGTCTGCTTTTCCCCGCTTTTTCCAAGCTTTTCTTTTCCATCTCGATGCTCTCTTTATCCCTTTCCAGTCTTTCCTTTGGCTTAGCCGCTTTATGTCTTCTGTCTGGTAACGCTCACGCGTTTCTGTCTGTCCATGTGCTTTTTCCTGCGTTTTCTTATAGCCTCCTGTTTCCCTGATTTTTCTGCGAAGACCTTCCTCTCCAAAATATTCCCGCAGACCTTCATAAAGCGTGCCCTGACTCCCTTTTACGGCTAATGCATAGTCTGCTCGTTTGTAACGTATTTTTTCCGCTATCCCCTTTTGCGTTCCCATCGCGTCTATCGTCACGATCTGCCCCTTAATCTGCAGCTTTTCCAACAATTCCGATATTGCCGTGATTTCATTGCTCTTTTCTTCCGCCGCTTTCTGTCCAAAACAGAATCCATCCTCTTTGCTCCATGCCGACACTATGTGGGATGGAGACCCATTTTTTAGTTCAATGTATTTTATTAAATAGTCCTGATAATTTTCTGCAAACAGGGCAATTTCCACCCAGTCGTCCGCATTCGCCAATGTTGCAAAAAGAACAATCACTAAAATGTCCTTTAGTAAATGGCGCACTTTCTGCTCCTGACGTATATCCTCAATATACTCCATCCATTGTAATAATTCTTCCATACAGCACACCCCTTTTCTTTATATTTTATCAGAAAAGAGGCATGTTCACAATTTATTTACTCATGCGTTTGTCCTGGAAATTCTCAAGAACATCCAATGCTCCATTTTAGCTAAAATCCAGGAAAAATATAAACAAATATCCAGCCTTCCTTAAACGTATTGTACAATTCTTCCAAATGATCTGACCTTTTCGCCATATCTTCTCCCATTCATTTATCATATATATATTCTAAAACAAGTATACCAGATACGACCTAAAAAAGAACAAACTGCCCTATTCTTTTTCTCATAGCACTTAACATTTTTGCAATATTTATAAGTTTATCCTGCAATTTGTTGCTATAATGCCAAAATCTGTACTTGAAATTTACCGTATTCTACAGTCTGTCATTTTCCTTACATGTGTCTACGCATCAAAAACGCCGTATGAATAGCTGTTTCCAGTATCCATACGGCGATCCTGAATTTATGATCTGCTCACGCGTCCAGACGAGGGTCTTCAATTCCTGATATTCATGATCTGTTTTCCGAAACTATCAATCAACAATTTCCACATCAATCCAGTCGGTACTGTCCATTGGCTGTTCCAGAGGGTTTGCTACAAAATCTCCCCCTTCTGCTTGGTATTTAATCTTCATCTCACCTGAAAAATCATCCGGCAGATTTAGGTGCTTGAGACTATCAGTCTCAATACTCAAAACACTATCGTCATGACCATAATTTCCACGCAAACGGCACTCTTTTCCATCGACCTGCACAACAAAATTACAAGCAGAGCCACTGGACCTACCGCCCAAACTGCCATCATTTATATTCATCACCAGCCTTTTCTGGTTCTTAAAATATGAAGCCGAAACAACTACGGGCTTTTCATATATCTCCAAATCAGCAATTTCTACCGGCTGCCACGGGTCAAATGCCATATCATATAATTCTTCCCCCTCCGTCGGTTTCACAAGAATGGTATGCCCAGTTCCTGTCAACCCCAAATCTTTACAATTAATCTCTATATACATCTGTGCCACACCATAAACAAGCTTTACTGTATTTATCTTTTCAGATGTCAAACTATAAGACTGACCATCAATCTCAACTACTAACTGTTTTTTTGCTGCCGTAAAAATGTCAGTATTGCCTTTCGGAATAATCGCCGGTACCGCAAAATACGCACACTGCCCGTCTTCTGAAATACCATAGTGATTTGTCGGATTAACATCTTTCACCCTCAAAATTTCCTGACCAGAAATATTGTTTACCTGATTTGGTATATTGGCCGTATCCTGCAATGCATTTTTCTCCGGCTTCTGATAATAAAAATAATACGGTCCTTCACCGGTCAATTTCTGTCCCGGTTCCAGCGTAAGTTCAACCAATCCATGATTCATAAGAACGGCATCTTTTACTGCAACTGCAGATGCCGTTGCCACAGTCACGCCTTTTATATCACGTACCGTAAAGCACTCTGCATCCGGCGTTGAATTTAAATCAAATTTCTTGACACAATAAGCATACAGCTTATCCCCTGCCTGATTACGGTATATAAACCGCAGATATGGTGCCAGAAAGCTCTGCTGTATATCACCATCCACTTTTGTTTTCGTTGGTACGGAAGAAAGCTTCTCATCCGCATCCTTTACCACACTATATATTACAATTCCCTCATTCAAACCGGAATACAAAAAATATGTACCGGAATGTTCCTGAGCATCCGTAATCCTGAAATAATCAATATCCAATGCACTTACCGGCTCATGTGGATTTTCCGCCGCAATACCAAGATGCCCATGCAGCACCGCTGTTGTGTCCGTATCCGAATCAACATTTACGTCCGATACAATATTATAAATCTCCGCAGGCTTCTCCTCAGAAGCCACACCCTCTTTCAATTTATAGATGACCTTCAGTTCCTTAGTTTCCTGATTCATCTCTATCTTCGGATACCCTTCCGCAAAACGTTCATCCCTTTGATATGTAGTCTGCGGAACACTGCCGCTGCCACCTTCACCGCTGCCGGAACCGCCCGTGCTGCCACCCGCACTGCTACCAGAACCGCTTGTGCTGCTGCCGCCTGCGCTGTCACCCGTACTGCTACCAGAACCGCCTGTGCTGCTGCCGCCCGCACTGCTACCAGAACCGCCTGTGCTGCTGCCGCCTGCGCTGTCACCCGCACTGCTACCAGAACCGCCTGTGCTGCTGCCGCCTACGCTGCCACCCGCACTGCTACCGGAACCGCCTGTGCTACTGCCATTCGTACTACTACCGGAATCGCTGCCACTGCTCTG
This sequence comes from uncultured Lachnospiraceae bacterium, assembly GCA_947625875.1. Classification (GTDB taxonomy): domain Bacteria; phylum Bacillota; class Clostridia; order Lachnospirales; family Lachnospiraceae; genus Eubacterium_J. Next base: position 34,360 of record CANQQG010000014.1, read on the forward strand.
ACCGCCCGTACTGCTATCGCCCGAATTCTGTCCGCCTGCCGGTTCTTTTATTTCCCCGTTGACAACCGTGTTCTTTATGCCATCTTTTACTGTTACATTCTCTGGGTCAAGGTTCGCCATATCGATTACGGTATTTTCCGCAGCGACTGACACCGCATCCACTTTTCCCGCGCCTGTTATCTTTGCACCGTCCGCGCTGATCACCAGCTTGGAAATCGCACTCTTTTCATCAGCGTTTACTGTAACATTTTTGGCACTCTTCTGTACGGATACACGCTTTACATCTGCGCCGCTCAGATTCACGTTCAGGTCTGAACCTTCGACAACGACGCTGCCAGCCGCCCCGACGATCATCACATCATTCGAGCCGTCATTGATATAGATCATGGAAACTTTCGCGTCCCCCTGTATTTTCAGGCTCACTTCGTTATACACCTGACGCAGGATGATCTGAGAAAGACTTGAAGTCCCTTTAATAATGACAGAGTTTTTGCCACCCCCGCGGATGACCGTTACGCCTGTCACTTTTACATTCTCCAGCGTCACTTCCTTATCCGCAACGCCATCCCCGATAATCAGGTTTCCATCGACCGTCACATTTTTCAGCGTTACGCCCGGACGGTTGACAATCACATTCCCCGTCTTTACTTTTGAAGTGGACCGGCTGATCACATTCGGGATTCTGGCATTTATAAACGCCTGCAACTGCGATTTTGTCATACGCGCATTCGCCTTTTTCCCGCCAAGAATGCCGGACTTTGAAATCCCTGTCACCCTCGACAAAATAACCGATACATAATTATAAGTCGCTTTTATTTCAGGTCCCAGTTTCCCCGCCTTTGTCGGCTGGATCAGACCGGCGCGCATGGCGATCGCCATATCCTTATAATAAGGATCCGTCTTCTTTACATCTGTTACATTTTTGATCTTTTTTGTCGTCTTCGCAGCGCCGGTCAGCTGATTGATCGCTGTAACCACATCCGCGCGCGTTGCGTAAACCTTTTTCGCTTTTGCCTGTGCCTGTCCCGTTCCTGTAAATACAGTGCCTGTAAAACATAGCGCCGCGGTAAGGACCATGCAAAGCAGTTTTCTGATCTGTTTTTCCATTTTCTTCCTCCTTAAATTTTCAGCACATATTTTTGTGCCATATTTATTGTTCTTATGCCGCCGCAAGTAATGCTTTTACTGCTGCACCCTGCGGGCAGTCCTGGAACCTTCTTACTACGATTTCTGCCTCTTTACCAGCCCTCGCAATGACAGCGGCTTTTATATTTTCGCTCCATTCGCGCTTCTATATGTCTCTTTCTGGCACTATTCATGCTTCTTTTTTCAGTTATAACATGAAACCGAAAATTTGTCTATATTATTTTCATTCTAAGCGACCATATACAAATACCAGCAACATGAACGCTTTTTACAAGCCATTTCCGTATTAATCGTATTTCTCTTTTCAGCCATTACACAAAGCAGAAAATTTACCCGCTTTTTGTGAATCTTGCATAAGAAAATAAACCGTCGTTTATCCAATACAGGCATATGGCAAAAATTCTTTTTTATACCAATCACAATTTGTTTATTACTATATTTTTTATAGTTATAGAATATTATACTGCAACTATACAAATATTACAATAAGAAAATAAAAAACGGGGGAATTCAGATGCAGCAGCTGGATTTTGCATTCATTGGACAACGGATAAAAGAAGTGCGGACAGAAAAAAAACTGACTCAGGAAAAGCTCGCCGAGATTACGGATGTAAATGTTTCGCACATCAGCAATATAGAAACCAACAAAGTAAAAGTTTCTCTTACTCTGCTGGTCCAGATTTGCAATGCATTGGATATTACGCTGGATTACCTGTTAGAAAATGAATATCACGCCCCTGTTTCCGTTACCGAAAAAGAATTGCTGAATGTCATCAAGGATATGAAAAAGGAAAAGCAGGAAACACTGCTTCGAATCGCGAAGGTCCTATAATGCCCCGCCTATATAACAAAAATAACAAACAACTCAAACAAACTGCGTATCGCAAATACTTCCACTTACCGACGCACCGCCAAGCTGTAACAATATGTGCAGAAAAATATCACCGATGCGATGATCACGATCATCGGCCCCGTCGCCACATTTGTAAAATATGAGACCAGCAGCCCGAAAATACCGGAAAACACAGAAAATATAACAGAAAACAAATGATACTCCCGCATATTTTCAGAAATGTTCCTGGCAGCGGCGGCAGGCAGGATCAGCAGCGCATTGATCAGCAAAATGCCTACCCACTTAATCGAAAGCATGACAATAAACGCCACCAGGACCGCAAAAAGGTTTTCCATAAACCGCACCGGAATATGGCGGCTGACCGCAAGCGTCCGGTGGATGCTCAGCGCATGCAGGCGGTTAAATCCAAGCAGCCAGAACAATGCCGTAACGATAAGAACCGCCGCCAGATACCGGATTTCTTTTGGGGTAATGCTCAGCACGTCGCCCACGAGCAGGCTCGAATATTTGCTGAAATTGCCGCCTTTTGACAAAATGGCAAGCCCAACCGCAATGCTGCCGCTCGAAAAAACAGAGATCACCGTATCTGTCGCCGCCGTATTCGTGCTGCTGATCTTATTCAGCAGCAGCGCAAAGACAACGGCAAACAGCAGCATCGAGACGTCGGTATCCCGAATGCCGCATACAACGCCGACCGCAATCCCCGTCAGCGCGGAATGTCCCAGCGCATCCGAAAAAAAGGCCATTTTACGGTTTACGATCATCGTCCCCAGAATGCCAAACAAAGGCGTAATGAGCAACATGGCCACAAACGCATTGCGCATAAACCCGTACTGCAGCCATTCGGTAAAAAGACTCATTTCCCTTACACCTCCATCTTTCCAAATACCTGTGCAAACGCATCGCTCTGATATACCTTTTTTGCGGTTCCCTGTATCAGGATCGTTTTATCAAGCAGGATCACATGGTCGGCATATTTTTTTACATAATCCAGGTCATGGGAGATCAGGATAGCCGCAAGGTCAAAATGCTCTTTTAACCGCGTGATCAGGCGGTAAAACAGATCCATGCCGTTTTTATCTATGCCGGAAACAGGTTCATCGAGCAGCAGCAGGTTCGGCTCATCCATCACCGCCAGGGACAGCAGCACACGCTGCAGCTCCCCGCCGGAAAGCCTGCATACCTGCTGGTCGATCAGATGCTCCGCCTCAAATACCCGCAGGCTCTCTCTGATCTCCCCGTACAGCTTTCTCTTTTTGGGAAGGAACACCGGATAATTCGACGCATAACCCGCGATTAAATCATAAACGCTGACCGGCGTCTGCTTTTCGATATTCAGCGCCTGCGGCACATATCCCATGCGCAGCTTCCGTATACGCCCGTCTTCGCGGTCCTTAAATTCAATTTTTCCGGTATGCGGGATCTCGCCGAGCATCGCCCTGATCAGGGTCGATTTCCCGGCGCCGTTTTTTCCAATGACCGCATTCAGCGTCCCGCAGTGGATATGCAGGTTAATATCCGTAAGGATCTCCTGCTCTCCCATTTTTACGCCCAGATGTTGTACGCGGATACAATGCAGCCCGCAGGGCCTGACCAATTTGCGCACATTCTCCTCCTTACTGCGAAAAAGCTTCCTCCAAAAGATCCAGGTTATGCTCCATCGCTTTTAAATAACTGTCCGCTTCATAACTGCCGCGCGTACAGGTATCCAGATAGACCGCTTCTGCGTCCGTTTCCGCCTGTATGGCATCACACATCTCTTTCCCATAAAGCTCCTCCGCCAGAATCAGCCGAACGCCATCCTCTTTCACCAGCCGGATCACGTCCGCCGTTTCGCCCGCGCTGACCTGGCGTTCCTCATCCAGATCAAGCGTGCCGGCAACCGTAAGCCCCAGATCTTCCGCCACATAAGCGAACGCTTCATGAAAAAGGATCACGCCGTTCACACCCGCTGCAGACGGCAATATCTGCCGCTGTTTTTGCAGCAGTTCCCGCAGACGGGCCAGATATGCGCCGCAATTATCCTGATACTGCCGCGCATTCGCCGCATCCAGTTCCGCAAGCGCATCCGCAATCGTCTGTACCTGAACCATATAATCCGGAATGCTCATCCATGCATGCGCATTATCGTCCGGCAGATCAATACGTTCACATGCATTGACGACCGCAAGCGACGGATACTGGCTGCCGACGTCGGATAAAAAGCTCTCGATCCCGCCGCCGTTTACCACAAATACGTCCGCGCGGGAGAGTTTTTTCATATCGGCGGCCGTAAGCTGATAGTCATGCAGGCATCCCGTCTGCGGCTCGCTCAGATTTTCCAGCGATACGCCGCTGCAGCCGCCTGTAATGTTGAGCGCCGCGATATACATCGGATAAAAAGACGTGACGACACGAAACTGCCGCTCCCCCGCCCCCTGCCGTTCATAACGGACATACGCGCCCGTCAGCAGGCTCCCTGTCAAAAGCAGGGAAAGCAGCATAACCGTTACAAACACATATTTATTTCGCATTGCCGCCTCCGCCTTCCGGCTTCTTTTTTTCCGGCTCCTCCCATCCGATCAGGCCATCCACCATTTGCCAGATCTCTTCTTTTCCCAGCCTCGTCTGTGCGGAAAACGGAATCAGGATATCCTCCGCTTTCATTCCCAGTCCGTCCCTTACTTCCTGCAGGCATTTTTGCACCTGGCTTTTTTTCAGCTTATCATGTTTGGTCGCGACCACGATCGGCCGGTATCCCTGGTAGACGATCCAGTCATACATCTGCCTGTCGTTCGCGGACGGCCGGTGGCGGATATCCACCAGCAGAAATACCGCCTTTAACTGTTTTGACTTATGGAGATAACGCTCGACCATCTTGCCCCACTTCGCGCGCTCCGACTCCGGCACATTCGCATACCCATATCCCGGCAGGTCAACCAGATACATCGCCTGATTAATATTATAAAAATTAATCGTCTGCGTCTTCCCCGGCTTTGAAGAGATCCGCGCCAGGGATTTCCGGTTCATCAGCGTATTGATCAGCGAGGACTTCCCTACATTTGACTTTCCCGCAAACGCGACCTCCGGCAGCCGGTTATCCGGCACTTTGCTCGTTATCCCGCATACAATTTCAAGTTCCACATTTTTAATTACCATTTTCTATCTCCTGTTCTGTATTCCGGCGCACACATTCGCCAGACGTTCGGCTTTCCCTTAGAAATATCAGACGCCGTCCGGCAAATCCTCCGGCGGACAGTGACCGCACCAAACTTAGGAAACAAGCGCGATACGCAAAACCTCCTTCAGCTGCCCCACCGGCACGACCTTCATGCCCTTTGTGATCTCTGCATCAATTTCAGACAGATCTTTCTTATTTTTTTTCGGGATGCACACCACGCGGATCCCCGCTGTCTTTGCCGCAAGTAGTTTTTCTTTCAGGCCGCCGATCGGAAGCACCCTGCCCCGCAGCGTGATCTCCCCTGTCATTGCCACATCCGCGCGCACTGCGATACCCGTAACCGCAGATAACAGCGCAGTCGCCATTGTTATTCCGGCGGACGGCCCGTCTTTTGGCGTCGCGCCCTCCGGGATATGGATATGGATATCGTGCTTTGCAAAATAATCATCCGCGATCCTGTACTCTTCGCTTAAAGCGCGCACACAGCTCAATGCAGCCATGGCGGATTCCTTCATCACGTCGCCGAGCTTTCCGGTCAGCTTCATCTCGCCTTTGCCCGGCATCGTATTGACCTCGACCTCAAGCGTGACGCCGCCCACGCTCGTCCATGCCAGCCCGCGCACAATGCCGACTTCGTCCTTTTCATTAATGCCGTCCTCCGTATAACGGGCAATGCCCAGATATTTCTCCAGATTGCTCCCTGTTATGCGGACGCTTTCCTTTTTCTTTTCATAAATTTCTCTTGCCGCTTTCCTGCACACCGCGCCAATGCGCCTCTCCAGGCTCCGCACGCCCGCCTCCCTCGTATAGCCGCTGATTATGCGGGCGAGCGCTTTATCGCTAAACGAGAGCTGCCCTTCCCGGATGCCGTTTTTCTTCATCTGCTTGCCGACCAGATGCCGTTTTGCGATATGCAGCTTTTCATTCGCCGTATAGCCGGACACTTCGATCAATTCCATGCGGTCAAGCAGCGGGCGCGGAATATTCGAAGCGTCATTTGCCGTTGCGATAAACAGCGCCTCCGACAGATCCACCGGCGCTTCCACGTAGTGGTCGCGGAATTTACTGTTCTGCTCGCTGTCAAGCACTTCCAGCAATGCGGATGCCGGATCGCCCCTGAAATCGCCGCTCATCTTATCGATCTCATCCAACAGCATAAGCGGATTGTTCACGCCCGCGCTTTTCAGCCCTGCAATAATGCGCCCCGGCATCGCGCCCACATACGTCTTCCTGTGTCCGCGTATCTCCGCTTCGTCGCGCACGCCGCCCAGACAAATCCTGATATATTTTTTATCAAGCGCGGCGGCAACTGATTTTGCAATGCTCGTTTTTCCCGTCCCGGGCGGTCCGACCAGGCAGATGATCGGACTGTCTCCCTTGCTCGTGAGATTGCGGACGGCAAGAAATTCCAGCATCCGCTCCTTTACCTTTTCCAGCCCGTAGTGGTCTTCATTTAAAATGCGCTCCGCATTGGAAATATCCTTATTGTCCTTTGAACTTTTATTCCATGGCAGATCCAGCAGCGTCTCAATATAGCCGCGGATAACCGCGCTCTCCGATGAACTGACCGGCAGGTTTTTAAAACGCTCGATCTCTTCATACAGACGTTCTTTGATCTCCTGATCCGCCTCGAGCTGGTCCGTCCTTGCCCTAAATTTCTCAATGTCCGAATCGGTGTTCGTTTCCCCGAGTTCCTCGCGGATCAGCCGCATCTGCTCGCGCAGGATATAGTCTTTCTGGTTTTTGTCCACCGCGTCCTTTAATTTCCTCTGGAAATCATTTTTGATCGACATGACTTCTATTTCGTTCAAAAGAATCGACATGAATACCTCGTAACGCTGCGCCAGATTGACCGTCTCCAGCGCCTTCTGCTTCTGCGTATAGTGCAGCGGCATACTGTTTACGGCAAAATCAATCAGCGCCTGCACATCCTGAAATTCTTCGGCCTGGCGCACAAACTCCCTGCCTGCGCGCGGATTCATGCCGCTGTATTTGCGTATATTTTCTTTCATGCTCATCAGCATGGCTTCATATGCCTGCTGTGGAATCTCCCCGACCGCCTCTTCATCAAAACGGGTCACTTTCATTTCCAGATACTCCGCATTGTCCAGAAGTTCTTCCAGGCCTGCGCGCTCTATGCCTTCCGCCAGCACACGCACGATATTATTCGGCATTTTGATCAGCTGCTTGATCGCCGCAATGACGCCGACCGGATAAAGGTCGTCTTTTCCCGGCGTCTCCGCCTCATTATTTTTTACCGTTACCAAAAATATTTTCTCATCTTTGATCATGGCCTCTTCCACCGCGCGGACGGACTGCTGCCTGCTGATGTCAAAATGGACGATCATGCCCGGAAGCACGACCAGCCCGCGGAGCGGAACTGCCGGCATTATTTGTGTTAATTCACTTTCACCCATAACTGTTCCTTCGCTTTTCTATTATCTTATGAACAACTGTGTCCAATAATCTTTAAAACAATCAGAACGCCAAAACATGCGTATAAAAGAGCTGCCCCGCATACCACCGCGTGCCAGCTCTTTTCGCTCCACCATGTTTCCGTTTTCAGGCGCTCTTATACTCAATCAGCGGTTCGCCTGTGTGTTCCACCGCTTCTCTTGTAACTGTACATCTCGCTATCGTCTCATCCGACGGGATCCGGTACATCAGATCCATCAGCGTATTTTCCATAATGGCGCGCAGTCCCCTTGCCCCTGTTTTTCTCTCCAGGGACATTTCCGCGATCGCCTGGATCGCATCCTCTTCAAACGCCAGCTCAATTCCATCCAGTTCAAACAGTTTGCAATACTGTTTGATCAGGGAATTTCTCGGCTCCTGCAAAATCCGCTTCAATGCCTCCAAATCCAGCAGATCCAGCGACACCATGACCGGAACGCGCCCTACAAATTCCGGAATCAGCCCGAATTTTACCAGATCCTGCGGCATTGTCAGTTTCAGCGCCTCGCCGATATTCCGCTCCGAAATACCGGAGATCTCCGCATTGAAGCCAATGGACTTCTGATCCATCCGCGTCTCAATGATCTTTTCCAGACCGTCAAAAGCGCCCGCGCAGATAAACAGGATGTTGGTCGTGTCAATCTGGATCAGCTCCTGCTGCGGATGCTTCCTGCCGCCCTGCGGTGGGACAGATGCGTTCGTGCCTTCCAGTATTTTTAACAGCGCCTGCTGTACGCCCTCGCCTGACACATCGCGCGTAATGGACACATTTTCTGATTTTTTCGTGATCTTGTCAATCTCATCAATATAAATAATGCCGCACTGCGCGCGTTCTATATCATAATCCGCAGCCTGGATCAGCTTCAGCAAAATATTCTCCACATCTTCGCCGACATACCCGGCCTCTGTCAGGGTGGTTGCATCGGCGATCGCAAACGGCACATTCAATATTTTTGCCAGCGTCTGCGCAAGATAGGTCTTTCCCGAACCGGTCGGGCCAATCATAAGAATATTGCTCTTTTGCAGCTCCACATCATCCTCTGAAATATCCGCAAGTATCCTCTTATAATGGTTATAGACGGCAACGGACAGCACTTTTTTCGCATCATCCTGCCCGATCACATATTCATCCAGAAATGATTTCAGCTTTTCCGGCTTCTGGAGATTTATTTCAAAAGGGCTTTCCGCCTGAAAATCATCCGCGTCCTGCTCAAATTCCTCTTCAATTATCTCAGAACAGATGTCTACGCACTCATCACAGATAAATGCCCCATTTGGTCCGGCAATCAGCTTCCGTACCTGCTCCTGCGGTTTCCCGCAAAATGAGCACCTTACTTTGCCTTCGCTGTTTTTGCCCGCCATCGTTTCACCCCTCTTTGTTCTACTCTTTTTCACGATTTGCAACTATGCTGTCAATCAGCCCGTATTCCAGAGCCTCCTGCGCATCCATATAATGGTCGCGCTCCGTATCCTGCGCAACCACGTCATATGGTTTGCCGGTATTGGCGGCAAGTATCTCGTTTAACTTTTTCTTCGTCTTTAAAATATTTTCCGCTGCGATCTGGATCTCTGTCGCCTGCCCTTTTGCGCCGCCTGACGGCTGATGGATCATGATCTCCGCATTCGGGAGCGCCATGCGCTTTCCCTTCGTGCCGCCCGCGAGCAGGAACGCGCCCATGCTCGCCGCCATGCCGATACAGATTGTCGACACGTCACATTTAATATACTGCATGGTATCATAGATCGCAAGCCCCGCTGTGACCATGCCGCCCGGAGAATTGATATAAAGATGGATATCCTTTCCCGGATCCTCTGACTCCAAAAACAACAGCTGGGCAACCGTCAGGCTCGCTGTCGTTTCATTGACTTCCTCGCCCAAAAATATGATCCTGTCTTTTAACAGCCGGGAATATATATCATAGCTGCGCTCTCCCCTGCTTGTCTGCTCAATGACATAAGGCACCAAACTCATTCTAATCCCTCCATATCAGAATGCCCCGCAGCTTTTTGCAATTGAAATATGCTACGGGGCTTCACTCCATAAACCGTTTTTACGCTTCTTCTGAATCGCTCTTTTCCTGTTCTTCGGCATGTTCCATGACGAACTCTACCGCTTTCTGTAAAGACAGCTCTTTCTTAATGGATTCCCTCTCGCTCTCGCCCATCTGCTCTTTCAGCTTATCCGCATCCATGCCATAGTTTTCCGCCATTTTTGCAAGTTCCGCTTCCACATCGTCTTCGCTGGCTTCGATATTTTCCGCTTTTACGATTTCTTCCAGAACAAGGCTGTTTTTAATGCGCTTTTCCGCATCCGGGCGCATCTGCTCTAACAATTTCTCCATTGTCATGCCGGAGAACTGCATATACTGTTCCATGCTCAGGCCCTGCTGCATCAGGCGGGCTTCAAAATCACGCGCCATATTTTCGCACTGCATATCGATCATCGGTTCCGGAATTTCCATCTCCGACTTTTCTACGATCTTCTGCACAGCTTCTTCTTCTTTTGTCCGCTTTGCCGTCTCTTCTTTGCGCTCCGCAAGTTTTTTCTTTAAGTCTTCTTTATATTCCGCCAGCGTTTCAAACTCAGATACCAGAGATGCAAATTCATCATCCAGCTCCGGGAGCTCTTTTGCGCGGATCTCATGGATCTTTACTTTAAATACCGCCGGTTTTCCCGCCAGCTCTTCCGCGTGGTACTGCTCCGGGAATGTGACGTTGACGTCTACTTCGTCCTCTGCATTTTTGCCGACCAGCTGTTCCTCAAATGTATCGATAAATGAATGGGAACCGATCTCCAGCGGATGATTTTCGCCCTTTCCGCCTTCAAACGGCACACCGTCCACAAAACCTTCAAAATCAATCACCGCAGTGTCGCCTTCCTGTATCGGCCGGTCTGTCACTTCTACCGTACGGGACTGCATATTCCTTGTATTTTCAATCTCGGCGTCCACTTCCTCATCTGTCACTCCGGTATCAATCTTCGTCACAGCGACGCCCTTGTATTCGCCAAGCTTTACTTCCGGCCTGACCGCAACTTCCGCCGTAAAGATAAACTCTTTTCCCGATTCGATCTGCTCTATGTCAATATTCGGGCGGGATACGATATCAAGGCCGCTCTCTTCCATCGCATCCGGATATTCCTGGTTGATCAATGCATTTGCCGCATCTTCGTAAAAAATCTCCACGCCATACGCTTTTTCCAGCATTTTTCTCGGGACTTTGCCCACGCGGAATCCAGGAAGCCTGATCCTGCCTTTCTGTCTCTCATATGCAGCCTGTATTGCCTTCTCTAACTTATCTGCAGAAACTGTAACGGTAAGCTTCGCCATGTTTTTTTCCAGATTTTCGACCTGTACGCTCATTGTTATTATTTCCTCCTTAATATCGCTCCTGTGAGTCTTAACTGTTCCTTAATTTATTGAGATATGACATATTTTCCACTTTCAATTCCGGCCAGTTAAATATCCGTAACTATTCGTGCCGCGTCCTCCTGTTCACTTTTCATGTATGCCTATAGTTACGCTTTCTCCGCTATTTACAGTCATTTACAGATTATACCACAGTGCATATTAAATTACCAGTATTTTTTTTATTTTTATGCGTCGCAGCAAAAAACAGGCCCTGACGCTTTTTTACGCCAGAGCCTGTTTTATAAAAATGATTATTTGCCGCTCATCTGCTCTTCCTGTCTCATAATCATTTTTTTTACCATCTCGCCGCCGATTGAGCCCGCCTCGCGTGACGTCAGGTCGCCATTGTATCCGTCCTTTAAGTTTACGCCTAATTCAGACGCCACCTCTTCTTTGAACTGCTTCATTGCATCCTTCGCTTCCGGCACTGCCATGCTGGAATTTGAGCTGTTTGAATTTGAACTACCTGGCATTTGTTTCTACCTCCATACATTTTATCTTAATCTTGGATAGCAGATGATTCAATCTCTGTTATCTGTTGTTAGTATGGATAAATATCTGAAAAATATAATTGGTAATTATTTCTTAACGGACTGCCCGTCAACGGGAACCAATACCGGGCATCCACAGCGCGGCGAACATTCGTTTCGGCAGCTTTTCCAGCGCAAAAAACCGCAAAATAAGCAGCAGCGCAATTAATACGCCAGCAGAAATATCCATTTCCAATAATGTCATATGTTTCACTCACTTCCCTTATCAGGCAGTTCTGACGCCAGTTTCTTTAATTCCCGGATTTCTTCGCCGGTCAGGCTGTTGTCCGCTAAAAACGCCGCAAAAAACTTTTGCTTCGAGCCGTCAAACATCTTATCAATCAGCTCATCGGTTTCATAGCTCTGCACCTCCTGCCGCGTCACCAGCGCATGGCAGATAAATTTGGGATCGCTCCTTAAAATCGCGCCTTTCGCAATACACTTTTTGATTACCGTATACGTCGTATTCCGGTTCCAGCCGGTTTCCTCCTGCAAGGCCTTTGCAATCGCGCCGGCCGGCAGATCACCTCCTTCTTTCCATAAAACTTCCATTACTTTCAGTTCCGAATCAAATAATTTCATGTCCATGATATGACTCCTTTGCATGCAAGAATGACTATTGCAATAGTATTCACCTTGTATACTATCACGATAGTCATTTTTTGTCAATCCGATTCTGAAATTTTCCGGTTGACTTTTCATTATCTATGTTTTACAATGTACTTAGCAATACAAAGTATATGAGGCGCTGTTTATGAAAGACAAATATGAAAGGCAAATGAAAAAAGGCGTCCTGGATATGCTCGTCTTAAAGCTGCTTACGGAGGAATCCAAATACGGATATCTCATTATACAGGAGCTTAAAGAAAAAAGCGGCGGGACTTTTCTGTTAAAAGACGGTACGCTTTATCCTGTTTTATACCGCCTCGAAGATGAAAATCTGGTCGTGTGCAAGTGGAGCGCGGCGGAGGGAAAGCAGGCGCCGCGGAAATATTATGAAATTACAGATTCCGGCAGACAGGCGCTCGCGGAAATGGAAGCCGCCTGGCAGAACATAACGGACGGCGTTTCAGGAATTTTGGAGGGACAAAAACATGACAGCTGAACAATATGTCAACGCGATCGTAAAAAAGATCCAATGCGGTAAAAACCGCCGGCAGGAAATCCGGCAGCAGCTTTTGTCCGACATCAGCGTCCAGACGGCGCAGGGACGGACTTTGGATGACGTCATCCAGCAAATGGGCTCCGCTTCAGAAATCGCCGAAAGTTTTAATGAAGACATTTCCGAAGCGGAGCGGAAAAAATACCGGCGCGCAAAGCGGCTGAAAATTTTTGTTTCGACCGCAGCTGTCCTCGCGCTGCTGGCCGCAGGCGTTTCCCTGTATCTGCCAAAATCAACTCCAATCGAAAAGAGCGCGTATTTCCAAAAAGACGCTGTGGAGGCCTGCATGAAAGAAACGGTTGCCCTTTTAGACGCGGGCAGTTATGCCGCCCTGCAGGAACGCGCCGCTCCAAAAATGCAGCCTGTTTTAACCGACGCCAGATTATCCTCCGCCAAAAAACAGCTCTCAGAAAACTGGGGCGAACGGAAATCTTTTGGCAAATGTTATCTGACGGAGCTGTCACAGTTTGGGAGGCATTTTGCAGTCGGTGAGATTACGGCAGTCTATGAACACGTCACCGTAACCTACCGCCTGACTTATGACGCCGATCTGAAACTGACGGGGCTGTATATGCGTTAGAAAGGAGCGCGGAAGATATGGCAGGAACAATTATTACGGTCGTTATACTGTTTATCTGTATGCTGGTCTTTGTCATACTTGGAGTCATACAATGCCGCAGCAAAAATCCTGTCGGGTTCTGGACCGGCATAAAGCCGCCTGACGAAAAACAGGTGCGGGATATTCCGGCATACAATAAAAGGCATGGCGGAATGTGGATCCTGTACGGCGTCGGCATACCGGCTTCCTTTTTCGCGGGAATGCCCTTTGGCGAAACGGCCGCATGGATCTGTATGATGGCGGAATGCGTCGGCGGCTGCGTCGGCATGATGGTCTGCCACGAGCATTTAAACAAAAAATATTTGAAAAAGGAAGGGGAATGATTATGGGATTCTGGATTTTTATGACATGCTGCAATCTCCTGATTCCTGCGCTGATGCTCATATTCGGGCGGCTCATGCTGCATCATCCGCCAAAGAGCATTAACATGGCGTATGGATACCGCACGAAACGTTCTATGCAAAACCAGGAAACATGGGATTTTGCACAGGCGGCCTGCGGAAGGCTCTGGCAGCGGGCGGGCTGCATAATGCTCCCTCTGTCGCTGCTTGCGATGCTGCCCGTTATGGGGAAAAGCAGCGACGCCATCGGCTCTTACGGAGCAGTGACCGCGACATTGGAATGCATGGTTTTGATTTTTTCCATCTTGCCGGTAGAACGGGCGTTAAAGAAAAAATTTGGCAGCAGCAAAAA